>NZ_BPQL01000053.1 GCF_022179225.1 Methylobacterium goesingense
CCGGGCCGGTATTGACGATGAGGAGCCCCTTCTCGATCGTCAATACCGGCCCGGGCAAGGGCAAGACCACGGCGGCCCTCGGGCTGATGCTGCGCGCGCTGGGCCACGGCTGGCGCGTCGGCGTGGTGCAGTTCATCAAGGGCGCCTGGGACACGGGCGAGAAGCACGCCCTCAAGACCTTCGGCGACCGGATCGACTGGCATACGCTCGGCGAGGGCTTCACCTGGGAGACCCAGGACAAGGCCCGCGACATCGCCGCCGCCGAGCACGCCTGGGCCAAGGCCCTCGACCTCATGGCCGACCCGACGATCCGCCTCGTCGTGCTGGACGAGCTCAACATCGCGCTGCGCTACGACTACCTGGACCTCGACGCCGTCGTGGCGGCCTTCCGGGCGCGCCGACCGGACCTGCACGTCGTCGTCACCGGCCGCAACGCCAAGCCGGCCCTGATCGAGGCCGCCGACCTCGTCACCGAGATGGCATCCGTCAAGCACCACTTCGCCGCCGGGGTGAAGGCGCAGGTGGGGATCGAGTTCTGATGCGGGCGGCCATCGTCGCGCTCGCCCTGTCCACCGCGATGGGAACGCACGGCGTCCGAGCCGATCCAGCCCCCTCCTGGCCCGCCACCTATCTCGGCCGCGTCGAGGCCCTGGCGGTGGTGGAGGGCCTGAACGCCCGGCTGCTCGCCAGCCGCTCCGCGACCGCGACACTCGAAGGCTGGTGCGCCGAGCACGGCATGGCCGCCTCGTCCCGGCTCACGGCGGACCTGCAGCGCGGCGCGGACAAGCCGGCCTCGGAGGAAACCCGCAAGCGCTTGAATGCCGGCCCCGACACGGTCCTCCGCTACCGTCGGGTGCGGCTCGCCTGCGGCGACCGCGTCCTGTCGGAGGCGGACAACTGGTACGTGCCCGAACGCCTGACCCCGGAGATGAACCGCCTGCTCGAGACCACCGACACGCCGTTCGGCCGGGCGGTCCAGGCCCTCGGCACGACGCGGCAGACCCTCGGTGCGGAACGCCTGTGGCAGCCGCTGCCGCAAGGCTGGGAGCAGGCGCCACCCCCGCCGGGGGCTTGCGGCGCGCTCGCGATTCCCGAGCATCTGTTCCGGCACCGGGCCGTGCTGTTTACGGCCGAGCGCGTGCCGTTCTCGGAGGTGGTCGAGACCTACGGAGCCGCCATCCTGGCCTTTCATCGCGCCGCGCGGCCCGTCGATCCGGCCTGCGCCACGGCTCCGTCTGGGCAACCGCAGCCATGACCCGCGCCATCATGATCCAGGGCACCGGCTCGGATGTCGGCAAGTCGCTGATCGTCGCCGGCCTGTGCCGGGTCTTCGCGCGGCGGGGGCTCGCCGTGCGGCCCTTCAAGCCGCAGAACATGTCGAACAACGCCGCCGTCACCGCCGATGGCGGCGAGATCGGCCGGGCCCAGGCGCTGCAGGCGCGGGCGGCCGGGGTGGCGCCCTCCGTGCACATGAACCCGGTGCTGCTGAAGCCCCAGAGCGAGACCGGGAGCCAGGTCGTGGTCCAGGGCCGCATGGTCGGCACCGCCAAGGCGCGGGACTACCAGGCCTGGAAGCCGCGCCTCCTGGCCTCCGTGCTGGAGAGCTTTTCGTATCTGAAGGCGCAGGCCGACCTCGTGGTGGTGGAAGGCGCCGGCTCGGCCTCCGAGGTCAACCTGCGGGCCGGCGACATCGCCAATATGGGGTTCGCCCGCGCGACGGACACGCCGGTGATCCTGCTCGGCGACATCGACCGGGGCGGCGTCATCGCCAGCCTCGTCGGCACGAAGGCGGTGATCGATCCGGCCGATGCGGCGATGATCCGGGGCTTCCTCGTCAACCGCTTCCGCGGCGACCCGAGCCTGTTCGCCGACGGCATGGCGACGATCGCGCGGGCGACCGGCTGGCCGAGCTTCGGCCTGATCCCACACTTTCCCGACGCGGCGCGCCTGCCGGCGGAGGACGCCCTCGGGCTCGCGGGCTCGGGCGCCGGCGCGGCCCGGCGCAAGGTCGTGGCCGTGCCGGTGCTGCCGCGCATCGCCAATTTCGACGACCTTGACCCGCTACGCGCCGAGCCCGACGTGGCGGTGGTGCTCGTGCGCCCGGGCGAACCGATCCCGGTGGCCGACCTCGTGCTGCTGCCGGGCTCGAAGACCACCATCGACGATCTCGAGGCCTTCCGCACCGAGGGCTGGGACATCGACCTGCGCGCCCATGTCCGGCGGGGCGGACGGGTGCTCGGCCTGTGCGGCGGCTACCAGATGCTCGGCCGGCGCATCGACGACCCGCACGGCATCGAGGGCGCGCCCCGCTCAGTGCCGGGCCTCGGGCTCCTCGACATCGAGACCGTGATGACGCCGGTGAAGCATCTGGCCGCCGTCACCGGCACCAGCTTGGCCGACGGCGTGCCGTTCTCGGGCTACGAGATGCATGTGGGCGACACCACCGGGCCGGATACGGTGCGGCCGGCGATCCGGCTCGCGGACGGGCGCTTCGACGGCGCGGTCTCGGCCGATGGCCTGGTCACCGGCACCTACGTGCACGCCCTGTTCGCCGACGACCGGCAGCGCGGGGCCTGGCTCGCCCGTCTCGGGGCGGCGCCGAGCGGGCTGGCCTACGAGGCTGGCATCGAGGCGGTGCTGGACCGGCTGGCCGATCATCTCGAAGCGCATGTCGCCTGCGACGCGCTGCTCGCCCTGGCGTTGTAGCGGGCGAACGGATTAGGCTCGCCTCCGGAACGCCCGCACCGAACGGGCGCCATGAGGAAGCACCCGATGAGCCCAGCCCCTCCCCAGGTGGATGCGCGCGTCGCCGAGGCGACGATCCGTACCGTGACGCTGCGGCTGATGCCGCTCCTCGGTCTGATGTACCTGATCGCCTATATCGATCGGCAGAACATCTCCTACGCCAAGCTGCCGATGGTGGGCGATCTCGGCCTCAGCGAGAGCGTCTACGGGCTCGGGGCATCGCTGTTCTTCCTCGGCTATTTCCTGTTCGAGGTGCCGAGCAACGTGATCCTGGAGCGGGTTGGCGCCCGGCGCTGGTTTGCCCGGATCATGCTCACCTGGGGGCTGATCACCATCCTGCTCGGGTTCACCCAGAATACGACGATGTTCTACGCCTTGCGCTTCCTCCTCGGGGTGGCGGAGGCGGGGTTCTTCCCCGGTGTCCTGTTCGCCCTGACCCTGTGGTTCCCGCAATCGCACCGGGCGCGGATGATCGGCTGGTTCATGATCGCGAGCGCGCTCGCCAACGCGGTCGGCGCGGCCATCGGCGGCGCGCTCCTCGACCTCGACGGCACCCTCGGCCTCAAGGGCTGGCAATGGGTGTTCGTAGCCACCGGCCTTCCCGCCCTTGCGCTGGCGGTCATCGTCCTGCGCATCCTGCCCGACGGGCCGGACCAGGCGCCCTGGCTGAAGCCGGAGGGGCGGGACTGGCTGAGCCGCACCCTCGCGGCCGAGCGCGAGTCTGGGGGGAAGGTCGAGCACGGCAACCCCTTCGCGGCCCTCCTCGACCGGCGGGTCTGGATGCTCGCCTCCGTCTACATCGCCTTCCCGCTGGCCGCCTACGGCCTGAGTTACTGGCTGCCCACGGTGGTGCGCAGCTTCGCGGTCTCGAACACCCTCAACGGCTTCATCAACATCATCCCGTGGCTGATCACCGCGCTCGCCCTGTGGTGGGTGCCCCGTCGCGCCGCGCGGACGGGCGATCAGGTCTGGCACGTGGTGGTGCCGGGCCTCGTCGCGGCACTCGCCCTGGTGCTCAGCGTGGTGGTGCCGGGATCGGTGCTGAAATTCGCCTGCCTGTGCGTGGCGGCGGCCGGCGTCTTCTCGGCCCAGCCGGTGTTCTGGTCCCTGCCGGCGACCTTCCTTAAGGGTGCGAGTGCCGCCGCCGGCATCGCGGCGATTAACTCCGTGGGCAATCTCGGCGGCTTCATCGCGCAGAATGCCGTGCCGTTCATCCGCGACCAGACCGGCAGCAACCTCGCGCCGATGTACTTCCTGGCGGCCTGCCTCGGCCTCGGCGCGAGCCTGATGTTCTGGGTGCTCTCGGCCCTGCGCCGCGACGCCGCGCGCCGGGTCGCGGCGGATGCGGGCGCCGGCCTCCGGGTGGCGTAGGCTACGGGAGCGGCACCGCGTAGGCGTGCGGCGCCCCGTTCAGCAGGCTGTCGAACAGGACGAGGACCCGGCCCGGCCCGAGCGGAACCACGGCCTCGGCCTTGCCGTCGATGCGCTTGCCCGCCTCGTTCTCGCCCCGCACGGGGGCGATGGTCGCGACCGGGGTCAGGGTTCCGGTGGGTAGTTCGGCGAGGTACAGCCGGTAGGGCACGGGAAGGCCGTTGCGGGACGAGCCCGTGAGCACCAGCATCCGTCCGTCGGGCAGGATCGTCAGGTCGCGGATGCCCGCATCCGGTCCGGCCGCCAGGGGAATCGTGGTCACGTCGGCCGTCAGAGTGGCGTTCCCCTCCGCGAACAGCGCCTCGACGGGCACGGAGACGAGGAAGGCCCTGCCGTCGAGGCTCGGCGCCCGCAGGCCCGCATAGAGCCGCCCGCCCACCACGGCGAGGCCCTCGATGTTCAGCCCGTTCGGCTGCGGTGTGCCCTCCGGCGGCCGGTCGTTCCAGTCGAACTCCAGATCGCGCAGCACGAAGTCGCGCACCGGGCCGGCGGCCATCAGGGCGTCGAACAGGCGGTAGGTGCTCACCGTTTCCACGGCGGCGGTGCCGCCGGCGTTCGGGCGCAGCCGCGTGAGGATCATCGACGACAGCTTGTACTTGCGCTTGCCCCGGGTGCAGCCGTGCGACCCGGTGACGTAGAAGTAGGGCTCGGCATAGGCGACGGCCTCGCCGTCGAGCTGGTTGAACTTTCCCGGGCCGCCGCTGCATCGGGACTGCGCGGGCGGCGTGCCGCGAATGTCGGGCGCCGGCGCCGTGCCGAGGTCGTAGGCGGTAGCGCCCGGCGTCAGCGTGGTCGCGCCGAGGCGGGCGAACTGCGCGCCCCGGTTCTCGTCGTTGACCACGACGCAGAGGCGGGTGCCGTCCGCCTCGGCCGGCCGGCAGGCCATGCCGCTGAGGTCGTAGGCCCTGTCGCCCGTCGTCTCGCCCTCGAAGTCCCGGGTCACCGTAAAGGGTGTGGGCGCGGTCTCCGCCGCGAGGCCGGGCGTCGAGAGGGCGATGCCGAGGGCGGCCAGCGCCAGGGCGGTGCGCCGCCCGGGGCGCGTCGTCATCGACCGGATCATGGGACTGCAACCTTGAGGAGAACGAGGATCAGGAGGGCGAGGCCGAACAGGAATCCGCACGCCGTGCGGTAGAGCGCAAGCGCCCGTTCCACGTCGGCTGGCGTCGCCTCGGCGCGCCCGTCGCCCATCCAGCCGTCCTCCACCCGGGTGGCGCCGTAGGTGCGGGGGCCGGCGAGGCGCAGCCCCAGCGCGCCGGCCATGGCGGCCTCCGGCCATCCGGCATTCGGCGAGCGGTGGCGGCCCGCGTCCCGCCGGACCGCCCGCCACGCGTTGCCGGGCGAGGCGCCGGGATGGATGGCGGCGGCCGCGATGAGGAGCAGGGCGGTCAGCCGTGAGGCCGGAAGGTTCACGAGATCGTCGAGGCGGGCGGCGGCCCAGCCATAGGCCTCGTGGCGCGGAGTACGGTGGCCGATCATGCTGTCGGCAGTGTTGATCGCTTTGTAGAGCGCGCCGCCGGGCAGGCCACCGACCCCCATCCAGAAGGCCGGTGCCACGATGCCGTCGGAGAAGTTCTCGGAGAGGCTCTCGATGGCGGCCCGGCAGATGCCGGCCTCGTCGAGGCTCTCGGGATCGCGCCCGACGATCATCGACACGGCGAGGCGTCCGCCCGCGAGCCCGTCGCGCCGGAGATCGACGGCCACGCGGGCGACATGGGTGTAGAGGCTGCGCTGCGCCGGCAGGCTCGCCGCCAACAGAGCTAGGACGAGAAGCGCGGGCAGGAGACCGGCGGCCCCGGCGAGCGCGGTCAGGGCGAGGGCGAGGCCGCCGACGATGGCGAGGAGCACGATGAGGCCGGTCACGCCAGCGAGCCGGCGGCGGGCGGGTCCGCCCCGGTTCCAGTGTCGGTCGAGGGCACCGATCAAGGCGCCGATCCAGGTGACAGGATGCCCGAGCGCCCTGTAGAGCCGGTCCGGATAGCCGGCCGCCGCCTCGATGGCGAGGGCGAGCACCAGGACGATGAGCGTATCGGGCGGATGTGTGAGGGCGGTCCAGGACATGCGGTCTCGGTGATGGCGCGCGGCCCGGGGGCGGGAGCAGGGGACAGGATCGCCCATGGCGGCGACCTCGATGCCGCCCGGCGCCTCTTCCCGCAAGCGCCCGATCCCTGGATCGACCTCTCCACGGGGATCAATCCGGTGCCCTATCCGTGTCCGGCGCTGGAGGCCAGCGCCTTCCACCGCCTGCCCTCGACCGCCGACCTCGGCGCCCTGCGCGCGGCCGCCGCGCGCGCCTACGGGGTGGCCGATCCGGAGCGGATCGTCGCCGCGCCCGGAACCCAGATCCTGATCGAGACCCTGCCGCGCCTGGTGGCTTGCGCTCGCGTCGCCGTGGTGGGGCCGACCTATGCCGAACACGCCGCCGCCTGGGGCCGGGCCGGTCATGCCGTCGCGACCGTGCCGGGGCTCGAGGCCACACGCGATGCCGACGTGGTCGTCGTCGTCAACCCGAACAATCCGGACGGACGGACCTGGGAGGCCGGCGGGCTGCGGGCGCACGCTGACGAACTCGCGGGCCGTGGCGGCCTCCTCATCGTCGACGAGGCCTTCGCCGACCTGGAGCCGGTCGAGACACTGGGGCCCTCCCTCGGCCCGGGCCTCCTGGTCCTGCGCTCCTTCGGCAAGACCTACGGGCTCGCCGGTATCCGGCTCGGCTTCGCCCTCTGCGAGCCGGCCCTCGCCGTCGCCCTCGCCGAGGCGCTCGGGCCCTGGGCGGTGTCGGGCCCGGCGCTGGCCATCGGGCGCGCCGCCCTGTCCGACGCGGCCTGGCGCCTGGAGGCCGCCGTCGCCCGGGCGGCGGATGCCGCGCGCCTCGACCGCATGATCCTGCGGGCCGGCGGCACGCCGATCGGCGGGACCTGCCTGTTCCGTACCGCCGACTTCCCCGACGCGGCCGGCCTCTTCGACCGTCTCGGCGCGGCCGGAATCTATGTCCGGCGCTTTTCCGAGGCGCCCGCGCGCCTGCGCTTCGGCCTGCCGCCGGACAAGGCAGCCTGGTGCCGGCTGTCGCGCATCCTGCGGTGAGGGGCGTCAGCCGCCCTTCGGCTCCAGCACGTTGACGAGGAAGCCCGCGCTGGCCAGCAGGATGCCGACGGCGCAGACCCCGGACCAGCCCGCCATGAGGAAGGCCTGTGAGCCCGCGAAGGCTCCGAGCGCTCCGAATACGAACATCACCGTGAACAGCACGGTGTTGATCCGACCCCGCGCGCTCGGCACCAGTGCGTAGACCCGGGTCTGGTTGGCGATCAGCGCGGCGTTGAGGCCGATGTCGATCAGGAGGACGCCGAGGCCCACCGCGACCAGGGACCACGTGCCGCCCGCCCACAGCACCGCGAAGGCCGCCACCACGAACAGCGCGCCGATCACCACCATCGGGCGGGCGCCGTGCCGGTCGGTGAAGCGCCCCGAGAGGGGCGCCACCAGGGCGCCCGCGACGCCGATCACGCCGAACAGGCCGGCGCCGGCGGCGCTGAGGTCGAAGGGGGGCGCTTCCACCAGGAGGGCGAGGGTGGTCCAGAAAGCGTTGAAGCTGGCGAACAGCAGGCCCTGCGACAGGCTGGAGCGGCGCAAGACGGGTTGCGAGCGCACGAGGTGAAGGATCGACACCATCAGGGCGCGGTAGCGCAAGGGTCGAGTCTGAATTGGGCGGGGGAGGGTGGCTGCGGCGATGCCCGCCATCAGCACCGCAACGCCGGCGGCGGCGAAGAAGACCGCGCGCCAGCCGAAATGCGCGCCGACGAAACCGCTGGCCGTGCGCGCAAGCAGGATGCCGGTGAGGAGCCCGGTCATGACCTGGCCCACCACCCGGCCGCGGCTCGCATCCGGTGCGAGCTCGGCCGCGAAGGGGACCGCCTGTTGCGCCGCCGAGGCCAGGAACCCGATGACGAGGCTCGCCAGCGCGAGGGCCGCGAGGTTCGGGCTGAGGGCGGCCGCGAGGAGCGCCACGGCAAGGCCTAGGGTCTGCCCGATGATCAGCGTGCGCCGCGAGAGGCTGTCGCCGAGGGGTACGAGGCCGAGGATGCCGAGGCCGTAGCCGACCAGGGATGCCGTCGGCACCCAGAGCGCCGCGCGCTGGCCGAACTCGGCCACCAAGAGCGCAAGCAGGGGCTGGTTGTAGTAGATATTGGCGACCGCGCCGCCCGCGATCAGGGTCAGCCCGAATCGCGCCCGGGTGGTGAAGCCATGCGCACCGGCATCGGTGCCGTTTCCGGTCCCACTCATGCGCGGTCGACCCGCGGGCCGGTTCGCACCGGATTCCCGGGCATCGGACAGGATTCAGCGTTCATTGGGAGCGAACTCGCACGTCGTCGGTGCCGGCACCGGGAGACGATGGGAAGATGCAACGGCGTCCGCCGCCCGGTTAAGCCCGCGCGCCGGCTTCGGCAACCAGCGTCGACCCTGTCGCTGGTGCCGTGGCGGATGCGATTCGGCGCGGGCGGCGCGTCTCATCTAAGCCTTGTCTGTCGCAGCGCTCGGCTTAGTCTTCGGTCAGTCCGAGCGGCCATGTCGTCGCGGAGCACTTCGCGCAGGATTCCAAGCTCCCCATATACAGTTTGTTATCGGCGACTGATGCGGGTCCGGCTCTCGATGCCCGGTGCACTTGGCGTTTGTCGCATCTTGCGTTCTGATCAGTGTTCGAGTCGGTGAGTCGTCGCATTCGTGGAGCCGGGATGGCTGCCTCGGCGACATCGCCTCATCGACCAGGGAGTTTCAGATGGCGACGTACCGCGTCAACTTTGCCAAGCAGATCCTCGGGGTCCCCTTCACCGTCGGTTCGGTGGAGATCACTCGGGCGCGCGACCCCATGCGGGCGCTCCGCGCGGCGGAACTGCGCTTTGCCCGCCAGCACGGCGTCGAGGATTGGCGGGAGCGGGCCGACCGGGCCGAAATCGCCCCCGCCTCCGGCGCCTGAAGCGCTCCTCCGGCGCTTGCCGGGGGGACTTTACGGCCACGGTCACTGGTCCTGGGGCGGGAGCCGTCCTAAAGTAACCGCCGGGCCGGGCATCCGTCGCACGCGGGGCATCGGCTCGCCCATGATGGGCGTGAGCGAAGGGTCAGGCGGCGTGACATGGCGGCGATCTCTTTCTTCGGCGATCTGCTCCAAACGATCAGCGACCGGGGCCGGGATCTCATCGGCATTGGGCGAGGCGACCTTGCGGCCCGCGCCAACGCCCCGGAACTCGTCAAGCTCTGTGAGGATCTGATCTCGCGGAAGGGCGAGGCCTCCGGCGTCGCCCTGGCGCGGCTGATCCTGGAGCGCTACGCCACCTTGTCGGCCCGCGAGCGCGTCGCCTTCCTGCGCCAGGTCGCCACCGAATTCACGGCCGACCATGCCGCCGTTGACGCGGCGATCGCCGCGTATCGCGCCGATCCGACCCGTGCCGCCCTCGGCGCTCTTCACGATGCGGCCGAGCCCCGCAGCCAGGAACTCATCCGCCGCCTGAACCTGGCCCGGGACGGCACCCGCGCCCTGGTGCGGATGCGCGAGGACCTGTTCGGCCTGCGCCGCGAACTTCGGCGCGAGGAGGCCGACCCAGATCTCGTCGATGCCGCCGACAGTCTCGACAGCGATTTCGAGCACCTGTTCGCCTCGTGGTTCAACCGGGGCTTCCTGGTCCTGCGCCACATCGACTGGACGACGCCCGCCCACATCCTGGAAAAAATCATCCGCTACGAAGCGGTCCACGCGATCACGGGCTGGGACGATCTGCGCCGGCGCATCGAGCCGCCCGACCGGCGCTGCTTCGCCTTCTTCCATCCCGCCCTGGTGGACGAGCCCCTGATCTTCGTCGAGGTGGCGCTCACCGCCGGCATCAGTCCCGCCATCGCGCCGATCCTGGCGCACGAGCGCGATCTCCTGCCCCTGAAGGCCGCCACCACGGCGATCTTCTACTCGATCTCGAATTGCCAGAAGGGTCTGGCCGGGGTCACGTTCGGCAACTTCCTGATCAAGCAGGTGGTCGAGGACCTCGCCCGGGAAATCCCGAGCCTGAAGACCTTCGTCACCCTCTCGCCGGTGCCCGGCTTCTCGGCTTGGCTCGACCGCGAGCGCCGCTCGGACGCGCCGCAGGGCCTGACCCGCGAGGACGTCGAGGCCCTGCGCCTCATCGACGAGCCGGACTGGCAGAACGACAGGACGAAGTGCGAGGCCGTGCGCAAGGCGATGATCCCTGCGGCGGCGGCCTACTTCCTGCGCGCCAAGAACGAGCGCGGGCGCCCCCTCGACCCGGTGGCCCGCTTCCATCTCGGCAACGGCGCCCGGCTGGAGCGCCTGAACTTCCTCGGCGACGTCTCGGATAAGGGGCTCAGCCAGTCGCGCGGGCTGATGGTCAACTACCTCTACGACCTGTCGGCCATCGAGAAGAACCACGAGACCTATGCCAATCTCGGCACCGTGGCGGCCTCCAGCGCGGTGAGCCGCGAACTTCGCACCAACCTGCCGCCGATGCGGGCGGTGGCGCTCGCCGAGGCCTGACCCCGGCGGCCGCCATCACCCCACCCCGACGTTCGGGGCCGCGACGCCTGCGGCTCAGATCTTCGCGATTTCGGCGTTTGCGATTTTGACGTTTCAGAGCGTATCGATCCCGACCATGTCCAATCACCTCTTCGACCTCGTCCGCGCCAGCCTCCCGGCGGACCCCGCCGCCAAGGTGTTCCTCGAGACGGGCGAGGGCGCGCGCTATTCCTATGCCGACCTCATCGTGCGCTCGGGCGCCTACGCGGCCTGCCTGACGGCGGCGGGGGTGAAACCGGGGGACCGGGTGGCGGTGCAGGCCGAGAAGAGCCCGGAATTCCTGTTCCTGTATCTCGGCTCCGTGCGGGCCGGGGCGGTGTTCCTGCCCCTCAACACCGCCTACACCCCCACCGAGATCGCTTATTTCCTCGGCGACGCCGAGCCGGCCGTGTTCGTCTGCGATCCGGCGCGACGCGAGGCCCTCGCGCCGGTGGCACGGGATGCGGGCATGCCGGTGCTGCATACCCTGGACGCGAAGGGGCACGGCACCCTGGCGGAGGCCGCCGATGCCGAGACCGAGGCCTTCAGCGACGTGGCTCGCGGCCCGGACGATCTGGCCGCCATCCTCTACACCTCGGGCACCACCGGGCGTTCGAAGGGCGCCATGCTGAGCCACGAGAACCTGGCCTCGAACGCCCGTACCCTGGCGGAGGCTTGGCGCTTTACCGCGGAGGACGTGCTGCTTCACGCCCTGCCGGTGTTCCACACCCATGGCCTGTTCGTGGCCACCAATACGGTCCTGGCGGCCGGCGCCAGCATGCTGTTCCTCGGACGCTTCGACCCGACCGGGGTGCTTGCCCTGCTGCCGCGCGCCACGGCGATGATGGGGGTTCCGACCTTCTACACCCGTCTCCTGAAGGAGGCCGGACTGACGCCGGAGGTCACCGCCGGCATCCGGCTGTTCGTCTCGGGGTCGGCGCCCCTGCTGGCCGAGACGCACCGCGACTGGGAGGCCCGTACCGGCCACGCCATCCTCGAGCGCTACGGCATGACCGAGACGAACATGAACACCTCGAACCCCTATGCGGGGGCGCGCGTGGCCGGCACGGTCGGCCCGGCCTTGCCGGGGGTCGCCGTGCGGGTGGTCGACCCGGAAACCGGCGCGGCGCTCCCCACCGATGCCGTCGGCATGATCGAGGTGAAGGGCCCCAACGTCTTCCAGGGCTACTGGCGCATGCCGGAGAAGACGGCGGCCGAGTTCAAGGCGGACGGGTTCTTCGTCACCGGCGACCTCGGCAAGATCGATCCGGACGGCTACGTGCACATCGTCGGACGCGGCAAGGATCTCATCATCACGGGTGGCTACAACGTCTATCCGAAGGAGATCGAGAACGAGATCGACGCCCTGCCGGGCGTCGTCGAATCGGCGGTGATCGGCCTGCCTCACGCGGATTTCGGCGAGGGCGTCACGGCGGTGGTCGTCGGCCGCGCGGACGTGCCGGACGAGGCCACCATCTTGCGCACCCTCGAGGGGCGTCTGGCCCGCTACAAATGTCCCAAGCGCGTGCTCTTCGTCGACGAGCTGCCGCGCAACACAATGGGCAAGGTGCAGAAGAACCTCCTGCGCGAGTCCCATGCGGGGCTCTACCGGCCGGCCGATCCGGCGCGGTGACGTGATCGATCGCCGCGCCCTGCTCCGCGCGGCCGGCGCCGGTTTGGCGTTAAGCTCCGCCGGACTGGCGGAGCCGCTCGGAGCCATCGCGGCCGAGTCTCGCCTCCCGCTCTGGCCCGGCACGCCGCCGGGTGGCGGCGGTCCCGCCGGCCCCGAGGCCGTGAGCGAGAAGGGGGCGGCGAGCAACATCGCCGTGCCGGGGCTGGAAGTCTTCACCCCCGACGTTCCGAACGGCGCCGCGATGCTGGTCGCGGGCGGCGGCGGATACCGGCGTATCCAAATGGAGAGCGAGGCGCGCCCGGCCGCGCGCTGGCTCGCCGCGCGCGGCATCACGGCGTTCGTGCTGGCCTATCGGCTGCCGGGGGAGGGCTGGGGTGACGGTCGCCGCGCACCACTGCAGGACGCGCAGCGCGCCCTGAGGCTGATCCGCGCGCGGGCGCATTTGCACCGGATCGATCCCGCGCGGGTCGGTGTCCTCGGCTTCTCGGCGGGCGCGCACCTGCTCGGGCTCGCCGCGACCCGTTCCGCCTTCGCCTCCTATCGCGCTGTCGATGCCGCCGACGGGCTTTCGGCGCGGCCCGACGATGCGGCTCTGATCTACCCCGTGATCACCCTGGAACCACCCTACGATCACACCATGACCCGGCGCATGCTGGTCGGCGCCCGCCCCGACCCGGACCTGTCCGCCGCCTGGTCGGTCGAGACCCACGTGCGAGGTGGCTGTCCACCGACCTTCCTCGTGCAGGCCGAGGACGATCCGATCTCCAACCCCGTCAACACGCGCCTCATGGCGCAGGCCTGCCGCCACGCGGGCGTGCCGGTCGAGACCCACGTGCTCGCCTCAGGCGGCCACGGCTTCGGCATGGGCCGCCCCGGTACGCCGAGTGCGGCGTGGCCGGACTGGTACGCGGTCTGGCTGCGGGGCAGGGGAATGATTTCAGCGGATTAGGCCGGCCCGGAAGCGGCACGACCGGCGGGGAAGCGTAGGGACGCCGATGGCGTGTCGAAGGTGCGGAACGGCCAAGCCTGGATCACGTTGAGGCATCGCGCCGCATCGGCGCGCGGTCCGGTCCATCGATGTCTTCTTCTCCACGCCCGCCTTCTGCGCCCACCGGCGATGCCGCCCACTCGGTTCTCTGGACACTTCTCCTCGGAACCGCCCTGATCGCCCTTGCGGCGGCGCCGAAGCGTGGCTCCCGGCCCGTGTCCGCCGCGTCGGACTGTGAGACGGCGGCCGGCGCGGGCGGTGCCCGCTCCCATACGGGGGGGGCGGCCGCCTATCTCGCCGCGACGCAGATCGCCCGTGGCCGGGCCGCGCACTCGCCCACCGACATCACGGCGGCGGGCTGGAAGGATATCCTCTACCGGGTCTACCTCGAGTTCAATCAGGACCGCGTGCTGTCGGTGGCGGCGGGCGTGACTTTCTACTCGCTGCTCTCGCTGTTTCCCGCCATCGCCGCTCTCGTCTCCTGCTACGGCCTCGTGGCCGACGTGAATTCCATCAACGAGCATCTGGCCAGCATGCGGGGTGTGCTGCCGTCGGGCGCCATCGAGATCATCGGCGACCAGGTCAAGCGCATCGCCGCCAAGGGCAACGGCACCCTCGGCCTGACCTTCTTCACCAGCCTGCTGCTCTCCCTGTGGAGTGCCAATGCCGCCATGAAGGCGATGTTCGATGCCCTGAACGTGGTCTACGAGGAGGAGGAGAAGCGCTCCTTCATCATGCTGAACCTGCGCTCGCTCACCTTTACCATCGGGGCGCTCGTCTTCACCATTCTGGCGCTCACCGGCATCGTGGTGCTGCCGGTGGTGTTCAAGTTCGTGGGCCTGAGCGACACCGCCTGGCTCGTCGCCCTGCTGCGCTGGCCGGCCCTCCTCGTCGTCCTGCTCGGAGGGCTGTCGCTGCTCTATCGCTACGGTCCGAGCCGCGAGCGTCCGCGTTGGCGCTGGGTCGGCGTCGGCGGCGCGGTGGCGGGCCTACTCTGGCTCGCGGCCTCGATCCTGTTCTCCTGGTACGTCTCCAGCTTCGGGAACTACAACGAGACCTACGGCTCGCTGGGAGCAGCTATCGGATTCATGACCTGGATCTGGATCTCCACAACGATCGTTCTGCTCGGCGGTGAGATTAACGCCGAGATGGAGCATC
The DNA here is from genome assembly GCF_022179225.1 of Methylobacterium goesingense. Taxonomy (GTDB): domain Bacteria; phylum Pseudomonadota; class Alphaproteobacteria; order Rhizobiales; family Beijerinckiaceae; genus Methylobacterium; species Methylobacterium goesingense. Next base: position 14,506 of record NZ_BPQL01000053.1, read on the forward strand.
AGACCGCCCGGGACACCACGACCGGGCCCGAGATGCCCATGGGCGCGCGCCGCGCCCGCATGGCCGATACCCTCGGGGCGACGGCCTAAGGGGCGGGCTCCCCTTTCGGCGGGTGGATGCCTATTTGGAAGACACGTTCCCGACCCTTCCACCCTTGCGAGCAGAGCCCATGAGCACAGCCCCCACCGACACGATCGAGGCCCGCACCGAGGCCGAGTGGCGCGCCATCCTGACGCCCGAGCAGTACCGGGTTCTGCGCGAACACGGCACCGAACGGGCCGGTACCAGCTGCCTGAACGCCGAGAAGCGACCCGGAACCTTCCACTGCGCCGGTTGTGACGCGCCGCTCTTCGCCACCGGCACTAAGTTCGAATCCGGCACCGGATGGCCGAGCTTCTTCGACCCGATCGACGGAGCCGTGGAGACGACGGTCGACCGCAGCCACTGGATGACCCGCACGGAAGTCCATTGCGCCCGATGCAAGGGCCACCTCGGGCACGTCTTCGACGACGGTCCGGCGCCGACCGGCCTGCGCTACTGCATGAACGGCATTTCCCTGCGCTTCGAGCCGCAGGGCTGACCGGCCGGAACGACTGCAGGGGCTCACGGAACCCCGCGGACAACGGTGACGGGTGGGGACGGGCGAGGTGGTCCGGCCGCGAAGGTCTTGATTTCGCCGTCGTTTTGCTTAGTCCGGAAGGGAGAAATATTGTCCGGTTCGTCCCACAACCCGGGGATGATCCAAAGATATATCCCATGTCATGGTTTCGCGGCGCGGCCTGCCTCGTCCGGACCCTGATGCCATCTTGACCCGGACGGCCCGCCGCGCTTCAGGGAAGCCGGCGGGCCCGACGCCAGCGCCAGCCCGGACCTCCGCCCCCGGGCCGGCCGCTTCCGCGGAGTTTGCCGATGAGCCTCGTACGCCGCTTTCTCGTGGCCCCCGCCCTGGTCCGCCTCATCCGGAAGGAGCGCGGCGCTGCTCGGATCAGCGAAGGCTACTTCGCGCCCCAGGCCGGGCGCGTCTCCTATGTGCGGGTCGACGGCCAGACCTGCCATCTCGTCCTCGTCACCTCGGCCCCGGACGGCACCACGAGCGAAGAGCGGACCGATGTGCCGCGCGCCCATGGCGACGCGCTCATGGACGTCTGCTCGGGCAAGGCCGCCTATGACCGCACCGGCATCGCCCTCGGCGGCGGCCGGGAAGCGCTGGTCGACCGCTATAGCGTGCCCGGCGAACTCGATCTCCTCAGCGTCTCCTTCGACGGGCCGGACGAGGCCGGTGGCTTCGCGGTGCCCGCTTGGTTCGGCCCCGAGGTCTCCGGGGATGCCGCCTACGATCGCCACGCCATCGCCCTGCAGGGCCCGCCGCAGCCCGGGGAGATCGCCCTCAGCAACGCCGCCCTTGATGCGGTCCTCGATCTCGTGGAGCCGCGCTTCGGCTTCGGCCGCTTCGGCGGATCGGCGCGCACCGGCGACGGCGACGGTATGATGAAGGCCCTGCGCCGCGTGGCTGGCGGCGCCACCGTCGCCGCCCCGGTGGCGGCTGCCGGGGCGGTCTCGGCCGCCGAGGAGCCCGCCTTCAGCGAGCCGGCACCCGTGGAGCCGACCCATGCCGAGCCGGCTCACGTGGAAGCGCCGCACGAGGAGCCGGCCCATGTCGAGGCCGCTTCGGTGGCGGAGGCGCAGCCCGAGGCCCCTCACGAGCCTGCGCCTGCGCCTGAACCGGCGCACGAGTCCCCGCAGAACATCGACTCGCGGATCGACGACGTCATCGAGAGCCTGTCGCAGGCGCTGGGCAATCCCCAGCCTCACGGTACGACCCGGGGCGAGGACGATATCGCCGCCGAGTTCGAGCGCTGGACCGTTCGTCCCCGCCGCACCCAGCAGACCTGAGTCCACAGGCCCGACCGGCGCTGCGGCGTTGGCTCGGGTCGCATTCGATACCTGTGCATCGCGCGGTGCGCGGGAGGGCGCAAATCGCCTTCAGGCTCGAACGGGGGTTGGGTCGGCCCCGATTTGCCGGCCGCCCCTGGCAACCGGTATCGCCGGAAGTATCGGATGCGGCCCGAAAGACCTGGGCGCTGGGCATGGATGCCTGCTGAGCGTGGCTACCATCTCGCTTCGATCTACCGCCAGCGCCCGCACGACCGCACGCGAATCCCAACCCCGAAGACCGAGGCGCCGCACAACCGGTTTCGGCGTCGACCGCGTGGTACGCCTTTCGGTTTGTCACTGGGAGCCGGCCGCCCCGATTGAGCGCTCCGAATAAACTGGCTAGCGTCGGGATTAACAATCAGCGGCTTGCGCTGAGAGCGGCGGGAGGAATCATGGCCCAGGCCATCACACAAGGTACGGTTGAGGCTGGCGCCGGCCGAACCACCAAGGAGCCCTGGTACAAGGTGCTCTACATCCAAGTGCTGATCGCCATCGCACTCGGCATTCTCCTGGGCTACCTGAATCCCGAATGGGGCAAGTCGGTCAAGTGGCTGGGCGATGCCTTCATTGCGCTGATCAAGATGATGATCGCGCCGATCATCTTCTGTACCATCGTGCACGGCATCGCCTCCATCGGTGACCTGAAGAAGGTCGGCCGCGTCGGCTTGAAGGCACTCATCTACTTCGAGGTCGTTTCCACCATCGCGCTTCTCATCGGCGTGCTGGTCGGCGAGATCGTCAAGCCGGGCGCGGGCTTCAACGCCGACGTGACCAAGCTCGACGGCAAGTCGGTCGAGAAATACGCCAAGATGGCCGCCGACGATTCGGTGACCGGGCACATCATGGCGCTGATCCCGAAGAGCTTCTTCGATGCCTTCGCCACCGGCGATCTGCTGCAGGTGCTGCTGATCTCGATCCTCACCGGCGTCGTCGTCACCGGCATGGGCCAGCGCGGCGAGGCCATCACCCACGCCATCGACACGATGGGGCAGATCTTCTTCCGCATCATCGGTCTCGTGGTGAAGCTCGCGCCCATCGGTGCCTTCGGCGCCATGGCCTTCACGATCGGCCAGTACGGCATCGGCAAGGTCGTCGACCTCGCCTGGCTCGTTGGCACCTTCTACGTCACCGCGTTCCTGTTCGTGGTCCTGGTGCTGGGCGGCATCGCCCGGGTGGCCGGTTTCTCGATCTTCAAGTTCCTCGCCTACATCAAGGACGAGCTCCTCATCGTGCTCGGCACCTCGTCCTCCGAGACGGTGCTGCCGCACATGATGACCAAGATGCGCCGCCTCGGCGCCTCGGACTCGGTGGTCGGCCTCGTGATCCCAACGGGCTATTCGTTCAACCTCGACGGCACCAACATCTACATGACCCTGGCCTCGCTGTTCCTGGCTCAGGCCGTGGGGGCGGACCTTTCGTTCGGCCAGTACGCCACGATCATCCTGGTGGCGATGCTGACCTCGAAGGGCGCCTCCGGCGTCACCGGCGCCGGCTTCATCACGCTGGCGGCTACGCTCAGCGCGATCCCCAACAACCCCGTGCCGGTGGCGGCCATGACCCTGATCCTCGGTGTCGACAAGTTCATGTCGGAGTGCCGGGCCATTACCAACCTCATCGGCAACGGCGTGGCCACCGTGGTGGTCAGCCGCTGGGAGGGCGAACTCGATCAGGAGAAACTGAACCAGGTGATGGCGCACCCGATCTCGATCGGCACCGACATCTCCGACCACGCGCCGAACATGGACCCGGTGACCACGCCCGCCGCCGCCGCGGCGCCGATTCCGGCTCCGGCTCGCTGACGGTACCCGGACCTGTCCGAACCCCTGCGCATCGGCATCGATCTCGGCGGCACCAAGATCGCCGGGATCGCCCTGGACCCTGATGGAACGACCCGGGCGGAGCACCGGGTCGCCACGCCGCGGGACGATTACGCGGCGACGCTCGCGGCCATCGCGGATCTGGTGCGGGAACTGGAGGCGCGGGCCGGCGGCGCCGGCTCGGTCGGCATCGGCATGCCCGGTGCGATCTCGCCCCGCAGCGGCCTCGTCAAGAACGCCAACTCGGTCTGGCTGAACGGCCGGCCCTTCGCCCAGGATCTGGAGCGCGCCCTGGCCCGTCCGGTGCGCTTTGAGAATGACGCCAACTGCCTCGCGGTGTCCGAAGCCGTCGACGGCGCCGGGGCGGGCCTTCCCATCGTCTGGGCGATCATTCTCGGTACCGGCGTCGGGTCCGGAATCGCCCTCCAGGGGCGTGCCCTCTCGGGGCGTGCCCTCTCGGGGCGCGACCGGATCGCGGGCGAGTGGGGCCACAATCCGCTGCCGTCCCCGCGCGATGACGAACGTCCCGGCCCCGCCTGCTATTGCGGCCGGCACGGCTGCCTCGAAACCTGGCTCTCAGGTCCGGCCTTGGCCGCCGACCACGCCCGCCGCGCCGGCGCGACGACGACCGGAGAGGCGGTGATCGCGGCCCTGCGCGCGGGCGAACCGGACGCCCTCGCGACCCTGGAGCGCTACCTCGATCGTCTCGGGCGTGGCATCGCGCACGTCGTCAACGTGATCGACCCCGACGTCATCGTCATCGGTGGCGGCCTCTCGCGGGTGCCCGAGATCCTCTCAGGGCTCCCCGAACGCGTGGCGCCGCACGTCTTCACGGATGCGTTCGACACGCCGATCCGGCCGAGCCGGCACGGCGACGCCTCCGGCGTCCGCGGGGCGGCTTGGCTCTGGAACGCGGCCTGAAACGCCGCGACCGTCGATGCCCGCGCTGACGCCGGAAACGCTTGTCAGGGTCGGAATTTTCACATAAAGATATCTTTATGTCTAACGCGGGATCCCCTTCAGCCACTGCCCTGCCGTTTCCGGACGCCCTCGCCATCCTGCGAGCCGCCGCGGAGGAGACGCGCCTGCGCATCCTGGCGCTCCTGGCTGCCGGGGAGCTCTCGGTCTCGGATCTCACCGATATCCTCGGTCAGTCGCAGCCACGCATCTCGCGCCATCTCAAGCTGCTCGTCGAGGCGGGGCTGGTGGAGCGGCACCGCGAGGGCGCCTGGGCCTTCTTCCGCCTCGTGGAGGATCGCGCCGTCCTGGTCGCGCCGCTGGTCGCGGGTCTCGACGGCGGCCGTGCGCCGCTCTCGGAGGATTTCGCCCGCCTGGAGGCCGTGCGCGCCCAGCGGGCCGAGGCCGCGCAGACCTTCTTCGCGCGTCTGGCGCCGAAATGGGACCGTCTGCGCTCCCTGCACGTGCCGGAGGCCACCGTCGAGGCCGCGGTCCTCGACGTGCTCGGCGACCGGCCGATCCAGAATCTCGTCGATCTCGGCACCGGCACCGGCCGCATGCTTGGGCTCCTGGCCGGGCGTGCCGTCCGGGCGGTGGGGCTCGATTCCAACCATGCCATGCTCTCGGTGGCGCGGGCGAACCTGGAGCGCATGGGGCTGGCCCGGGTCGATTTGCGCCAGGGCGATATCCACGCGCCGCCTTTCGGACGGGCTGGGTTCGACCTCGTCGTGGTGCATCAGGTGCTGCATTACCTCGATGATCCGGCCCGCGCGTTGCGCGAGGCCGCCCGCCTCGTCGCCCCCGGCGGCCGTCTGCTCGTGGTGGATTTCGCGCCCCACGATCTCGAGTTCCTGCGCGAGACGCAGGCCCATCGCCGCCTCGGCTTCGCCCCCGAGCAGGTGACGGGCTGGCTCGACGACGCGGGCCTGCCCACCGTCACCACCCGGGACCTCGCGCCCACCGGCGAGGTCGAAGACCAGTTGACCGTGACGCTCTGGCTCGCCACCGCTGCGGCCGAGATGGCGGCGGCCCCGCCCCACTTGACCCTCGAGCGGGCCGTCGCCTGAGGGCGACCCGCTTCACCGCCCGTCTGAACCGACCGACATAGAGGACGACCCGATGCCTTCCGCCTCCCAACATCGCGCCAGCCGCGACGGCTACCGTCCGATCCGGGTCTCCATCGAGTTCTTCCCCCCGAAGACCGAGGAGATGGAGAAGATCCTCTGGTCTTCGATCGAGCGCCTGGCGCCCCTCCAGCCGAAATTCGTCTCGGTGACCTACGGCGCCGGTGGTTCCACCCGCGAGCGCACGCACAACACCGTCGCCCGGATGGTCAAGGAGACGAGCCTTCAGCCGGCCGCGCACCTGACCTGCGTCGACGCCACCCGCGAGGAGATCGACGCCGTCGTGCAATCCTACTGGGATGCCGGCGTGCGCCATATCGTGGCCCTGCGCGGCGATCCGCAGGACGGCATCGGCACCGCGTACCGGCCGCATCCGGGCGGCTACGCCCAGACGGCGGACCTGGTCGCCGGCATCAAGCGGATCGGCGACTTCAAGGTCTCGGTCTCGGCCTATCCGGAGAAGCACCCGGAGGCCTCGTCCCTCGACGCCGACATCGACGCCCTGAAGGCCAAGGTCGATGCGGGCGCCGACCAGGCGATCACGCAGTTCTTCTTCGAGAACGACATCTACCTGCGCTACGTCGACAAGGTGCGGGCCGCCGGCATCGACATCCCGATCATCCCCGGCATCCTGCCCGTGCAGAACTTCAAGCAGGCGGCGAACTTCGCCCGCCGCACCGGCGCCTCGGTGCCGTACTGGCTGGCCGCCCGGTTCGAGGGGCTCGATAACGACGTCGATACCCGGCGCCTCGTGGCGGCCTCGGTGGCGGCCGAGCAGGTGCTCGACCTCGTCGATCACGGAATCAACGACTTCCACTTCTACTCGATGAACCGCTCCGACCTCGTCTACGCCATCTGCCACGTACTCGGCCTGCGCGCCCAGGCCCCGAAGGTTGCCGCCAAGGCCGCCTGAGCGATTCCCGCACATGCACCGCCCCTCCCCATCGGGGGAGGGATTTCCTGCGACGGAACCTGAGAGACCCCATGACCGACCTGCGCCCCGTCGACGGACGAGAGATCGAAGCCGCCCTGCGCCAGCGCGCGGGCGAGAAAATCCTCGTCCTCGACGGGGCGATGGGCACCGTGATCCAGCGCCTCGGCTACGGCGAGGCGGATTTTCGGGGCTCTCGCTTCACGGATCACGGGCATGACCAGAAGGGCAACAACGACCTCCTGATTCTGACCCAGCCCGATGCGATCCGGCAGATCCACCTCGACTACTTCCTGGCCGGGGCCGACGTCTGCGAGACCAACACCTTCTCGGGCACCACCATCGCCCAGGCCGATTACGGCATGGAATCGATCATCCACGAGCTCAATTCGGAGGGCGCGCGCCTCGCCCGCGAGGCAGCCGCCCTGGCTGAAAAGCAGGACGGCCGCCGCCGCTTCGTGGCCGGCGCCATCGGCCCGACGAACCGCACCCTGTCCATCTCGCCGGACGTGAACAATCCCGGCTACCGGGCCGTCACCTTCGATGGGGTCAAGCAGGCCTACGAGGAGCAGGTCCGCGGCCTGATGGATGGCGGCGCCGAACTCATCCTGATCGAGACCATCTTCGACACCCTCAACGCCAAAGCCGCCGTGGCGGCCGCCTGGGCGGTGTTCGAGGAGCGGGGCATGACCCTGCCGATCATGATCTCGGGCACGATCACCGATCTTTCCGGCCGCACCCTGTCCGGCCAGACCCCGGAGGCGTTCTGGAACGCGCTCCGTCATTCCAGCCCGCTCACCATCGGCCTGAACTGCGCGCTCGGCGCCAAGGAAATGCGCGGGCACATCTCGGAATTGTCGCGGATCGCCGACACCCTGGTCTGCGCCTACCCGAATGCGGGTCTCCCCAACGAGTTCGGCCTCTACGACGAGAGCCCCGAGGCCATGGGCAAGCTGGTGGGCGAGTTCGCCACCGCCGGCCTCGTCAACATGGTCGGCGGCTGCTGCGGCACCACGCCGGACCACATCCGCGCCATTGCGGAGGCTGTCGCGGGCGTGAAGCCCCGCGCGATTCCCGAGGTGCCCCGCCTGATGCGCCTGTCGGGCCTGGAGCCTTTCACGCTGACGAAGGAGATCCCCTTCGTGAACGTGGGCGAGCGCACCAACGTCACCGGCTCGGCGAAATTCCGCAAGCTCATCACGGCCGGCGACTACGCCGCCGCCCTCGACGTCGCCCGCGACCAGGTGGCGGCGGGTGCCAGCATCATCGACGTGAACATGGACGAGGGCCTGCTCGATTCCGAGAAGGCCATGGTCGAGTTCCTCAACCTCGTGGCCGCCGAGCCCGACATCGCCCGCGTGCCGGTGATGATCGATTCCTCGAAGTTCCACGTCATCGAGGCCGGCCTGAAGTGCGTCCAGGGCAAGGCGATCGTGAACTCGATCTCCATGAAGGAGGGCGTCGAGAAGTTCATCCAGGACGCCCGGGTGTGCCGTTCCTACGGCGCGGCGGTCGTGGTCATGGCCTTCGACGAGCAGGGTCAGGCCGATTCCTACGAGCGCAAGGTCGAGATCTGCACCAAGGCCTACCGGGTCCTGACCGAGGAGGTCGGCTTCCCGCCCGAGGACATCATCTTCGATCCGAACGTGTTCGCCGTCGCCACCGGCATCGAGGAGCATAACGGCTACGGCGTCGCCTTCATCGAGGCCACCAAGACCATCCGCGAGACGCTGCCCCACGCACATATTTCGGGCGGCATCTCGAACCTCAGCTTCGCCTTCCGGGGTAACGAGCCCGTGCGCGAGGCGATACATGCGGTGTTCCTGTACCACGCGATCCAGGTCGGCATGGATATGGGCATCGTGAATGCCGGCCAGCTCGCGATCTACGACGAGCTGCCGGCGGAGCTGCGCGAGCTCTGCGAGGACGTCGTCCTCAACCGCCGCGACGATTCCACCGACCGCCTGCTTGAGGTGGCCGAGCGCTTCAAGTCCGGCGGCGGCGTCCAGGCCAAGACGGCCGACCTGTCCTGGCGCGAGGCGCCCGTCGAGAAGCGCCTGGAGCACGCGCTGGTCAACGGCATCACCGAGTTCGTGGTGGCTGACACCGAGGAGGCGCGCTTGAAGTCCGCGCGGCCGCTCCACGTCATCGAAGGTCCGCTGATGGCCGGCATGAACGTGGTCGGCGACCTGTTCGGCTCCGGCAAGATGTTCCTGCCGCAGGTGGTCAAGTCCGCCCGCGTGATGAAGCAGGCGGTCGCCTATCTCGAACCCTTCATGGAGGCGGAGAAGCTCGCCAATGGCGGCGACGGCAAGCGCCAGGCCGCCGGCAAGATCCTGATGGCGACCGTGAAGGGCGACGTCCACGACATCGGCAAGAACATCGTCGGCGTCGTGCTCGCCTGCAACAACTACGAGATCATCGATCTCGGCGTGATGGTGCCGGCGGCCAAGATCCTCGATGTCGCCAAGCGCGAGAACGTCGACATCGTCGGCCTATCCGGCCTCATCACCCCGTCGCTCGACGAAATGGTGCATGTCGCAGCCGAGATGGAGCGCGAGGGATTCTCGGTGCCGCTCCTCATCGGTGGCGCCACCACGAGCCGCGTCCACACGGCCGTGAAGATCCACCCTTCCTACAACCGGGGCCAGACCGTCTACGTCACGGACGCGAGCCGCGCGGTGGGTGTCGTGTCGAGCCTTCTCTCGAAGGAGACGCGCGACACCACCATCGAGACCATCCGGGCCGAGTACAAAAAAGTCTCGGACGCCCATGCGCGCTCGGAGCTCGACAAGCAGCGGCTGCCGTTGGCCAAAGCCCGCGCCAACCCGTTCCGGATCGACTGGTCGGGCTACCAGCCGAGCAAGCCGAGCTTCACCGGCGTGCGCGTGTTCGGGTCCTACGAGGTCGCCGACCTCGTGCCCTACATCGACTGGACGCCGTTCCTGCAGACCTACGAGTTCAAGGGCCGCTACCCGGCGATCTTCGAGGATCCCAACCAGGGTCCGGCCGCCAAGGCGCTGTTCGACGACGCGCAGGAGATGCTCAAGCAGATCGTCGACGAGCGCTGGTTCAACCCAAAGGCGATCATCGGCTTCTGGCCGGCGAACGCGGTCGGCGACGACATCGCGCTGTTCACCGGCGAGAGCCGGGCCGAGAAACTCGCGACCTTCTTCGGTCTGCGCCAGCAGCTGACGAAGCGCGACGGGCGCGCCAACACCTGCCTGTCCGATTTCGTGGCCCCGACCGAGACCGGCATCGCCGACTATGTCGGCGGCTTCGTGGTCACGGCGGGCCTGGAGGAGGTGCGCATCGCCGAGCGCTTCGAGCGGGCCAACGACGATTACCGCTCGATCCTGGTCAAGGCACTGGCCGACCGCATCGCCGAGGCGCTCGCCGAGCGCATGCACGAGCGTGTCCGCCGCGAGTTCTGGGGCTACGCCGCCGACGAGACCTTCGCGCCGGAGGACCTGGTGCGCGAGGAATATGCCGGCATCCGTCCAGCCCCCGGCTATCCCTCGCAGCCCGACCACACCGAGAAGGTCACGCTGTTCGACCTCCTCAAGGCGGAATCACGGATCGGCGTGAAGCTGACCGAGTCCTACGCCATGTGGCCGGGCTCCTCGGTCTCGGGTCTCTATATCGCCCACCCGGAGGCGCATTACTTCGGTGTCGCCAAGGTGGAGCGCGACCAGGTCGAGGATTACGCGATCCGCAAGGGCATGGACCTGCGAGACGTCGAGCGCTGGCTCGGCCCGATCCTGAATTACGATCCGGCTCGCTACCTCGCGGCCGCCGCCGAGTAGGGCTGTCCGCGCGCCTTCCCCGTGGGCGGGGCGGGCGCGCGTGTCGAATGGCACGGGAGTGTGGCCGGGCGAGGCTTGACCGTGGGAAGGTCTGCGCTTCAATGCCGATCCGGCTGCACCGGCCCGAGAGCAGCGAAGGGCGCCCCGCACGTGTATCGGCTCACCGTCTCCCTCGGCGCGACGATCGCGCTCGGGCTCGTCGCCTCGGGCTGCACGGGCTTCGCCTACATCTCGAAGACCTATGTGAGCGTCACGCCGCAGGTCGTCACCATCGGCTGCAAGGACCCCTACGAGGTCTACGACCAGCGCCGGGTCCGCAAGATGCTGATCGTGTCCAACATCCTTCGGGAGACTACGGGGTGCGGCATCGACGATGCGTTCGCCGGTGGCGACCCTGACCTGACCCGGGTCAAGCGCTTCCGGGACGCGGCCCGGACTTACCTCGACGAGACGGTGCGGGAGGATTGCCGGATTACCGGCGAGACCGTGTTCACCGATCTCCAGACCGAGTTCACCTATGCCTGCGCCGGCCCCATCGAGCCGCGCGGCACGAAGGTCCCGCGTCTGCCCGGTCGCAGCAACCGGGTCGGTCTCTGAGGTCCAGTCGTACTCTGAGGGTCAGTCGTTTCTGGACGCGCGCGGAAACGTGCGCTCCATCGCGTCGCCCGAGGCCGCGAGCAGGGCGCGGGCGAGGGTGCGTGCCTCCTCCCGGTCCAGCGCCAGGATCGCGGTGACGGGCTTGCCCGCCAGATCGGGCAGGCCGATCTCGACCCGGACCCCATCCGGCGCCGCTGTCACGGCCAAGCTCCAGTCCCGTTCCGTACTCATCGCGTGCCGCGCCTTTCGAGCGCCGTCGACGCGTTCCGTCGCCGGCGCTTCTGCATGACCGATCCCGTCGCACGAGGCCAGGGGGAGGTGCGCGCGCGACCGCGATTGACGGGCCGTGGCCCCTTGGTGTTTGTGCGCCCCGATCCGTCCCGCCCGGCCGGGCGCGGCGACGATGCCCTGGAGAGAGACCCCATGTCCGAGATCTGGTTCCGTACCGGCGAGGCGACCGTGCTCGCGGCTGAGGGACAGTACACCGACGCGATGCCGGAGGTTCTGATCGGCTCCACCCGAGGCCCGGCGGGCCACGCCTTCGCGGGCATGATGGGGCAGGTCCAGGGCCATACCCGGATGTTCGTGGTGCGCGACCTCAATCAGCTTGTGCGCCCGGCCACGATCATGACGACGAAGGTCACGATTCATACGGCCGAGTATGCCGAACTGCTCGGCGGTGTCGTCCAGGCCGCCACGGGGGACGCCATCATCGATTGCGTGATCGAGGGCATCCTGCCCAAGGACGGGCTCGACGACCTCTGCATGATCATCATGATCTGGCTGGACGAGCGCTGCGGGTCCGACCCGAACGTCGACCGCAAGGATCTCTACCGTACGAACTACGAGGCGACGAAGCTCGCCATCGCCCGCGCCATGAAGGGCGAGCCGACCATCGACGAGCTCATCGCCAACCGCAAGACGGTGAAGCACTACGCCCTGGAAGACGTGATCGAGTACTGATCTCTTCCGAGGATACGGTCCGCGCCGGGGCGCTCCTCAGGCGCGGACATGCTCCCAGACCTTGGAGATGACGACCGAGCCCTCGCCCACCGACGACGCGACGCGCTTGACGGAGCCGGCGCGCACGTCGCCGACCGCGAAGATGCCGGGATGCGAGGTGCCGTAGGGCGAGGTCGCCCCGGCGGCCGCCCCGGTCAGAACGAAGCCGTGGGGGTCGAGGTCGACCAACCCCGAGAGCCAGCGTGTGTTGGGGGCGGCGCCCACCATCACGAACATCGCGCAGGTCGGGATCGTGCGTGACGTGCCGTCGCTGCGGATCGTCACGGCCTCGAGGCGGTCCGCGCCGTGCAGGGCGGAGACCTCGGCGCCGTACGCGATGGTGATCGCGGGGTCCGCCTCCAGGCGGCTGGAGAGGTAGCTGGACATCGAGGTGGCGAGGGACGGCCCCCGCACCAGCAAGTGGACATGCCCGGCCGAGCGGCTGAGGAACATCGCCGCCTGGCCCGCCGAGTTGCCGCCGCCGATGACGACGACCTCGGCGTTCTTGCAGTAGCGGGCCTCGATCTCGGTGGCCGCGTAGTAGACGCCCGCGCCCTCGAAGGATTCGAGGCGATCGATCGGCAGGCGCCGGTACTGGACGCCGGTGGCCACCACGACGGCGTGCCCGCGCACCCGCTGGTCGTTGTCGAAGGTCGCGCAGAAGGTGGCGTCGGCGAGGCGTTCCAGCTTGGCGACCCGGCGCGGCATCGCGAAACGCGTGCCGAACTTCAGCGCCTGCACCTCGCCCCGCCAGACGAGATCGGCCCCGGAGATGCCGGTGGGAAAGCCCATGTAGTTCTCGATCCGGCTCGAGGTGCCGGCTTGCCCGCCGATGGCGACATCCTCGATCACCAGGGCGCGCAGCCCCTCCGCGCCGGCATAGACGCCGGCGGCCACCCCGGCCGGGCCGCCGCCCACGATGAGCACGTCGAAGGCCTCGTCGTCGACGAGGGCGTGGTTCAGGCCGAGCAGTTGCGCCACCTTGTCGGGGGTCGGGTCCGTCACCACGATCTCGCGGCCGAAGATCACCGCCGGCCGGTCGATGGGGATCGCGCAGCTGGTCGCGACGGCACCGGCCTCCGGGCTGCCGAGCGCGTAGGACCGGTAGGGCAGCCGGTTACGGCTCGCGAATTCCGCGATGCGGCGGACGGCCCGGTCGTCCTCCTCGCCGATGAGCACCAGGGTGCCGTCCTGCGTGTCGAGCTGGCGCCGCCGCCGCGCGGCCAGGACCGTGATGACGATGTCCGACATCTCGGGGATCTCGGACATCAGCCGCAGCATCGCCGGACGCGGCACCTCGACCACGCGGGTGTCCCGCACCGCCCGCATGGGCATGGAGAAGTTGCCGCCGTTCAGGAAGGCGATCTCGCCCATGAACTGCGTCGGCCCCAGGGTGGAGGGCAGGTGGCGCTCGTCGGTGAACGGGTTGACCACCTCGACCTCGCCGTCCTCGACGTAGACGAAGCGGTCGGCCGGTTCGCCGGCGCGGGCGAGGTACGTCCCGGCCGGGTAGAGGCGCTCGGTTCCGGCGGCCCGGAGGGCGGCGACATGCGAGGCTGCCAGGGGGACGCGCTGCATCTCGCGCAGATCACGGCCGATCGTTTCCATAGGGCGCCTCCGTCGGATGGGGTTCGACGCGGCGCAGCATCGATCACGCCTCCGTGACAGGCAAGATGCGGCATGCAATGCGGTGTCCGGAAAAACCGCCGTGCGGGCGGCCTTGGATCACTCCTGCGGGATGCGTCCAACCGAGCACAGGGTACGGATCGAACCGCTGCTGTCGGTGTAGCAGCTCGCCGACCAGCCGTTCTGCTGGATGAAGGACTTGCGCCGCTCCTTGAGGGCGGTGGCGTGGGCCGTGGCGATGGCGGCCTGAACCGCGCCCGCGCTCTCGCCCACCACGATCTGGGCCGCGATGGCGAGGTCCGCGAAGTAGGCCGCCGAGGGGGTGGGCTCGGAGGAGGCCGCCTGCACGATGGGATCGGCCCGGCAGGTCAGGTCGATATGGAGGCCGCCGGGCACGCGGATGTCGACGCTCGGGCCCGTGCGCCGACCGACCTTGCCCCCCATCGCGGCGGCGATGCGGGCGGCGAGGCCGTCGCATTCGTCGGCCCGGGCCGTGCCGGCGCCAAGAGTCGGTCCGGCGCCAAGAGTCGGTCCGATGCCGAGGATCAGGAGGATCGCGAGACTTCTGACGTGGCGCATGGTCGGGACTCGTGCCGGTGAGGAGCGGCCGGTCGGGCCGCGAAGGCGAGGCGCACCACGGTGCCCCCCGCGTTGCTGTAGGTGAGCTGGCCGCCGAGTTGGCCCGCGAGCCCCTGCGCGATGCGGAAGCCCAGGCTGCGCGCTGTGTCCGGGTTGAAATCCGCCGGAATGCCGCGTCCGTCATCCGCGATGGTGAGCTGCAGGCGTTCCGCGTCGAGCCGTTCGATCTGGATCGTGATGGCGCCCCGTCGCCCGTCCGGGAAGGCGTGCTTGACGGCGTTGGTCACCACCTCGACCACGAGGAGCGACAGGGTTGTGAGCTGGGTGAGGTCGAATCGCACCGGCGGTGTGTCGACGCGGCATACAATGTTCTGCGCACCCGTGGCGTCGAGGAGGTCGGTGCAGAGTTCCTCAAGGTACTGCCCCACCGGACGCTCGATGCTGCTCGGGTCGTGGAGCCGGCGATGGATGCGCGCGATCGTCTCTAGCCGCACCCGGGCCTCGTCGAGGGCGGCGAGCGCGGCCTTCGGGTCGTTGCCGACCTTGCGCTTCTGCAGGGTCAGCAGGGCGGCCACGAACTGCATGTTGTTGGCGACCCGGTGCTGCAATTCCTGGAACATCGTGCGCTGCTGCTCGTAGAGCCCGGCCGAGACCCCCCGCTCAGCGCTCAGCCGCTCGCCCGCCCGGTGCATGACGTGGATCAGCGCGATGTCGACGGCGACGATGAAGACGTAGAAGCACAGGGCCAGCACGGTCGGCCCATCGATGAAGAAGGCGCTGGCCGGCGGGATGAAGAAGTACCAGGCGGCGAGCCCGCTTAAGGTCGCGCAGGTGATGCCGGGCCACAAGCCGAAGAAAAAGGTCGTGAGGATTACGGCCGGGAAGAACGTCAGGTAGGGAAAGCCCGGCGGCAGCATGTCGTCGAGGGCGAAGCGTAGGCAGAGGGCGAGGCCGGAGGCGGCCACGGCGGCGCCCTCGCCGAGCCAGGCGCGCGCGCGCAGGCGCTCGGTCGCGTGGACGACCTGCCAGCCACTCCACCAGGGTCCGTGTATCAATGATCGAAACAGCGTCGTGGGTCTCTTCGGGTTTGGAACCGATCTAGTCTGGTCGCGGTCGGGTGGCCAGCGGGTCCGACCCCGGGGCCGCGATTCGGCCTCAATGGAAATCGCGGCTGCGGTAAATCCGCCGATCCTCCGGGGCTCCGAAATCGGTGGTCTCGGGCGGCAGCCGCAGGCCCCCGGCTCGCAGATCGCGCAGGGCCGCCGAGAGGTCGCGGAACTGTTCCGCCAGCAGGTGCACGACGAGCCCCTGGCGCTGCACCCGGCCCCGCACCGCGAGGAAGCGGGCGCCCATAGCGGTCGCGCGGTTGGCCTCGAACACGTCGCGCCAGACGATGACGTTGGCGATGCCGGTCTCGTCCTCGAGCGTCAGGAACACGGTGCCGCGCGCCGTGCCCGGGCGCTGCCGGGTGAGGACGAGGCCCGCCACGGTGATGCGGGCGTTGTTCGCGACCCGCGCACCGTCATGATGGTCGCGGGCCGGGATCGCGCCGATCCGGGCGAGCCGCGTCCGGAAGAACGCGACGGGATGTCCTTTCAGCGAGAGGCCGGTCGCGGCGTAGTCCTCCGCCACGTGCTCGGAGGGGGCCATGGCGGGGAGGTCCACCGCGGGCTCGTGGCGGAAGAGCCCGTCATCGGCGTGGAAGGCGAAGAGCGGCATCGGCGTCTCGAGGAGGTGGGCTCGCCGGTCGCCGTCGGCGCGCCCGGCGGCCTTGGCGATCTTGGCAATCTTGGCGTCCCTGGCGGCCTTGGTTGCGCTGGTGCCCTCCAGGGTCCGCACCGCCCAGAGG
Source organism: Methylobacterium goesingense (assembly GCF_022179225.1). Taxonomy (GTDB): domain Bacteria; phylum Pseudomonadota; class Alphaproteobacteria; order Rhizobiales; family Beijerinckiaceae; genus Methylobacterium; species Methylobacterium goesingense. Next base: position 30,729 of record NZ_BPQL01000053.1, read on the forward strand.
GCGGCCCGCCGGTCGAGGTCGAGGGAGCGGAACGCATCCGCCTCGGCGAGCCGCTCCAGGGCGTTGCGAGGGAGCGCCAGGGCCGCCTGCAAACCCTCGATGCTGGCGTAGCCGTTGCCCCGTAAGCGCACGAGGCGGTGCATGGCCGCCTGCGGCACCCCGCTCACCTGGCGCAGGCCGAGGCGCACGGCCAGGCGCCGCTCGACCCCGGGGGGGGGCGGCTCGGAGGCCGGCTCCAGCGTGCAGTCCCAGTCGCTGGCATTGACGTCGACCCCGCGCACCTCGACGCCGTGGGCACGGGCGTCGCGCACGAGCTGCGCCGGCTGGTAGAACCCCATGGGCTGTGCGTTCAGGATCGCGGCGAGGAAGACGTCGGGATGCCGGCACTTCATCCAGGCCGAGGCGTAGACCAGCAGCGCGAAACTCGCCGCATGGCTTTCCGGGAAGCCGTAGGTCGAGAAGCCCTCGATCTGCTTGAAGCAGCGCTCGGTAAAGTCGCGCGGGTAGCCGCGCGCCACCATGCCCTCCACGAACTTGGTGCGGAAGTTCACGATCTGGCCGTTGTGCCGGAAGGTCGCCATGGCCCGGCGCAGGCCGTCGGCCTCGTGGGGCTCGAAGCCCGCGGCCGTGATGGCGATCTGCATGGCGTGCTCCTGGAACAGGGGCACGCCGTAGGTACGCTTGAGGACGCCCTCGAGTTCGTCCTTCGGTCCTTGGGAGGGATGGGGCGAGGGGTAGATCACAGGCTCCAGCCCCTGGCGGCGGCGCAGGTAGGGATGGACCATGTCGCCCTGGATCGGCCCCGGCCGGACGATCGCCACCTGCACCACGAGGTCGTAGAATTCCTTCGGTTTCAGGCGCGGGAGCATCGACATCTGCGCCCGACTCTCGACCTGGAACACGCCCACCGAATCGGCCTTAGCCAGCATCGCGTAGGTGGCTTCGTCTTCGCGCGGCAGGTCGGCGAGCGTCGGGTAGTCGTGTCCGTAATCGCGTCTCAGGAGATCCACGCCTCGGCGCAGGCAACTCAGCATGCCGAGCGCCAGTACGTCGACCTTCATCAGGCCGAGCACGTCGATGTCGTCCTTGTCCCACTCGATGAAGGTGCGGTCCGCCATGGCGGCGTTGCCCACCGGCACGGTCTCGTCGAGGCGCCCGCGCGTCAGCACGAAGCCGCCCACATGCTGCGAGAGGTGACGCGGGAAGCCGATCAGCGCGTGGGCGAGTTCCAGGGCCTGCCGGATCGACGGGTTGTCCGGGTCGAGCCCGGCCTGCCGGATATGCGCGTCCGGCAGGTCCTTGCCCCAGGAGCCCCAGACCGTGTCGGCCATCACGCCGGTGATGTCGGGGGGCAGCCCCAGGACCTTGCCGACCTCCCGGATGGCGCTGCGCGGGCGGTAGTGGATCACCGTGGCGCAGATCGCGGCCCGGTCGCGGCCGTAGCGCTCGTAGAGGTACTGGATCACCTCCTCGCGGCGCTCGTGCTCGAAATCCACGTCGATGTCGGGGGGCTCGGCCCGGTTCTCCGAGATGAAGCGGGCGAAGAGCAGCCGGATCTCGGTGGGGTCGACCGCCGTGATGCCGAGGCAGTAGCAGACCACGGAATTGGCGGCCGAGCCGCGCCCCTGGCACAGGATGCCGCGCTGCCGCGCGAACTCCACGATGTCGAACAGGGTGAGGAAGTAGCGCGCATAGTCCATCTTCGCGATGAGGCGCAGCTCTTCCTGAATTGTGTTCATGATTTGTTCCGGAATGCCGTCCGGATAGCGCCAGCCCGCGCGCTCCGCGACCCGGTAGGCCAGGTAGTCTTGCGCGGAAAAGCCCGGCGGCACCGGCTCGTCGGGATACTCGTACTTGAGTTCGTCCAGGGAGAAGTCGCAGGACTGGGCGATCTCGATCGTGCGGGCAACGGCCTCGGGATGGTCGGCGAACAGGCGCGCCATCTCGTCCGCCGGCCGCAGGTGGCGCTCGGCATTGGCCTCTAGGCGGTAGCCCGCCGCATTCAGGGTGCAGCCCTCGCGGATGCAGGCGACGATGTCCTGCAGGGGGCGCCGGTCGGGGTGGTGGTACAGCGCGTCCGACACCGCCACCAGGGGCGCGCCGAGGCGGAGCCCCAATTCGGCAAGGCGCCCGAGGCGCCGGCGCTCGTCGCCGCGCCGGCGGTGGCTCCCCGCCAGGGTGACCCGGCCGGGGGCTTCGGCGGCGAGTTCGCGGAGATGACGCAAGAAGGGGTCGTCGTCTCCGAGCCGCTCCGGCGGGACCGCGATGAGCATCTGGCCTTCGCTGGCGGCCAGGAGTTCCGAGAAGTCGAACCGGCACTGGCCTTTCTCGGAGCGGCGGTTGCCCAGGGTGAGGAGCCGGCAGAGCCGGCCGTAGGCGGCCCGGTCCATCGGGTAGGCCACGGCCTCGAAGCCCTCCTGCGTGACGAGGCGCACGCCCGGCAGGAAGCGGATCACGGGCTCGCCGGCCGCCGCCCGCCGCTTCACCTCGGCATGGCCCCGCACCACCCCCGCCAGGGTGTTGCGGTCGGCGATGCCGATGGCGTGCAGTCCGAGTTCGGCCGCCTGCCCCACCATCTCGCCGGGATGCGAGGCCCCCTGCAGGAAGGAGAAATTCGTGGTGACGGCGAGTTCGGCATAGGCGGGCTGCCCGACCATCGGCGTCATCACTGTCCTGGCTCCGCTGTATCCGATTCGTGGTTGAGAACGAATCGTGATCGTTTCGGATCCCGGGGTGCCGGTTTCGCGTCGGGGAGTCAAAGTCCCATGGGCGGCTGGCCAAGCTGTTCGCCGTGCGCTAGCCCGGTCCTCCCCAGACAGGATGTCCCATGCTCACCTGCGCGATCCTCGACGATTACCAGGGCGTCGGTCCCACCATGGCCGACTGGTCGGGGTTGACGGACCGGATCACCCTGCGCGACCTGCGCACCACCTTCGCGACCCAGGACGCGCTCGTCGACGCGATCGGGGATTGCGAGATCGTGGTGATGATGCGCGAACGCACGCCGTTCCCGGCCGAGCTCTTCGCGCGCCTGCCCAAGCTGCGGCTCCTCCTCACCAGCGGCCTGCGCAACCTGTCGATCGATCTCGCCGCCGCGAAGGCACATGGCGTCACGGTCTGCGGTACCGCCAGCCACCCCGAGCCGCCGGTGGAGCTGACCTGGGCGCTGATCCTGGGGCTGGCCCGCCACCTCGTGCCCGAGGTGCAGGCCCTGCGCACGGGCGGCCCCTGGCAGTCCAGCGTCGGCAGCGACCTCGCCGGCCGCCGCCTCGGGCTCCTGGGTCTCGGCAAGACCGGTGCTCGCGTCGCCCGGATCGGCCAGGCCTTCGGCATGGAGGTCAGCGCCTGGAGCCAGAACCTCACGGCCGAGCGGGCCGCGGCGGAGGGCGTCGCCCTGGCGCCCTCCCTGGAGGCGCTGCTGGAGGCGAGCGACATCGTTTCGATCCACCTCGTCCTCGGTGCGCGGACCCGCGGCCTCGTCGACGACGCGGCGCTGCGCCGGATGCGACCCGAGGCGTTCCTGATCAACACCTCCCGCGCCGCGATCGTGGACGAGGCAGCGCTGCTCGCCGCCCTCACCGAGAACCGGATCGCCGGCGCCGGCCTCGACGTCTACGAGACCGAGCCGCTGCCGCCGAATTCGCCCTGGCGCACCCTGCCGAACGTGCTGGCGACGCCGCATCTCGGCTACGTCACGGAGCGGAACTACCGCACCTACTTCCCCGAGATCGTGGAGGATATTTCGGCGTTCCTCGACGGGGTGCCGATCCGCGTGCTGGGCTGAGCCGGCCGGGGCGGCACTTCAGGCCCGCCCCTCGACGAAGGCCCGCATCAGCAGGTGGGCGATCGCCAGCGGCGGCGGCGTGGTCAGCCCGTCGGGATGACGGCCTTCCAGCATCGCCGCGACGGCGTCCCGTGAGAACCAGCGCGCATCGGCGAGTTCCTCCGGATCGAGGGTGATGGCCGCGTCGAGGCTCTCGGCCACGCAGCCGATCATCAGCGAGGACGGGAACGGCCATGGCTGCGAAGCGTGGTAGCGGACCGCGCCGATGGTCAGGCCGACCTCCTCGAAGGTCTCGCGCCGCACGGCGTCCTCGACGGTCTCGCCGGGCTCCAGGAAGCCGGCGAGGCAGGAATACATGCCGTCATGGAAGCGCGGCGAGCGCCCGAGGAGGCAGGCCCCGTCCCGGACGATCAGCATGATCACCACCGGGTCGGTACGGGGGAAGTGATGCGTCCCGCAGGCCGAGCATTCGCGGCGGTAGCCGCCCGCCGCCAGCGTGGTCGGGGTTCCACAATTGGCGCAGAAGCCCTGCCGCGCGTGCCAGCCGAGGAGCGACTTCGCCGTGGCGAGGAGGCCGAGTTCGTGCGGCGCGATCCGGCCTTCGCCGGCCAGACTCCGCAGATCGTTGGTCCGGAAGTCAGGGTCGGCCTCCAGGGCCTCGGACGCCTCGGCCGGCACGACGGCGGCGAAAACCGGGTCTCCGTCGAGGCGCCCGAGATAGAGCGTCAGGCCGCGCTCCCCCGTGCGGGCGGCCATGTCCGGCGTCAGGAGCGCGGTATCGCCCGAGAGCACGACGCGGTCGCCCGCCAGGATGGCGATGCGTGCCCCGGGCGCGTCGAGATCGGGGATCGCGGCGGCGCTCTCGGCCGAGTGGCGCACGAGGCGGCTCTGGACGTAGCCGAGCTGGCCCAAGGGATCGGTCATCGGATCGGCCATCGCCTCAGGCCGCCGCGAACAGGGCGCCGATGCGCTCGATCATCTGGGCGCGGGCGTGGTGCGGGTAGGGGGTCGCGGTGCCGACGCCCCAGACCGGCTTCGGCCAGGCGGGATCGGAGAGAAAGCGCCCGATCACGTGGACGTGGAGTTGGGATACGACGTTGCCGAGTGCCGCGACGTTGACCTTGTCGGGCTTGGCGAGCGCCAGCATCACGCCCGTCGCGATCCGCATCTCGTCCATCAGGCCCCGCGCATCCTCCGGCGACAGGTCGGTGATCTCGCTGGCGCCGGCCCGGCGCGGCACCAGGATCAGCCAGGGGAAGCGGGCATCGTTCATGAGAAGGACGCTGCACAGGGCGAGGTCGCCCACGTGCACGGTGTCGGCGGCCAGCTGCGGGTCGAGGGTGAAGTCTGTGCTCATCGCGACGCGATGTAGAGCGGAAACCTGGCCGATGCGAGGGGCGCGGCCCTCAGATCCCGCTGAACCAGTTGTAGCCCTGGTCCTCCCAGTAGCCGCCTGGATAGTCGTTGGTCACGAAGATCGCCGCGATGTGCTTGGGGCTCTTGAAGCCGAGCTTCGTCGGCACCCGCACCCGCAAGGGGTAGCCGTACTCGGGCGCGAGGGGCTGGCCGGCGAAATCGAGGGCCAGGACCGTCTGCGGGTGCAGGGCGCTCGGCATGTCGAGGCTGCCGTAATAGCGGTCGGCGCATTTGAACCCGACATATTTCGCGGTGAGGTCGGCGCCGGTCCGCTCCAGGAAGGTCCGCAGGGGCACGCCGCTCCACTGCCCGATCTGGCTCCAGCCCTCGATGCAGATGTGGCGGGTGATCTGGCTCTCCTGAGGCAGGGCGCGCAGCTTCTCCAGCGTCCAGGGCGCCTTGTCGGCGACGAGGCCGGAGACTTCGAGCTTCCAAGTCGCCGCGTCGATCTCCGGGATGTTGTCGGGCGGGTAATAGGCGTTGAAGCGAAACGGCGTATCGATCATCGAGGCCGGGTAGGTCGGGGCCAGGGTCGCGGGATCGAACAGCCATCGCTGGACCCGGTCGTTGGCCCGCGACATCGCCCAGAGCACCCGGTCGGCCAGGGAGCCGTTGCTGCCGGTGGAGAGATCGCAGCCGGAGAGCAGGGTCAGTGCCCCCAGCGAGAGGCCGCCGCGCAGTACCATCCGGCGCTCCAGGCGCGCGAGGTCGGGGGCAAGGTCGCGGCGCAGGGCCTTGAGGCGGGCGGCGTCGTCGGGATCGCGGTGCATCAGCGGACGGTCTCCTCGGTGACGCGGGCGCGGCCGGTGATCATCGCCAGCAGCGTCTTCGGCACGACGATCACGAGGGCGAGGTGCAGGAGGATGAAGCCGGCAAGACCCGCCATGGCGAAGAAGTGGACCCGGCGCGCCCACTCGTAGCCTCCGAACAGGTTCGCGAGGCTCTGCCACTGCACGGGCTTCCACAGGGCGCAACCCGAGGCGACGAGCAAAAGCCCGAGCGCGATGGCGATGAGGTAGGCGAGGCGCTGCACGGCGTTGTAGCGGCCGACCCGGTGGCTGAGCCGCAGCGCCAGGGCCGCGCGGGCGTCGCGCCAGACCGCGCCCGGGCTCAGGGGCAGGAAACTCGTCGCGAAGTGGCGGGCCAGGAGCCCGTAGGCGACGTAGGCGAGGCCGTTGAGGGCAAACAGCCACATGGCGGCGAAGTGCCAGGCAAGCGCGCCCCCGAGCCAGCCGCCCAGCGTCGCCCATTTCGGGAAAGCGAAGGGGAAGAGCGGCGAGGCGTTGTAGATCGCCCAGCCGCTGAACAGCATGCAGAACACCGCGACCGCGTTGATCCAGTGTGTGACCCGCACCACGAGGGGGTGGATCACCACGAGGCGCGACGGGGTTTCGGGAACGATCGTCAACAGGACCTCGGTATCTTGGGGGGCTTGGCTTCTTGGAGGCGGGGACGTTTCTCGGAAGCCGTGACCCCGGCCCCGCCCGCTGCTGCGGATAGGGCCGGGGACCAGATCACATCGACGGCACGGTGCCGTTGCGGCCGACGATCAGCACGACGGCGTTGAGCTTTCCGTCCGGCCCGGCCTTCGTGAAGGCCACGACCTTCTCGCCCGCCACCACGATGCTCTTCTCGCCCGGGTCGACCAGGGTCACCGGCACGTCCTCGGGGACCACCACCTTCTTCTCGCCGCCCTGATACTTGACCAGCATGGTGCGTCCGTCGGTGCCGGACAGGCTGCCGATGGCACCGTTGGTCATGGTCGAGTTGGAGCCGAGGTCCCACGGGTAGTGCCCGTCCGCGGTGCCGCGCAGGGAGGAGGCGAACACCGTGACCTGCAGCGCCTTCTGGGTGCCGTCCGGCTGCGGGATCGCGGCCGTGCCGATGTAGCTCTCCGACTTGATGTCCGAGAGCTTGCCGCTGCTGGCGGCCAGGATCTTGGTGTCGTCGCCGAAGGTCACGGTCTTGGTCTCGCCCATGCGGGGCTTGATGGTCACGGTCGAGCCGTTGACGGACTCGATCGTGCCCCGGTAGCGCACCACGTCGTCGGCGCGGGCGGGCGCGGCGGCGAGCGCGAGACCGAGGGTCAGTCCGGTCAGCAGGGTCTTCATCATGGCGTTCCTCCGTGTCTGTTCAGGCGTGGAATCGGGTCTTCAGGGGGCGTGGTCCGCCCGGGCGTCCGCGAGCCATTCGGGAGTGGCGAAGCCCGGCTTACATCGACGCATTCGGGCCGCTTCGGCAGGGCCGGGTCACATCGGCGGAACAGTGCCGTTCTCGCCGACGACCATGCGCTCGGCCACGGCGACGCCGCCCGCATCGGCCCGGGTGAAGGCCACCACGCGGGCCCCCGGCTTGATCTTGCCGACATCCCCCGGTGCGAGGGCCACGACCGGTACGCCTTCAGGGACCGTGATGGTCTTCTCGCCGCCCTTGTAGGTCACCCGGATCGTGCGGTCGCCCGTGCCCGAGAGGGCGCCCACCGCGCCGTTGGTCATGGTGTTCTCCTTCTCGAGATCCCACGGGTAGTGGCCGTCCCCGGTGCCGCGCATACTGGGCGCGAAGACCGCGACCTCAAGGGCCTTGAGGGTGCCGTCCGGCTGCGGGGTCGCGGCGGTGCCGATGTAGCTGTCGGGCTGGATGTCGCTGATCTTGGCCGCGTTGGCGGTGGCGACCCGCACGGTCTCGCCGAGCTTGACCTGCACGCTGGCCCCGAGGCGCGGCTTGATCGTGATGCTCGCTCCGTCCACCGCCTCGATCGTGCCGCGGATGCGCACCACGGGGGAATCCGCTCGGGCCGGCAGGCCGATCAGAATTCCGGACAGGGCGAGTCCGGAGAGGACGAGGGTCAGCGACTTCATGCGAATGGTTCCGGCAGCCGGTCCATGCCGGCCCCGGAAGGCTGAGCCCGTTTGGAGATGCGCGCAAGTCAATTGCGCGCGATCCGGATGATTCGGGTCGCGGTTTTCAGCCGCCCTCGATCTCGCCGCGCTCGGCCCTAGTGAGCCATCAGCATCGGGATTTCCGCATGGGCCAGGAGGTGGCTCGTCGGCCCCCCGAAGATCATCTGGCGCAGGCGACTCTGCGTGTAGGCCCCCTTGATCAGCAGATCGCAGCCGAACGCCTCCGCCTCGGCCAGGAAGACCTCGCCCGGCGTGCGGCGCCCGGCGGAATGGGCGCGGAAATCCGCCGCGATCCCCTCGCAGGCCAACGACCGGGCCAGATCCTCCGCACTCGGGCCCGGCACGGTGCCGCCCTCGACGCTGATCACGCGGATGCGCTGGGCCTGGCGCAGGAACGGCATGGCGAAGGCCACCGCGCGGGCGGTTTCCGTCGAACCGTTCCAGGCGATCAGGATCGCGTCGCCCAGGGTGGCGGGGGCGATCGGGGGGGCCAGCAGGATCGGGCGGCCGCTCTCGAACAGGGCCGTCTCGAAGGTGGTCATGCGGGGTGAACCGTCGTCGGTCCCGGGGCGCCCGACCACGGTGGCGGTGAACAGGCGTGCGTATTGCCCGAGGAAGGCGTCCCCAGCCGGCACGTCGGGTCGCCAGCGGTAGCGGGACCCGGCAGTCCCGACCGTCTCGGGCGTGCAGGGCCCGTCGCTCGCCAGGGGGACGCCGGCCTGCTCCATGAAGGTCACGAACCGCTGGCCGGCCGTCTCGGCCTCGGCCTTGTCGGCCTCCTCGTCCCGCAGCCAGGTCATGCCGCCGACCATGTCGACGGGCACGTACTCGGCGAGCGCCGGGCGCAGGGACACGCCTTCGATGAGGCTTCCGAACCGGCGCGCGGCCAGGATGGCGGTCTCGAAGACGGACGGGAGCGCGTCGTGGGACGCGACGGGAACGAGCAGGGTCTTCATGGAAGGGCCTTTCTCGCGGCGGCACGATCGAACCGGAAGCTAATGGGAAACGGCCGCTGCGGAAACCGGCGCATGTGCGGCCCCCAGACCTTTTCCAGAACGCCTTTTACGGCCCATCCTTCCCGGGAGAGCTTTTCCGGCTCGCCGCCCCGAAGGTCACGAACCGCATCTCCAGGCATTCGTTGGCGACCTGTAGCCTACTGAGTCCGCAAAGCTTGGCCTTAAGAAGGGACAGATTTTCGGCCGGGGTGCGAAGATTGGATCACGCGAGCATGGAACTCAATCGCTTTAGCGTCGTTGGCCCCGCAACCGTGACGGGACGTTGCGCTGACGGGTTGTTTTAGCCTGTGCGCCGCCTGTGACGTCCATCAATACGAATTCGAGGATCTCATGATCAAGAAGACCTTTGCCGTGACCGCCGTGATGGCCGCCCTCGCCACCCCCGCCTTCGCGCAGGGCATGCCGGGTGATTTCCGCATGGAGGCCATGCAAGCCAACGCCTTCGAGATTCAGTCGAGCCAGATCGCGCTCAACAAGAGCCGGAATCCGCAGGTGCTGCGCTTCGCCCGCGAAGCGATCCGCGACCATCGCGCCGCCAACGTCGCCCTGGCGGGTGGTGAGCGCAACTACGCGGCCGTGCGCAACAACGAGGGTGTCGGCGGCCTGATCACGGCCCCGCTGGGGGTGGCCGGCGGTGCGGTGGGCGCGGCCACGGGTGCGGCGGCCGGTGTCGTCGGCGGAACGCTCAGCGGTGGCCCGGTGGCCGGCGTCGAGGGCCTTGGGAGCGGTGCGGCGCGCGGCGCCGAGACCGGCAGCCGTGCCTTCAGCGGCGATGTCGACGCCACGGCCGGCACCACGATCATTCAGCCGAACCCGCAGCAGCAGGCGATGCTTGCCGAACTCTCGCAGACCCCAGCCGGCCCGCGCTTCGACAGCCTCTATGGCCGCATGCAGGTCCAGTCGCACGAGATGACCATCGGCATGTTCCGCTCTTACGCCGCGTCTGGCCCGAACCCGGCCCTGCGCGCGCATGCCGAGCAGGCCCTGCCGGTGCTGCAGTCCCACTACCAGATGGCGCAGCGTCTGCCCGGCGCTCGCTGATCCGAAGGGAGCGACACACCGGACCCGTCGCCCGGCGTGTCGGTTAAAACAGAAAGGACGTCGCGCCTTCGGGGCGCGACGTCCTTTCGCGTTTTCGGCCTATTCGACGGCGCGGCCGATGATTGCGGCGGGGGTCAGGCTACGGCCCGCCCCATCGACGGCCGGCTTGAATTCGCCGGTCTCGGGGTCGCGCAAAAGCAGCTCGCCGCGCGCGATGCCGAAATGGGCGCCGTGCAGGGCGAGCCGGCCGCTCTCGACCCGCGTGCGCACAAACGGGAAGGTCATCAGGTTCTTCAGGCTCTGCGCGACCATCGAGTATTCGAGCCGGGTCAGGAAGTCCGGCGCCTCCGGGTCGCCCGCCATGGCGGCGGCGGGCTCGACCAGCGAGACCCAGCTCCCGATGAAATTGCCCTTCGAGAGGGGCTTGGCGGGATTGGCGTAGGCCTTGATGCCGCCGCAGGTGGCGTGCCCCAGCACGACGATGTGCTTGACCTCGAGGCCCTCGACGGCGAACTCGATGGCGGCCGAGGTGCCGTGGTAGTCGCCGCCCGTCTCGTGGGGGGGCACGATGTTGGCGACGTTGCGGACTACGAAGAGCTCGCCGGGGCCGGTGTCGAAGATGACCTCGGGCGAGACGCGGCTATCGCAGCAGCTGATCATCAGCACTTCCGGGCTCTGGCCATCGGCCAACTTGGCGTAGCGCTTGGCCTCGTCGGTGAGGCGTCCGTCGATGAACGAGCGGTAGCCGGCCTTCAGCGTCTCTGGAAACATGGAATGGTCCTCACTCATGGGGGTCGTGACTCACGGGTGTCTGGGACGGACGTCGTAAGGTGACGCCCGTCTCGCGTGACGGGCGATCTGGGTGGCTTGCGATCGCACGGCAAGCCGGATGGCTAGGGTTGCTCCCGCCAGTTTAGGACGACGGGCGTGGGGGGTATCGTCCCGGCTATGATGTCGCGGGCGACCGCCGCCAGTCCCTCCGGCTCGATCCGCTCGGACGTGGCCTCGAGTTCGGCCAAAGTCCACCAACGGGTTCCCAGAACCGGGTTGTCCTCGGTCTCGGCGAGCCGGCTCGTGTCCACGGTCGCATCGGGCAGGTGGACGACGAAATAGCGCTCGCGGGCATCGCGCGAGGTTCGGAAGTGGTGGAAGGGGCCGTCGCACGCGGCGACCTGCGGCCCGATCTCGATCCCGGTCACCCCGATCTCCTCGGAGAGTTCGCGGCGGCAGGCCTCGACATGGTTCTCGCCCGGTTCCAGCCCGCCGCCGGGCATGAACCAGAAGGTGCGATCATCTGGCCGCGCCGGATCGATCGGTCGCACGGCCTCGTAGGCGATGAGCAGCAGGCGCTGGTCCGGGTCGAACACCAAGGCTCGGGCGATGTCGCGAACGGGTAGATCCTGCGTCATATCGTACCCCAAGATCTCGTAACCCAAGTCAGGACTTCGCTTTAGCAGGGAAATCGTCCGGAGCCAGGGGCGGGCCGGCGGCCCGGGCCGGCATCCAGATCACGATCGGTAGACCCGCCGCGTCGCGCCCCGGCGGATCGGGCAGGGGGATCGCGCATCCCGCCAGGATATCGCGGGCCACGACGAGGCCGGCCAGGGCGTCGAGATGATCGTCGGCCCCGATGCCCGCCGGACGGGCCGCGATCAGACCGGCCGGCAAGCCGGCGGCGGCGAGGAGGGCGCGACGCTCGGCGAGGCCGTCCTGGCGCGCGGGCCCCTTCTTGCCCGCCGTGAGGGCCTGCCCGCTGTTGAGGCTGTGGAACGCGATCTCGGGATGGACCTCGTGCAGTCGCATCATCAGCTCGGGCCGCGCGCGCAGGAGCGCATCGACCTCGCGGACGTAGCCCAGAATGTTCCAGCACTGGATCGAGGGGGCGAAGGGAGGCGTGCTGTGCGCCCGCGACAGGGTCTTGGCCTCCGCGTAGGTCTGGGCATGGACCGCCGCGCGGGCCGGCACCGGGAACACGCTGGCCCGGCCCCGGCCGAGATACGCCCGCGCCGCGCGGTCGGCCGCGCGTCCGCCCCCCGTCACGTGGCTGTCGAGCCCGATGGGGATGTCGATCCCGACGCTGAGGGGGGCCTCCGGCGCGTCGAGCAGGTCGGCGACGCGGGCGAAGCGCGCTGTCCGGTAGCGGGTCGGGTCGTCGAGGTCGAGGAGCACGCCCGCCCAGGCGCCGCGGCAGCCGTCGAGGCCACCGATCCAGCGCGTCATCGGCTCGCTCCCGCGTTCGGCCGCGCACGCAGGCCCGCGAACCGGATCCGGCCTGGCCCGTTGTCGCTGCTCGGGGCCGCCGCTGCCGGCGGCCGGTGAAACGGGAATGCATTCATGGACATCGCCGTCGACAAGGTCACCGAGATCATCCTGCGCGTGCGCGCCGTCGATGTGAAGGAAGGGGCGACCGATCCCGATTCCGGCTCGAACCCCACCGATGACGGTGCCACCGACGTGCTGATCTCGGGCACCAACGATGCCACCGAGGAGGAGTTGCGCGCGATGATCGGCGCCCTCAACGACGACGAGCGCGCCGACCTCCTGGCGCTCCTCTATATCGGCCGCGGGGATATGGAGCCGGAGGAGTGGGCCGACGCGGTTCGCTTCGCCCGCGAGCGCGAGGCGGCGGGCGAGGGCGCCGCCCACGAGATCCTGGGGATTCCGAACGCGGGCGACCTTCTCGAGGAAGGCATGTCCAACCTCGGCATCACGCCGGACCTTCCGCAGGCCTGAGCCCTGCATCCAGGATCGGTTCCGCGCGGCGGAACCGATCTCCAGGACCGCCCTGGGCAAGATGGGGAATTCGGTCGCTATCGGCAGGGCAATGCGGTCGCGGTGTCGGCGACCAGACCCGCAGTGTCGCGCAGGCTCTCGGGCTGGTTCGGGTCCAGCGACACCGCCTCCGCTTCTCGATGCAGGCGATCGTTGCAGGCACAGGTGGCGATCTGACCGCGCGGGGGCGAGCACATGTCATGGTGCATGCAGGCTACGTCCAGTGCATCGATCGGCGGGCGCGGGCTTCGATTTCCAGGTCCGCAGTAATTACCATGAATGAGGAAGGTGCCGCGCTCGGTATCGACGAACGGCATCTCCTGGGCCCGGGCCGGGAGAGTCAGGGCGCTTGACAGAAGCGCAATGAAAGCTGCGTTCGCCAGAAGAGCGCGAAGAAATTGATAAAAGTTACCTGTATTCATCGTGGATGCCTCATCCTCGTGCCCCATCGCGCCCTCGTGGACGAAGATGGTGCAGCTTGGCGATGTGCCAAGCACCCTATTGTCCGATCGTGATGGTGGCGCGACGGCATTCCTGGTCATCCTGTGCATCGAACGATCCCGGTCCACCCGCCTGGCGTCCCCCCGGAGGACTGGAGCTGATCCGGGGTGAATCGTCCGGCGAACCGTGTCGGTGTGCCAGCGCAGCCGGTCGCTCACGCGCGAGGGAAAAAGCCCAGCGATTGCGCGGCCGGACCCCGCCATCCACACCGTTAACCTTTTCTTAACCCGCCGATTGCCGTGCAACGCCTGCCATGGGACATTCGTTAACAGAAGCTTAACGGGACCAGCGGCGGTCATGCGGTACGGAATTTCCCAGCGTTTCCCGACCCTCAAGGGCCGTCTCGCCGCCCTCGGCGGGGCCGTGCTCCTCGCCGGCCTCACCCTGGCGCCGGGCGCCAGTGCGCAGACCCTGGCGTCCCTGCCCACGGTGCCGAGCACCATCACGGCCGGTGCGCCAGCCCGGGCGATCGCCGCCTGGGTGGATTTCTGCCAGAGCTACGCGACCGAATGCGCCGTCAACACCGCCGAGCCGGCGCAGATCACCCTGACGCCCGCCATCTGGAACACCATCGTGTCGGTGAACCGCCGGGTGAACAAGTCCCTGCGGGCCGTCACCGACATGGAGCACCTGAACGTCGCCGATCGCTGGGATCTGGCCGAGGACGGGTCGGGTGACTGCGAGGACTTCCAGCTTCTCAAGCGCAAGTTCCTGGCCGAGGCCGGCCTGCCGCGCCGGGCGATGCGGATGACGGTCGTCATCGACGAGAAGGGCGAGGGCCACGCCGTCCTGACCCTGATCACCGACCGGGGCGACCTCGTCCTCGACAACAAGACCAGCGCCGTGCTCCCCTGGCGCCAGACCGGCTACACCTTCATCAAGCGCGAGAGCCAGAGCGCGGTCGGCTGGGTCTCCCTCGGCCGCGCCACTTCGCCCGTCACGACCGCCAACCGCTAAACGTCCCGGAACGGGACTGGGGACAATGCGCGCTTTAAGGCCGGGTTAAGCTTGGCCGCGCGAGGGTGACCGGGTTCGGGAAGCCTCGCCATGACGATCCGCGACCGCGCCTTGCCCGCGCTCTCTCTCCTCTGTCTGATCTTGTTCTCGGGTAGCGCCTCGGCCGAGGGCCAACCGGGCGTGGCGGACCGCCACGGCGCCTGGCGCGCCTGCCTGCACCGGAACTTCGCCCTGCAGGTCGCCCTCTCCAGCCGGGTCATCGCGGCGGATTCCGCCCTGCGGGCCTGCCGCCCGAGCGAGCAGGCCTATCTCGCCGCACTCTCCACCTCGCCCCTCGTCGACGGCGACGACGTCGCCCGCGTCCGCCCGGCCCTGATCCTGCGGGCGAAAGGCTGGCTCCTCGATGGCGGCGCTTCCCGCCCGCTCTGACGCGGCGCGGGAAATCGGGATCAGCCGAAGGATTTGCGGGGATCGAAGGCGTCGCGCACGGCTTCGCCGGCGAAGACCAGCAGGCTGAGCATCACCGCCACCACGAAGAACCCGGTGAGTCCGAGCCAGGGCGCCTGGATGTTGTCCTTGCCCTGGGCCAGGAGCTCGCCCAGCGAGGCCGAGCCCGGAGGCAGCCCGAAGCCGAGGAAGTCGAGGGAGGTCAGCGTCCCGATCGACCCGTTGAGGACGAAGGGCAGGAACGTCAGCGTCGCCACCATGGCGTTGGGCAGGAGATGCCGGCTCATGATGCGGATGTTCGACAGGCCCAGGGCCCGGGCGGCGCGCACGTACTCGAAGTTGCGGGCGCGCAGGAATTCGGCGCGCACGACGCCCACGAGGGATACCCACGAGAACAGCAGCAGGATGCCCAGCAGCACGAAGAAGCCCGGCTCGATGAAGGCCGAGATGATGATGATGAGGTAGAGGGTCGGGATACCGCTCCAGACCTCGATGAAGCGCTGCAGGGCGAGATCGACCCAGCCGCCGAAATAGCCCTGTACCGCCCCGGCGACGACGCCGATCGCCGACGAGATCAGGGCCAGGATCAGCCCGAACAGCACCGAGATGCGAAAGCCGTAGATGATGCGCGCCAGCACGTCGCGGGTGGTGTTATCGGTCCCGAGCCAGTGCGTCTCAAGCTCGGTGCAGGTCTTGCCCACGTTCTGGCACTGCGCCTCCGTCAGCATCCAGGTCGGCGGAGACGGGGAGGGGGTCGGCAGGCCGTCGATGATGGTGTCGTAGGAATAGGGGATCGGCGGCCAGATTGCCCAGCCGTTGTCTGCGATCTCCTTGCGCGTCTCCGCCGAGCGGTAATTCGGCCGGGCGTAGAAGCCGCCGAACTTCTCGTCCGGGTAGTCGATGACCACCGGAAACAGGATCTCGCCCTTGTACGAGACCACCAGGGGCCGGTCGTTGGCGATGAACTCGGCGAACAGACTCGTGACGAACAAGCCCGTGAAGATCAGGAACGACCAGTAGCCGAGCCGGTTACGCCGGAAGTTCGCGAGCCGCCGCCGGTTGAGCGGCGACAGGCCGCGGTGCGGCGGAGGCAGGGCGACCGCCTGGGCCATGTCGGGACGCGCGACCTCGTTCATCGGGCGCCCCTCGTGCCGCCGTTCAGCCGTCGATGCGCGTCGCCGTGCCTTCGATCTCGTTCGGGCGCAGGCCGCCGTGGCGCTCGAGGTGGCGCCGCAGCAGACGCACGTTGCGCCGGTTGGCCTTGAAGGCCGCATCGAACAGGTCGCCCGCGAGCGGCACGGCGCCGAGCGCCCCATCCGCCGCGATGTTCAGGGCCATCCGGGCGATGAGCCAGCGCGGCGCTCCGAGCCGGCGCGCCTCCACCACGATGTAGGAGGCCAGCAGCATGCCGGCCACGTCCCCCACCACCGGCACGAGGCCGACTAGCGCGTCGAGGCCCACGCGCCGGTTGATGCCCGGGATCACGAAGGCCGAGTCCATCAGGTGCGCGAACGCCTCCAGGCGCAGCAGCGTCGCCTCGCGATCGTCCGCCTTCGGGCGGAAGCGGGTGGTGACACCGGCGGTCTGGGTGAAGTCCATGGTCGGGCTCCGGGGCAAGTCCAGCCTGTGGGATCGGCGCGGCGTGGTCATGCGCCAGGATGTGGCCCCGGCCCCGCGCACCCGCAAGCGCCGTCCGCGCGAACCCGCCCATCAGGCCGCCTGCCGCGCGACGGTGGCGAGCCGATCGAGGGCCCGGTCGAGGACATCGTCTGCCTTGGCGAAGCACAGCCGCATCAAGTGGCGCACGGAGGCATCGGGGTAGAATGCGCTGATCGGGATCGCCGCGACGCCGTGCCGGCGCACCAGGTCGTCGCAGAACGCGACATCGTCGTTGCAGCCGAGCGGCGCGAGATCGACGTTGAGGAAGTAGGTCCCGTGCGAGGGCAGCACTCGGAAGCCCCGTGCGGCCAGGCCCGTCGCGAGGTGGTCGCGGGAGGCGGCGAAGCGCGCGCGCATGCCGGTGAAGTAGGCGTCGTCCTTGGCCAGACCGTAGGCCACCGCCTCCTGCAGGGCGGGGGGCGTCGTGAAGGTGAGGAACTGGTGGGCATTGGCCACTACGCGCAGAAGGGCCGGCGCCGCCATCACGAAGCCGACCTTCCAGCCCGTGAGGCCGAAGATCTTGCCGGCCGAGCCGATCTTCACCGTCCGGTCGCGCATGCCGGGCAGCGCCATCAGGGGGATGTGCCGGGCGCCGTCGAAGACGATGTGCTCCCAGACCTCGTCGCAGATCGCCACCACGTCGTGACGCGTGCAGAAGGACGCCAGCAGCGCCAGGTCCTCGCGGCCGAAGATCGTCGCGCTGGGGTTGAGGGGGTTGTTGAGGACCACGAGCTTGGTCCGGTCCGAGAACGCCTCCGCGAGGGCGTCCGCGTCGAGCCGGAAATGCGGTGGCTGAAGCGGCACGATGCGGGCGACGCCGCCGGCCCGGCGCACCAGCGGCAGATAGGCGTCGTAGAGGGGCGCGAACAGCACGACCTCGTCGCCCGGCGCGATCAGGGCGAGCAGGGCCGCGGCGATGGCCTCGGTGGCTCCCGAGGTGACCATCACCTCCGCCGCCGGATCGAGGTCCAGCTCCTGGTGATGCGCGTAATGCGCCGCGATCGCCCGGCGTAAGCCCGGCAGGCCCATCATCGGCGGGTACTGGTTGTCGCCGTGCAGGATGGCCTCGGCGGCTCGGCGCCGGACATCCTCCGGTCCCGGATCATCGGGAAAACCCTGGCCCAGGTTGATCGCGCCGAGTTCGCGGGCAAGGCCCGACATCACCGTGAAGATGGTCGTCGGCAGATCGGCGAGGACGGGATTCATGGGGCGCGGGGGCTCGAGGGATGGTGCGGGCTCTGGCCGGGGTGGCGTAGCACGACGCCTCGCGGCCACGAAATGTGCGGCCGCGCACCCGGCCGCGCCGGCCAGGATCGATGTCGACTGACGATTATTGACAATCATCAGCCATCACGTATCTCTGAGACACGGCTGGAGCGGTGATTGCCAGCGCGGGACTTCGCCCCCTCGTTCCGTTCACGTTGTCACCGTTCCGGTCCGTCCTCGAAGAGGCCGTCGCCTTCCCTGGCGACGGCCTTTTTCGCGTGCGCGCCGAACCGGTTTCCACAGGGACCGCACCACGCCGGCACCCCGCCTCCCGCCAGCAACACGGGGGAAACCCGAAGGCCCCACTGGAGTCGCATTGGTCCCTCAGAAGGAGTGCCATGCCGCGCCGCGTTCTCATTTCGAAGCCTCGTTTGGGCGTCTTGGCCCGTGCGGGACGGGTCTCGGCGCGTGCGGGATCGGAAGACGCCGCGCCGCGCGCGTGCCGCGACCGTTTCGATGGGGTGCGACCTCGCTCGATGCTGTCGCTGACCGGTCGGCGCGCTTATCTTGAGGACAATGCGGCAAGCCCGGGCGGCAGGGCCGGATGGAGGAGGGACCAGACTCGTTGGTCTCATGTGAGGATGCCGTGAGACATTCCAGCGCGTCACGCCGTTTCCGACACACCGCGATCATCAGGCCATGAACGAAACCTCGCCCATCCGAACCGAGACCGCGCGGGAATATCCCGGGGCGATGCCGGCCGACACGCGCGCCGCGCCGCCCGTCCGGCGCCGCAGCCGGGCAGGCCTCTGGTTCGTCGTGCTCCTGATCCTGGCGGGTGCCGGTTATGCCGGCTACCGCTTCTATCTGGCACCGAAATCCGGCACCGAGGTCGCCGCGACGTCCGGGCGCGGCAAGGGCGCCGGACGCGGCGGGCATGCCGAACCACCCCAGGCGGTGGGCATCGCCACGGTCGCGCCGGGCGACGTGCCGATCGTGCTGGCCGGCCTCGGCACCGTGACCCCGCTCGCCACCGTGACGGTGCGCTCGCAGATCAGCGGCTATCTTACCGAGATCGGTTTTCGCGAGGGCCAGACCGTGAAGAAGGGCGACTTCCTCGCCCAGATCGATTCCCGGCCCTACGAGGCTCAGCTTGCCCAGTACCAGGGCCAACTCATGCGCGACCAGGCGCTGCTGCAGAACTCGAAGCTCGACCTCGCCCGCTTCCAGCGCCTCTCCCAGCAGGATTCGATCTCGAAGCAGAACGTCGACACGCAAGGAGCCCTCGTGAAGCAGAACGAGGGCACGGTGGCGGCAGACCAGGCCCTCGTCGACCAGCAGAAGCTCAACATCACCTACACCCGCATCGTCTCGCCGGTGGAAGGCCGCGTGGGCCTGCGCCAGATCGACCAGGGCAACTACATCACCGCCGCCTCGACCAGCATCGTGGTGGTCACGCAGTTGCATCCGATCTCGGTGATCTTCACGCTGCCGGAGGACGACGTCGCGCGGGTGATGCGGCGGGTCCGCGCGGGCGCGAAGCTCGCGGTGACAGCCTACGATCGGGGCGACACCAACGCCATCGCCACCGGCGTCCTCGACACGGTAGACAACCAGATCGACACCACAACCGGCACCGTGAAGCTGCGGGCGATCTTCGAGAACCAGGACGACGCGCTGTTCCCGAACCAGTTCGTCAACGCCAAGCTCACCGTCGATACCGTGCGCGCCGCACCGATCGTCCCAACTGCGGCGATCCTGCGCGGCACGCCGGGCACCTACGTCTACCTCATGCAGGGCGACGACAAGGTGGTGGTCCGCCCGGTCAAGCTCGGCGAGGCAGACGGCCCGCGGACGGTGGTCACGGAGGGCCTGAGCAACGGCGACCGCGTGGTCGTGGACGGCACCGACCGCCTGCGCGATGGCGCGCCGGTGCGCATCACCGAGGAGGGCGGCAAAACCCGGGGCGCCCCCAATCGGGACGGCGCCCCGGCCGAGGCCCAGGCGACTCCGTCCGCCGCGCCAGTCACGCAGGGCGAGAAGCCCGACGCGGCCAAGGCGGATGCCGTCGCCCCCGAGGGCCAGAAGCGCGAGCGCCGCCGGCAACGGTCCGCCGAGTGATGCCACAGGTTCGGACCATGATGGCCGCTTTGACAGGAACGTGGAGCGCAGGTCCCCTCTCCTGGAAGGAGAGGGCCAGGGTGAGGTGTGTGGATTGTCCGGAGATGTCACACACTACACCCCAACCTTCTCCTTCCAGGAGAGGGACCCCGTCGCGAGCCTTCGAGGGACGAGGCCTCCTCGCGATGATCGATCCGAGATGGTCTGGATCTCGAGACATGCGGTCGAGTGAGTTTCTCGCCCGATGAACCCGTCTCGCCTCTTCATCCTGCGCCCGGTCGCCACCACGCTGTTCATGCTGGCGATCCTGCTCGTCGGCATGGTGTCATATCTGAACCTGCCGGTCTCGGCCTTGCCGTCGGTCGATTACCCGACGATCCAGATCCAGACCTTCTATCCGGGCGCCAGCCCCGAGGTGATGACCTCGGCGGTGACGGCTCCCCTTGAACGGCAGTTCGGACAGCTCGCCAACCTGAACCAGATGACCTCGCAGAGTTCGGCCGGCGCCTCGGTCATCACCCTGCAGTTCAGCCTGGATCTGCCCCTCGACATCGCCGAACAGCAGGTCCAGGCGGCGATCAACGCGGCCGGCAACCTCCTGCCTTCAGACCTGCCCGCGCCCCCGATCTACGCCAAGGTCAACCCGGCCGACGCGCCGATCCTGACCCTGGCCCTGACCTCCAAGACCTTGCCGCTGACCGAGGTGCGCGACCTCGCCGAGACTCGGCTGGCGCAGAAGATTTCCCAGGTGGCCGGCGTCGGCCTCGTCAGCACCGGCGGCGGCCAGCGCCCCGCCGTGCGCATCCGCTTCAACGCGCGCGCACTCGCGGCTTACGGCCTCAACATCGACGACCTGCGCACCACGGTCACCAACCTCAACGTCAACACGCCGAAGGGCACCATCGACGGGCCGACCCAGTCGTACGCGATCAACGCCAACGACCAGATCCGCGACCCGAAGGCCTATGACGACGCGATCATCGCCTACAAGAACGGCGCGCCGGTCCGGCTCTCGGACGTGGCCGACGTGGTCAACGGCCCCGAGAACACCAAGCTCGGCGCCTGGATGGACGAGACGCCGGCTGTCATCCTGAACATCCAGCGCCAGCCCGGCGCCAACGTCATCGCCACCGTCGACAAGATCAAGGCGCTGCTGCCCCAGCTCCAGGCGACCCTGCCGGCCGCCATCACGGTGACCGTGCTCACCGACCGCACCACCACCATCCGCGCCTCGGTGCACGACGTGCAGGTGGAACTGGCGCTTGCCATCGGCCTCGTGGTGCTGGTGATCTTCCTGTTCCTGCGCAGCGTCTCCGCCACCCTGATCCCGAGCCTGTCGGTGCCCCTCTCCCTGATCGGCTCGCTCGCGATCATGGACCTCTACGGCTTCTCCCTGGACAACCTCTCGCTGATGGCGCTCACCATCGCGACCGGCTTCGTGGTCGACG
>NZ_BPQL01000054.1 GCF_022179225.1 Methylobacterium goesingense
GATCTCGCGCTCGCGCTCGGTGATGCGAATGGTCTCGTCCGCGCGGCGTAACTCGCCCCGGTCGATCCGGTAGGAGAACGGCCCGAAGGTCACGGTGTCGTGGCCGACGGCCTGCCCTTCGCCGCCCGGGCTGCGGCGCTTGATGATGTTGGAGAGCCGCAGGATGAGCTCGCGCGGCTCGAAGGGCTTGGGCAGGTAGTCGTCGGCGCCGATCTCCAGGCCCATGACCCGATCGTTGGGGTTCGAGCGCGCGGTGAGCATCAGGATGGGCACCCGGGAGGATTTGCGCACCTCGCGCGCATAGTCGAAGCCGCTCTCGCCGGGCATCATCACGTCGAGTACGAGGGCGTCGAACACGAAGCACTGCGCCTTGGTGCGGGCCTCCGGTACGTTACCGGCCGAGGTGACGCGGAAGCCCTGCTCGAAGAGGAAACGCGCCAGCAGTTCGCGCACCCGGCGGTCGTCGTCCACCACCAGGATGTGGGGGGCGTGATCGGGAAGCTCCGTGCTCCCCCGGGGGCTCGGTGACGCCATCAGGCGGCGCTCCGGACGCGCCGCGCCATCAACCGGCGCACGGCCGCCCGGGCGTCGGGCTCGATCATCCCGAACAGGAAGCTCTCGGCCGAGGGCTGCGCCGTGTGCCCGGCCTCGGCGTCCGCGAGGGCGCGCGCCACCCGCCGGCTCTGCACCCGGATGAGATCGCCCGCCAGCACCGTGCCGGCGGCCGTACAGAACAGGAGCCGCTGGCGGCGGTCGTTCGTGCCGGTCTTCTGGGTGATGTAGTCCTGCTCGATCAAGTCCTTGAGCACCCGGTTGAGACTCTGCTTCGTGATGCGCAGAATATCCAGGAGTTCGGCGATCGTGAGGCCCGGATAGCGGTCCACGAAATGCAGCACCCGGTGATGCGCCCGCCCGAAGCCGTACTGCGCCAGGATCCGGTCCGGGTCGCCGACGAAATCCCGGTAGGCGAAGAACAGCAACTCGATGAGGTCGTCGCCTGACCCGCCGGTCAGGGCCGGGTCCTCGAAATCGGCATCGGGCATCGCGCGGGCTGTCACGTCGGGAGCGGCCTGGAATTACGTCAGTGTTGTTGACATGTTTCAGTCGCGCCGGGAGCCGTCAAGCCATCGGCGCCGTTTGGCCACCGCCGATCCCTTTCCAGTCGCCTAATTCCCAGCCCCCGAGACCCTGGGACACCCTGCCACGGGGACGACTCTGCAGCGGAAGGCTCGCGCCGGAACCCACCCTGGAGCCCCGCGTTTCCAGAACAATTCGGGAACAAGAGGATTTCCATCGTGGCGAACACCCAGACTTCCAAGGCTCAGACTTCCAAGGCTCAGACTTCCCAAGCTCAGACTTCGAAGAGCGACACCTCCAAAGCCCAGTCTGCCGCGAATCGGGCGGACGCCGCCGAGACCAACCCGAAGACCGACCCGAAGGACACCTCGAACCAGATCAAGGATCCGAGCGAGTGGACCACCGGCGGTGAGCCGATGACGGGCGCCCAGGCCTCCTATCTCAAGACCCTCTCGGAGGAGGCCAAGGACCCCGAGGCCTTCGATCCGGACATTGACAAGGCCGAGGCCTCCCAGCGGATCGATGCCCTGCGCAAGGAATCCGGCAAGGCCTGAGCGGCATCACCGTTCCGGGCCCTCTACGGCATCGTCCGAGACGGCCCGGAACGAAGAGCGCAGCGGTCGGCGAGAGTTCGGGATGCGAAACGTGTGACGTCGACCTGCGAATCGCGCGTCTCGAACCGCCTTCGCAGATCGGCTTAAGCCCTCCGCAACGAAGCCGGTCTTAAGCTCTTCCTGGGACGACCCCGGCGAGAGACGATCGGCGAAGATGGACAGACGGGAACCGAGCGGCCCCACGGGGGAGGCCGAGCGCCACTGGGCTGCCCGAGCCCGTTCGCTCATGTCCCGCTTTCGAACGGATTCCAACGGCGCGACGGCCATCGAGTATGGATTGATCGCCGCCCTGACCTTCCTCACGTTCGTCGGCGCCCTCCGGCTCTACGGCGAGCGCATGAATGTCATGTACGAGTTCATCGGCAGCAAGATCAGCAACGTCACTTCCTGAACGATGGCACCGCCTGAGCGGAACACTGCCGGACGATGAGTTCGCCATGAGGCAGGCGACCACCGTACCGGGGTGAGATTCCGCTCTGGCCGCCGGCCGGAACGAAACGGCCTGCCGCCTCAGCGCCCGCTGCGCCCCGCCTCCGTCTTGGAGCGTCCGCCCCCGGGGGCCGGCGCGTCTGAGCGTTCGGCATCGGTACCGCTCGCCCCCTGCCAGAACGTGTCGAACAGGCGCTGCATCGCGCGGGCGTTCTCTTGCTGCACCTCCAGGCCGGTCTGGAACATCTGCTGCATCATCTCGAAGGGGGCATCCCCCGGCGAGGTCTCCTGGGAGGCCCCCTGGGTGGACTTGGCGGTCTTGGGGCTCGCCGCCGCGGCGAGGCGCGGCGGGGCGGAGGGCTTGCGGACGGGCGTGCTCTGGGCGGCGGGTGCCGCGGGACCGCCCGACCTCAGGAAGCTCTCCATCATCTCCGACCAGGCGTTGGGCGGGAAACCGAAGGTCTGGGCCGGGCTCTGCTGCGCCGGGGCCGGCGCCTGGTTGATCATGACGTGGACGATGCCCGCCACGACCATTCCGGCCATCAGCGGGAGCATCTGCTTCAGGGCCGGCGTCGCCACACCGCTCACGGCGGCGGCCTGCTGGAGCACGGCCTGGCTGAGATGGGGTGAGCCAAAGAGCTGTCCGACCAGCATGTCCATCTGCTGCGAAGGCTTGTCCATCTGGAAGAAGGGCTTGGCCTTCGTCGGCGGGTTGGGGGCCACGAGATTGAACAGCTTGGCAAAGCCCATGGGATCGTGAGCGGCGTTACGCTGCAACCCCATCGTCAGCGCCGGCAGGAGCGCTTCCATCGCGCGCATGCCCTGCTCCTGCGTCAGGCCGAACTGAGGCCCGAAGCCCTGGAGATTGGCGCCCGCCTGCGCCTGGAGGATATCGAACAGGTTGAACATGGCGGCCTCGCGGACGAACGGCGACATGCCCGGCGGATGCCCGGACGCGCCCCCGAACTCTGTCGCATCGGCGGGTCACTGACCAGCCCGAGCGCCTCATGGGCGCCCGATTCCATGTCAACGAATGTCGGAATCGGGTTTTCTTTTACCCGAACGCCCCGTTTCTTCCTCGAAAAACCGACCCCGGAGCCGTCGATGCGCTTTTCCGCGCCCCTGATCGAGGCGCGCCTCGTGCGTCGCTACAAGCGCTTCCTGGCCGACATGGAATGCGCGGACGGCACCCTCGTCACGGCGCATTGCGCGAATCCGGGCGCGATGCTGGGCCTCCTGGCCCCGGGCGCCCGCACCCTGCTGTCGCGCGCGACGAGCCCGACGCGCAAGCTCGGCTATTCCTGGGAACTGGTGGAAGCCGACCTGCCCGGGGGGCCGCAATGGGTCGGCATCAACACGATGCGCCCGAACGCCCTGGTGGCGGAGGCCTTCGCCGCCGGGAGCCTGCCGGCGCTGACGGGCTACACGAGCCTGCGCCCTGAGGTCCGCTACGGGCGGGCGAGCCGGGTGGATTTCCTGGCCGGCGGGGAGGGATCGGCGCCCTGCCACGTGGAGGTGAAGAACTGTCACCTGATGCGCGCGCCGGGCCTCGCCGAGTTCCCCGATTGCGTCGCCGCCCGGAGCGCGCGCCACATGGAGGACCTCGCCGCCGTAGTGGCGGCGGGCGGGCGCGCAATGGTGATCATCGTGGTGCAGATGTGGGCGGAGCGCTTCGCACCGGCCGGCGACCTCGATCCAGCCTTCGACCGAGCGTTCCAGGCCGCCCGCGCGGCCGGCGTCGCCGTGCATGCCTACCGCTGTCGGATCGACCCCGCCGGCATCACCGTCGCCGACGCGATCCCGGTGGCGTAGGGTTTCGCGGACGGTGCGTGGGGTCGTCCCGCGCCCGTTTCCGGAGGGGGTTGCATGGAGCGTGACGAAGCCTTCCTGCGCGAGCAGCGCGGCGTACGGCGGGGTGCCGTCCTCGCGGGACTGATCGGCATCCTGGCCCTCGGCCTCGCCTTCGGAATGGCCGGCCCGGCGGCCCCGCTCGCCGGTGCGGGCGAGCGGATCGCATTCGCCCTGCGCGTCGATCTCGTGGTGGTCGCCTGGTTCGCGGCGGCGATCGCGAATGTCGCGCGGTTGCGCTTCGCATCGCCCGACGACATCGGCGCGGCCACGGCGCCTACGGAGGGAGCGCGCATCAAGGTCGCCAGAGCCATCCTCGCGAACACGGGCGAGCAGGCCGCCCTGGCGGTGTTCGCGCACCTGGCGGTCGCCGCCGCCCTGGCGTCCTACGCGGCCGTCGTGCCGGTGCTGGCGGGCCTGTTCTGTGCCGGCCGGCTGCTGTTCTGGCTCGGCTACGCCCGGGGTGCGGCGGCGCGGGCACTGGGCTTCGGGCTGACCTTCTATCCCAGCCTCGCCGCCCTGGTCATCTCGGCCGTGGCCAGCCTGTCATGAGGCGCGTTCGAAGATGAGGTTCAGGCGGGTCTTGCGGATCAGCCGGTAGCCGTGCTGCTCCAGCAGGGCGGGCAGATCGATCTGCCACTGGTCCGTACCGTTCTCCAGGATCAGGACCCTGGGATGAAGCGTGGCCGGCGCTTCACGCAGGAAGGGCTCGAGGATCAGGTCCTCGGCCCCCTCGACGTCGAGCTTCATTGCGTCGATGGCCGCGAAGCCCTCGCTGCGGGCGAGATCCAGGAGCGTCACCGCGGGGACGCGGATCTGTGCGCCCTCGTTGGTGCCGACAATTTTGAGGCTCGACTCGCCCCGGTTGCGCGGATCGACGAACAGGGTGAGTTCCCCCGCCTTGTCGGCGACCGCGCAAGCCAAGGCCTTGACCGTTCCGAACGGGTTCTGCGCGATGTTGTAGGCTAGGCGCTGGAACACGTCCGGCTGGGGCTCGATGGCGAGGATACGGGCGCGCGGCCCCGCGAAGGCCGCCACGAACAGGGCGTAAGCCCCGATATTCGCACCGATGTCGAGGAAGGTGCAGCCCGGCGCGAGCTTCGCCCGCAGGAGTTCGCGCTCCTCGGGATCGAAGAATTGCGGCGTGAAGAGCACCTTCTTCTCGCAGTTGTTGTTGTACGGATAGAGGCGCATGCGCGCCCCGTAGCGCTCCACGTCGAGGGGCTGGCCGCGCAGGAGGCTGATCGCGATCCGACGCAGGAACAGCGACAGGCGCCGTCCACCCCAGCTTCCGTAGGACAAGCGTCCCGTGCGCGCGGCGATACGCGCGACGAGGCCGGTGGGTGCGTAGGTGCCGTAGGGCTGCGAGTCTCTCATCGCGGGTGCTGATGCCAGCCCGCGGCGATGGCGGCAAGCGCGAGGCCCGATTCGGCCGCGTCCGCAATGGACGCCACGCTCAGGCGAAGCTCGACACAACAGAGATCTCGATAAGCTTCACGGCTTAGCGGTGAGGGCGCGTCCGCCAGCGGCTGGTCTGTTCCATTGTGGCAACACCACGACCCAAACCACTTGGAACACCCCTAATCTGCCCTAAAAGTAGGCGGATGCACAAAGGATAGCTTTGCCGCAGCGCGGAACCTTTGCGAGCTTAGGCGTAACGCCGACCCCTTCGCAGAGTTCCTCGATGACCATGAACCGCCCGCTCCTCGCCCTCACGGCCCTGCTGCTCTCGTCGGCATGCGCCTATGCGGCTGACCTGAAGGCGCCCGTGGCCCCGGCTCCGGTCCCGGCGTCCTGCAAGGCCGAGATCACGTTCCCGGCCTATGGCGGCGTCATCAAGCAGAACCCGAACCCGGCCTGCCTCACCCTCGGCGCGTTCGGCGACATCTATGTCGGCGGCGCGGTCACGGGCTACTTCTACGATCAGAGCAATGTGACTTCCATTGCGCTCCCCGGCATTGCCGCCGATCGCTTCGGGCGCGCCGACTTCTCGAACCTGATGGGCTTCATCCAGAAGGCCGATGGTGCCTTCCAGTTCTACGCCGCCTTCGGCGCCTACTCGATCCCGGGCCTGGGCGCGCCGATCTTCAGCGCCTTCGATCAGACCAACCTGCTGTTCTCGCCCGCTCCGATCGTGTTCGGCAAGTACGTGATCAACGACAACTGGTCGGTCCAGGGCGGCCGCATGCCGACCCTGATCGGCTCGGAGCTGCCCTTCACCTTCCAGAACCTGAACATCTCGCGCGGCCTTCTCTTCGCGCAGGAGAACGTGATCAACCACGGCGTGCAGGTGAACTACTCGGACGGCCCGTGGGCTGCCTCGTTCGCCGCGACCGATGGCTTCTTCTCGGGTGAGCTCAACTGGGTCACGGGCGCGATCACCTACAAGATCGACTCCGCCAACACGATCGGCATCAACGGCGGTACCCACTTCTCCAGCTACACCAAGTTCGACCTGTCGGACCGCAGCCTGCGCAACCAGTTCGCGACCCCCGCGACGCTGCAGAACAGCAGCATCATCAGCGCGAACTACACCTATGCCGACGGCCCCTGGATCGTGACGCCGTACGTCCAGTACACCAATGTCGAGCGGAACGATTTCATCGGCCTCGCCGGTGCCGAGACCTTCGGTGGCGCGATCCTCGCCAGCTACGCCTTCACGGACAACTTCGCCCTTGCGGGTCGCTTTGAATACATCGCGCAGAGTGGCAACAGCCGCACGGGCCTCCCGCTCCAGTCGAACGTCCTCTACGGACCCGGCAGCTCCGCCCTGTCCTTCACGGTCACCCCGACCTTCACCTTCGACCGCTTCTTCGTTCGCGGCGAGTTCTCGACCGTGCAGCTTTACGACATCACCGTCGATCGCGCGTTCAACGTCGGCACCGGCTTCGGCCGCAACGGCGTGAAGACCTCGCAGGAGCGTTACATGATCGAGACCGGCATCACCTTCTGATCCAGTCCGACAACGGCGACGCTTTCGAGCGGCGGCAGGGAAACCTGCCGCCGCTTTCATTTGTGCTCACGCGTCACCCCGGGGCTTCCGTCGGGGCGACGGGCGGTCCAATGAGGCAGGCACCATGCCCAGACCGATAAGGCCCGAGCCCATGCAGACCTTCGATTCCGACGGCGTCGCCATCGCGTATATCGACGCGGCCCCCGAGGGCGGATCGGGCGACCCGATCCTGCTGATCCACGGTTTCGCCTCCAACCACGCGGTGAACTGGGTCAACACGCTCTGGGTCCGGACCCTGACGCAGGCCGGGTATCGGGTCGTCGCCCTCGACAACCGGGGACATGGCGAGAGCCAGAAGCTCTACGATCCGGACGCCTACGGCTCCGACATCATGGCGCAGGACGCGCGCCGCCTCCTCGACCACCTCGGCATCGAACGGGCCGACGTGATGGGCTACTCGATGGGCGCGCGCATCTCCGCCTTCCTCGCCCTCGACGCGCCGGAGCGGGTGCGCTCGGTTCTGCTCGGAGGCCTCGGTCTGCACCTCGTCGAGGGCAGGGGCCTGCCCGACGGCATCGCCGAGGCCCTGGAGGCTGAGCCCGGCGCCCCCGCGCCGAACCCGACGGCCGCCGCCTTCCGCACCTTCGCGGAGCAGACGAAGAGCGACCTGCGGGCGCTGGCCGCCTGCATGCGCGGCTCGCGCCAAGCCCTGTCGCGGGCCGAGGTCGCGCAAATCGAGATGCCGGTCCTCGTCACGGTCGGCACCCTCGACACGGTCTCGGGCTCAGGCCCGGCGCTGGCCGCCCTCCTGCCGAACGCCACCTCCCTCGAACTGCCCAACCGCGACCACAGCACGGCGGTGGGTGACCGGGGGCACCGGGCGGGCGTCCTCGACTTCCTGGCCAAGCGGCCCTGAGGGGCGCCTGAGACCTCCTCCCGGCGATCCCTTCGGCTTCGTGCGAGAGTTGCCGCTCGCACGGCGTCGCATGCGCGCGCTGGGACGGACGCGAACCGTGCTCGGATTGTCTGCCAAGACGATTTTTAAGAGCCGTGAACAAACTGTCGGTGCAGACAAGTTGACGCGATGTCTTCACGGGATGGGAAACGGTGTTCCCCGACCGTAGGGCATGTCTTCGGATCGGATCACGAACAGGAGTCTCGCCGCGGCCTGCGCCGTTGCCGGGCTCGTGGTGCTGATGATCCAGGATGCACCGAACTGGTGGGCGATCGGCATCGCCTCGACCTGCCTGTTCGGCTTCGGGGGCTTCTGGTTTCTTCCGGAAGCCCGGCCAGCGCGGCGGGCGGCCCCGCGCAGGATCCGTGTGGAGATCATCCCGCCGGAACGGCCGGAGCCGCCGCCCCTGGACCTGCTGGAGGGACCTCCGCGCGCCCTCCAACGGCACCCGCGCGGCCAGCGGGCGGCCACCTGGAGCCTCCGGCGCTGGCAGGCCCCGCGCCAGACCTGACGAAGCGCCCGGCCCCCGAACAGCTCGGACACGTCCTGGAGGGCTCGCAGACCCTCGCCTCGACCGACATCTGAGGGCCGGCGCCCGCGCTCAGGCGGTGGCCGCGGCCCGGGCGGCGTGGAGCAGTTCTTCCGCCAGCGCGTCGTCGTCGACCCCGCGGGCGAGGATGACGGCGCCCACGAGGGTGGCGAGGTTGGCCAGGGCCCGCTGCCGGCGGCGCTCGCGCGCGCCCTTCGTGAGGTCCGCGAGGAGGTCGGCGAGGCCCCGCACGCCCTGCGTGAACCGGGCGCGGAGCGGGCTGCCCCGCGCCTCGCGCGCGACGTCGTTGGCCAGCGCCGCGAGGGGGCAACCCTGTCCGGGGGTCCTCACGTGCTCCACCGAGAGGTAGTTCGCGATCAGCGCGTCCAGCGCCCCGCGCCGCTCCTCGGCCAGCGCGCTGTCGAAGGCCTCGGCGGCGAGCGCCTCCTTGCTGGCGAACTGGCCGTAGAAGCCGCCATGGGTCAGGCCGGCGGCGCCCATGATGTCGGCGACGCCGACGCCGTGCAGGCCGCGCTCGCGAAACAGCGTCGCGGCCACCGCGACGACGCGCTGGCGGTTGCGCTTGGCCTGCTCCTGCGAAACCCTCGGCATGACGCTGGCCCTCCTGTGCGGCCGACCATCATATAGATGCGGACCGTCATTCAAGACAGGGCGCCGGGCCAGGGGCCTGGCCCGGCGCGGCTCGATCGCGCCCGGGCGGCGCACCTCCCGGCCTGACGTCCGGGCGCCACAGCGCCGGGAATTCCACGCGCGCGGCGTCCCGCTCGCGATCCCGTGATGAAGGGGCCAGGGCAAATGTCGTAGCACTTTCCGGTGGTTGAGCGACTTGGGCCGGACGCGCGCGATCCAGTGGCCCGGCGCCACCGCGAAAGCTGTTCGATGAAGCGCAGCCTACCCCTTGGATCGGCACGGCGGCCCGCGCGCCAGCGCCCGGGCATGCCAGGAAGGGTTGGTGCGGGTCTGGCGCTGACGCTCGCTGCCCTGAACACCGGACTCACCCTGCGCCCCGGCGCCGTGGCGGCCCAGGAAGCGGGCGGCGGCATCGCGTTGGACGAGATCTCCGTGCGCGGCACGGAGGCCGGGGTGCCGTTCGGTATCGCGGCGCCACCGGGCTCGGCCCCGAGCGTCATCGAGAACCCGGTCGGCCAGGTGGTGCACACGGTCGGGCGCGCCGGCACCATCGCGGACCGGCCGGCCACCACGATCGGCGCGGTCCTCCTCGACAGTCCCGGGGTGACCGTGCGCCAAGGCAACGGCGGACGGGACGTCGTGGTCTCGATCCGGGGCAACAACGCGCGGGCCACGGCCGTTCTGCGCAACATGGTCGTGCTGGAGGACGGGTTCATCCTGACCCAGGCCGACGGCGTCTCGCGCTTCGACCTCGTGGACCCACGCGCCTACGGCCGCATCGACGTGTTCCGCGGGCCGCAATCGGCCCTGTTCGGCAACTACGCCACCGGCGGAGCGCTGGCCTTCCGCACCCGCACCGGCCGCGAGATCGGCGGCTACGAGATCGGCAC
Source organism: Methylobacterium goesingense (assembly GCF_022179225.1). GTDB lineage: Bacteria > Pseudomonadota > Alphaproteobacteria > Rhizobiales > Beijerinckiaceae > Methylobacterium > Methylobacterium goesingense. The sequence goes on from NZ_BPQL01000054.1 coordinate 9,947, forward strand.
CGACGCGGGCAGCTTCGGCTACCTCAGCAACTACTTCACCGTGGGCGGCGTCAGCGGCCCGTTCGAGGTCAGCCTGTTTGCGAGCGACGTCCGCGCCGATGGCTTCCAACAGAACAGCGCCTACGACTCGCAACTCATCAACCTGCTGGCGAGCTACACGCCGAGCCCGGACACGCGCCTGACCCTGAAGGTCATCAACAACGCGCTTCAGACCGATGTGCCGGCGCGCGCCTCCCTCGACCAGTTCCGGATCAACCCCTACCAGCGCGGCTGCAGCACCGCCGCCACGGCCGCCCCCGGCTGCACCCTGACGAACGTCTTCCGCAACGGCGCCTTCGGGGAGACCGTACCGGTCACGGCGGCACAGGCCGCCTTCGGGCGCAACGACCCCCGCACCGTCGTGGCCGCGCGCCTGGAGCACGACATCGACGCGCAGACGACCTGGCGCGCCCAGGTCGGCTTCGACGACCGCAACTTCGACCAGCGCTTCTACACCGCGGCCTTCCTGGGCTCCGCCCCGTCCATCGCAGCCCTCACGGACCTGACCCGGCGCGGCGACGTCTTCGGCTTGCCGGTGGTCGGCTACGTGGCGCTCATCGGCGAGACCCTCGATTCCCGCGTCGCCACCTTCAACCGGGCGCTGGGCACCGGGCCGGCGCTGGGCGCGCTCATCGGCGAGCAGCAGAGCGACCAATCCAATCTCGGCGGCCGGGCCCGCGCCGAAATCGCCTTCTCGGACCGATGGACCGGGGTGCTGGGCCTCAGCGCGACCGCCACCGCCATCACGGGCCGCAACCTCGCCTACACGTATGCGCAGGCCGGGCGGACGACCACGCTGACCGATGCCCGGCGCGACTTCCACAACGTCGCGCCGGAGGCCGCCCTGGTCTACCGCCCGAGCGCCGAATGGGCGTTCCGCGCCCGGGCCGCGACCGGCTACGCGACTCCGAGCGGCAATACGCTGTTCGTCACCGCCTCCGGCCTGCCGGGCAACAACACCGCGCTCCAGACCCAGGAGAACCTCGGCTTCGACCTCGGGGCCGACTGGAGCCCGGACGGGACCCTGCGCGTCAGCGTCACGACCTTCCGGGAGTTCTTCCGCAACGAACTCGTGTCGCAATCCGCAGGGGGCGGGCGCCTGAGTTCCTTCATCAACGTGCCGGCCTCCGAGCACCGGGGCGTCGAGGTCGGGGCCGACTGGGCCTTCGCGCCGGGCTGGCGCGGCGTGCTCGCCTATACGTTCGACGACCAGGTCTACACCCGCTTCTCGGAGCAGCTCAGCGCCGGCTCCCTCACCGCCAGCGTCGACCGCGCCGGCAAGGCGATTCCGGGCGTGCCGGCCCATCAGCTGCTGGCGCGGATCGGATACGATCAGGTCGGCGGCGCCCTCGACGGGCTCGGCGGCTTCGTGGAAGCCGTGGCCCAGGACAGGATCTTCATCGACAACGGCAACCAGGTTCGGGTTCCGGGCTACGCGATCCTGAACGCCAACCTGCACTACGTCACGGCGCTCAGCGGCGGCTACGCCAAGCGCCTCAGTCTTTATGTCGAGGTGCGCAACCTCCTCGACCTGACCTACGTGGCCTCGGCCCAGACCCTCTCCAGCGCCCTGAACCGCGCGACCGGCCTGCCGAACGACGCCGCGATCCTCTCCGCCACCACCGGCTCCATCCTGCCGGGGGCGCCGCGCAACGTCGTGGGCGGGCTGAAGCTCTCGTTCTGATCGGCCCGATTTCGTGGGCGGCCCTCGATTGCCCAGAACGTCATCACTGTCGACGGCGGGTGAGGGACCGCATCGGCGGCCAGACCCTAATTGCCTATAAAATATGCAAAGAGAACCCGTTTGGCTCAGCGCCGATCGAGGCGGAGGCTTCGCCACGCCGGTCCAAGGGGGTCGGTGTGCACGGATTCTCGATCTGGCCGGGGGATTGCATTCACGGCCTCATCAGGGCGCGCGCCCTTCACGAGGAACCCGGTCCCGAATGTTCACTGCAATTTCGCGTTGGTCGACCCGCCGCCTCCTCGCCGCCGCCTTGGTGTCGGGCGCGATGATGCCCGCTGCCTTTGCCCAGGGCGTGCTCAAGATCGGCATGACGGCCTCGGACATCCCGCTCACCACGGGGCAGGCCGACAATGGCGGCGAGGGCATGCGGTTCACGGGCTACACGGTCTATGACGGGCTCATCAACTGGGACCTGTCCTCGGCAACCAAGCCCTCCGTGCTGGCGCCGGGCCTCGCCACGAGCTGGACCGTCGATCCCGCCGACAACACCCGGTGGACCTTCAAGCTGCGCGAGGGCGTGACCTTCCACGACGGCTCGCCCTTCACCGCTGAGTCGGTGGTGTGGAACCTCGACAAGCTCCTGAAGACCGATGCGCCGCAATTCGACCCGCGCCAGTCGGCCCAGGGGCGCTCGCGCATCCCGGCGGTGGCGAGCTACCGGGCCGTGGATCCGAACACCCTCGAGGTGATCACCAAGAACCCCGACGCGACGCTACCCTACCAGATCGCCTGGATCATGATCTCGTCGCCCGGCCAGTGGGAGAAGGTCGGAAAAAGCTGGGACGCCTTCGCCAAGAATCCGGCCGGCACCGGCCCGTGGAAGCTGACCCTGTTCGCCCCGCGCGAGCGCGCCGAGATGGCGCCCAACAAGGAGTACTGGGACAAGGCCCGGGTGCCGAAGCTCGACAAGCTCGTGCTCGTGCCGCTCCCCGAGGCCAATGCCCGCGTGGCCGCACTCCGCTCCGGCCAGGTCGACTGGATCGAGGCGCCCCCGCCGGACGCGGTGGCCTCCCTCAAGGCGGCCGGCTTCGGCATCGTCACCAACGCCTACCCGCACAACTGGACCTGGCACCTCTCCCGCGCCGAGGGCTCGCCCTGGAACGACATCCGCGTGCGCAAGGCGGCCAACCTTGCCGTCGACCGCGAGGGCATGAAGGAGTTGCTCAACGGCCTGATGATCCCCGCGCAGGGCTTCATGCCGCCGGGCTCGGCTTGGTTCGGCAACCCGACTTTCAAGCCGACCTACGACGCGGAGGCCGCCAAGAAGCTGCTGGCGGAAGCCGGCTACGGCCCCAACAAGCCCATCGTCACCAAGATCCTGATCGCGCCCTCGGGCTCGGGCCAGATGCAGCCCCTGCCGATGAACGAGTTCATCCAGCAGAACCTCGCGGATGTCGGCATCAAGGTCGAGTTCGAGGTGGTCGAGTGGAACACGCTCATCAACCTGTGGCGCGCGGGCGCGAAGTCCGACATGTCGCGCAAGGCGACGGGGATGAACTTCTCCTACTTCATCCAGGACCCCTTCACGGGCTTCATCCGGCACCTTCAGTGCAACCTCGCCGCGCCCAACGGCACCAACTGGGGCCATTACTGCGACCCCGAGATGGACAAGCTCTTCGATCAGGTCCGCACCACCTTCGACCCGGCCGAGCAGACCAAGGTCCTGGAGAAGGTCCACGAGAAATACGTGAACGACGCGCTGTTCCTGATGGTGGCCCACGACACCAACCCGCGCGCCATGAGCCCCAAGGTGAAGGGCTTCGTGCAGGCGCAGAACTGGTTCCAGGACTTCTCGCCGATCTCGATGGGCAAGTGACGGAGCGGGTGATGCGAATGTACGCGCGCACGAACCCTCCCCCTCGCGGTGGTCGTGTTCAGACTTCGCGCGGGCTGCGCGGGTCCCCTCTCCTGGAAGGAGAGGGACAGGGCGAGGTGCGTGACCTCTCCGAACGTGGACTACACCTCACCCCATCCCTCTCCTTCGAGGAGCGGGAGCCCCGTGGTGCTTCGTGCTCACGATCGAAGACCTCGGCCGCATGGTCGCCGGGTGACGATGCGTTCCGAGGCTTCGCATCATGCTGAAGTTCATCCTCCAGCGCCTGCTGACCGTCACGCCGGTGGCCCTCGGCGTCAGCGTCGTCTGCTTCCTGCTGGTGCACCTTGCCCCCGGCGACCCCTTGAGCGCCGTGCTCCCGGTGGACGCCACGCAGGAGACCATCGACGCCATGCGGGCGGCCTACGGCTACGACAAGCCGCTGCCGGTGCAGTACGTGATCTGGCTCTGGCACGTGCTCCAGGGCGACCTCGGCATTTCCATCGCCACGGGCCGCCCCGTGGTGCAGGAGGTCGGCCGGGCGGTGGTCAACAGCCTGATCCTCGCTAGCGTGGCGACGCTGATCGGCTTCACCTTCGGCTGCCTGTTCGGGTTCGTGGCCGGATACTTTCGCAACTCGATCCTGGACCGGCTCGCCTCGGCGGTGTCGGTGTTCGGGGTCAGCGTGCCGCACTACTGGCTCGGCATGGTGCTGGTCATCGTGTTCTCGGCCCAGCTCGGCTGGCTGCCGCCCACCGGCGCCGGGCCGGACGGCTCCGGCAACTGGCGGCCCGATCTCGACCACCTGCGCTACATCATCCTGCCCGCGCTCACGATGTCGGTGATCCCCATGGGCGTCATCGCCCGCACCATCCGGGCGCTGGTGGGCGACATCCTCGCGCAGGATTTCGTCGGCGCGCTGCGCGCCAAGGGCATGAGCGAGTTCGGCGTGTTCCGGCACGTGGTCAAGAACGCCGCCCCGACGGCGCTGGCCATCATGGGCCTGCAGCTCGGCTACCTGCTCGGCGGCTCGATCCTGATCGAGACGGTGTTCGCCTGGCCCGGCACCGGCTTCCTCCTCAACGCCGCGATCTTCCAGCGCGACCTGCCCCTGCTCCAGGGCTCGATCCTTGTCCTGGCGATGTTCTTCGTCGCCCTCAACCTCATCGTCGACGTCGTGCAGACGGCGCTCGACCCGCGCATCGAGAGGGGCTGATGGCACACGCGACACAGGCCGCGGCACCCGTCCTCGACATCGCCGGCGGGACCGCCCCGACGCCGACGGCGCCCGACGCCTTCGTGCCCTCCCGGGGGTTCTGGGGGCAGGTCGGCCACAAGCTCCTGCGCGATCCCGTGGCGATGGCGGCCGCCTGCGTCATCCTGGCGATCGTGGCGGTTGCGCTGCTCTCGCCCTGGATCACCCCGATGGACCCCTATCGCGGCTCGATGCTGCGGCGCCTGAAGCCCATCGGCGACGCGACCTACATCTTAGGGTCAGACGAACTCGGCCGCGACATGCTGAGCCGCCTGATGATGGGCGGGCGCCTTTCCCTATTTATCGGCGTCACGCCGGTCATCCTCGCCTTCGTCATCGGATCCGGCATCGGCATCCTGGCGGGCTACGTCGGCGGCTGGGTCAACACCGTGCTGATGCGCACGGTGGACGTGTTCTTCGCCTTTCCCTCGGTCCTGCTGGCCATCGCGCTCTCCGGCGCCCTGGGGGCCGGTATCGTCAACTCCATCGTGTCGCTGACCTGCGTGTTCGTGCCCCAGATCGCCCGCGTGGCCGAAAGCGTGACCACCCAGATCCGCGCCCGGGACTACGTCGACGCGGCCCGCCTCTCGGGCGCCTCGACCCTGACGATCCTGCGGGTGCAGGTGCTCGGCAACGTGCTCGGGCCGATCTTCGTCTACGCCACCAGCCTCATCAGCGTGTCGATGATCCTGGCCTCGGGCCTGTCCTTCCTCGGCCTCGGCGTGAAGCCGCCCGAGCCCGAATGGGGCCTGATGCTCAACACCCTGCGCACGGCGATCTACGTGAACCCGATGGTCGCCGCCCTGCCGGGGCTCGCCATCTTCATCGTCTCGATCTCGTTCAACCTGTTCTCCGACGGCCTGCGGTCCGCCATGGAGGTGAAGGCATGAGCATGCCCATCGGCGCGCCCACGGTTCCGATAGCCCGAGACCGTGGCGGCCCGGCCCAGCCCCTCCTCACCGTCGACCGCCTCGTGAAGCACTTTCCCATCAAGAAGGGATTCGGCGGCGCGAAGGCGGTGGTGCGCGCCGTGGACGGCGTCGACTTCGAGATCCTGAAGGGCGAGACCCTCGGGGTCGTCGGCGAGTCGGGCTGCGGCAAGTCCACCACCGCCCGGCTCATCATGGGGCTGATCGGCCACGATTCCGGCGACCTGCTGTTCGACGGCGAGCGCATCGGCAGCCGGGCGCTTCCCCTGCGCGACTTCCGGGCCCAGGCCCAGATGGTGTTCCAGGACAGCTACTCCTCCCTCAATCCGCGCATGACCATCGAGGGCTCCATCGCCTTCGGGCCGCAGGTGCACGGGGTCCCGAAGCGCCAGGCCATCGAGCGCGCCCGCTCCCTGCTCGCCCGGGTGGGGCTGGAACCGGCGCGCTTCGCCGCGCGCTATCCCCACGAACTGTCCGGGGGCCAGCGCCAGCGCGTCAACATCGCCCGGGCGCTGGCGCTCGAACCCCGTCTCGTGGTGCTCGACGAGGCGGTTTCCGCGCTGGACAAGTCGGTGGAGGCGCAGGTGCTGAACCTGCTGATGGACCTCAAGCAGGAGTTCAACCTCACCTACCTGTTCATCAGCCACGACCTCAACGTGGTGCGCTTCATCTGCGACCGTGTGGCGGTGATGTATCTCGGACAGGTGGTCGAGATCGGCCCCGCCGACACGGTCCTGGCCGCGCCGGCCCATCCCTACACGGCGGCGCTCCTGTCCTCGATGCCCTCGATGGACCCGGATGCGCGGACCGAGGTGGCGCCGCTCGCCGGCGATCCGCCGAACCCGATCAACCCGCCCGCCGGCTGCCGCTTCCATCCACGCTGCGCCCTGGTGGAGCCCGTCTGCCGGGGCACGGTCCCGCCGCTGGACACCCTCGACGCCAGCCACCGCGTCGCCTGCCTCGCCCGCCAGCCGGGCTCCGGCCACACCCTGTCCCCCAGCCTGACGGTGGCCGCATGAGCGCGCCCGCAACCGAACCGGCCGTCGCGATCCGGAATCTCACGGTCGTCTTCGGCGGCGTGGTCGAGGCCGTGGATGGGGTCGACATCACCCTCGAGCGCGGCCAGGCGGTGGCGCTGATCGGCGAATCCGGCTCCGGCAAGAGCGTGACCTTGCGGGCGATCATGCGCCTGAACCCGGAGCGCAAGACCCAGATCGGCGGCGAGATCCGGGTCGCCGGCCAGGACGTCATGGCGATGTCGCCCAAGGCCCTGCAGGCCCTGCGCGGCCGGGCCGTGGCGATGATTTTCCAGGAGCCGCTGCTCGCCCTCGATCCCGTCTACACCGTGGGTCAACAGATCACCGAGGCGATCCGCCAGCACGAGCGGATCAGTGCCGGAGCGGCCCGCCAGCGTGCCCTGGCGCTGTTCGAGCGGGTGCGCATCCCGAGCCCGGAGCGGCGCCTCGACGCCTATCCGCACGAGATGTCGGGTGGCATGCGCCAGCGGGCGATGATCGCGCTGGCGCTGGCCTGCCGACCGCAGGTGCTGCTCGCCGACGAGCCGACCACGGCGCTGGACGCCACCGTGCAGATCCAGATCCTGCTGCTGCTGCGCGAGTTGCAGGCCGAACTCGGCCTCTCGACCATCTTCGTCACCCACGATCTCGGCGCGGCGGTCGAGGTCGCCGACCGGATCGCGGTCATGTATGCCGGCCGCATCGTCGAGGAGGGCTCCGCCCGCGACGTGGTGCTCGACCCCCACCACCCCTATACGATCGGCCTCCTGCGCAGCCGGGCCGACGGGGCGCTCGCCAAGGGCACGCGCCTGAAGACGATTCCCGGCAGCCCGCCGGACCTCGCCAACCGCCCGCCGGGCTGCCCCTTCGCCCCGCGCTGCTTCCTGGCCGAGGAGCGCTGCCGGGTCGAGGCGCCCCCTTACGTCGATGTGCAGCCCGGCCACCGGGCCGCCTGCTGGCGCACGGAGGCGGCGCATGCGGCGTTCCAGGCGGACAAGGCGGCGGTGGCCGAGGCGGTGGTGTGAGACCGGAAACCCTCCCCCCATTGCGGGGGAGGGTGGTCGCGGAGCGACCGGGAGAGGGGGCGACGAGTCCGGATCGCGCGCGCCCCTCATTCGACCCGCTGACGCGGGCCACCTTCTCCCGCAGGGGGGAGAAGAATTCGAGCTCAGCCCAGCCGCAACCCGGCCTTCGCCTTCCGCTTCTGGAGATACAGGCTCGTCCCCAAAGCCAGCCCGATCACCGCGAGGGACAGGCCGGTGGTGAGGGTGCCCAGCGCGTAGATCTCCGGCGTCGTGACGGTGGTGGTCAGGCCCTGCAACTCCAGCGGCAGGGTGTTGCGGCCACCGATGGCTTGGCTCGTTCGCGCGAGTTCGTCGAACGACAGGGTGAAGCCGAACAGGGCGACGCCGACCAGCGAGGGCCCGAGGATCGGCACCACCACGTGGCGCAGGGTCTGAGCCCCGGTGGCGCCGAGATCGCGGGCGGCCTCCTCGTAGGCCGGGTCGAACCGGTTGAAGACCGCGAACATGATGAGGAGGCCGAAGGGCAGCGTCCAGGTCAGGTGGGCGCCGAGCGCCGAGGTGTAGAGGCCCATCAGGGTGCCGTGCTCCTGGAGCCAGCCCCAGCCGGTCTCGGCGGCGGCCCAGTTCACGGCGTCGTCCAGGAGCCGGAATTCCAGCCCGATGCCGAGCGAGACCACGATGGAGGGCACGATCAGGCTCGCGACCGCGATGGTGAACAGCGCGCCCTCGCCGCGGAAGCGCTTGCGGAAGGCCAATCCTGCGAAGAACGCGATGACGACGGTGAGGAGCATCACCACGAGGCCGAGGCGCAAGGATCGCCACAGCGCTCCCCAGATGTCGACGATGCCCAGACCCGCCCAGAGCTTGCCGAACCAGTGCGTCGAGACCCCGTTCATCGGAAACGTCAGTCCGCCCTGCGGCCCCTGGAAGCTCAGTACCAGGATCGTCAGCGTCGGCCCGTACAGGAAGGCCACGAACAGGCAGAAGAAGGCCGCGAGCGCGTAGAAGGCCGGGGAGCGGGGCCGGTCGCTCATCTCAGAGTTCCTTGCGCAGGTCGATGAGCCGGGTCATCGCCACGATCATCAGCATCACGGCGCCGAGCAGCACCACGGCGTTGGCCGCCGCCGCCGGCAGTTGCAGGGCCGACATCTGGACCTGGATGACCTTACCGACGGAGGCGATCTGCTGGCCGCCCATGACGCCGACCGTGACGAAGTCGCCCATCACCAGGGTGATCACGAAGATCGACCCGATGGCGATGCCGGGTTTCGCCAGCGGCACCACCACGTTCCAGAGGGTCTGCCAGCCGGTGGCGCCGGAATCATAGGCCGCCTCGATCAGCGCGCGGTCGATGCGCGCCATGCTGTTGAAGATCGGCACGATCATGAAGACCGTGTTCAGATGCACGAAGGCGAGCACCACCGAGAAATCCGAATAGAGCAGGCCCTCGATCGGCGACTTGATGAGGCCCATCCCCATCAGGGTGTCGTTGACGAGGCCGTTGCGGCCGAGCAGCGGGATCCAGGAGATCATCCGGATCACGTTCGAGGTCCAGAACGGGATCGTGCAGACGAGGAACAGCGCCATCTGCATCGTGCGCGAGCGGACGTGGAAGGCGACGAAATAGGCCACCGTGAAGCCGATCACGAGGGTGAAGGCCCAGGTCAGCGCGCAGAACTTCAGGGTCGAGAGGTAGGTCCGCACGGTCGTGCAGGCATCCGCCGTGTTGAGGCAACCCTCGAACACGTCGATGTAGTTCTGCACCGTGAAGGACGGGATGATCTCGTACTCGTTGTACTCCCAGAAGCTGACGATCAGGGTCAGGCCCAGGGGCACTACGAAGAAGACGAGGAACACGAGCGCCATCGGAGCGGCCTGGAGATAGGCCAACGCCTGCCGCCGGCGCGTCTTGGCCGTGAGGCTGGTGGTCGGGGCCGCGACGGGCGGCGCGTCCGCGATGGCGGGGAGAACGGCGTCGGTCATGGCTCACTCCGGCTGAGCACAGAACCTCGCCCCGCTTGCGGGGAGAGGGGTTCGCCCCCCTTGCCGGGGGCGAGCCGAGCGGCAGCGAGGGTGAGGGGGCGCCACCGGAGGCGGCACGACCGGAGATACCCCCTCACCATCGCCCTGCCGGGCTCGCCTCGCCTCCCGCCAAGGGGAGGACGAGGCCCTCTCCCCGCCGGGCGGGCAGAGGGGCACGCGCTCCGTGGGTGGCACACCGCCCCGCTCACGCCGCGATGAACTCGTTCCACTTGCGGACCATGTAGGTGTTCTCGTCCATCACGGCGTTCCAGCAGGCGACGGAGCCCATGCGGGTCTCGAAGGAGCCACCGTCGCGGGTGGCGCCGGCCTTCTCCAGCACGCTGCCGTCCGGCCCTTTGATGTCCTTCTCGGCGGGCTTGCCCTCCATCCAGTAGGCCCACTCGTAGGGCTCCATGTGTGATTTGGCCGTCTCCAGCACGGCCGAGTAATAGCCCTGGCGGTTGAGGTAGGCGCCGGCCCAGCCGGAGAGGAACCAGTTGATGAAGTCGTAGGCCGCATCCAGCTTGCGGCCCGTCAGGGTCTTGGGCAAGCCGAAGCCGGTGGCCCAGGCGCGGTAGCCTTCCTTGAGGGGCTGGTAGGTGCAGGCCACGCCCTGAGAGCGGACCTTGGTGACGGCGGGCGACCACATCGACTGGATCACGGTCTCGCCCGACGCCATCAGGTTCACGGATTCGTTGAAGTCCTGCCAGAAGGCGCGGAACTGGCCGGCGCGCTTAGCCTCGATCAAGAGCTTGATGGTGCGGTCGATCTCCGCCTTCGTCATGTTGCCCTTGTCGGGATAGGTGTAGTCCCCGGTGGCCTCGATCACCATGGCGGCATCCATGATGCCGATGGAGGGGATGTTGAGGATCGAGGCCTTGCCCTTGAATTCAGGGTTCAGGAGTTCCTTCCAGCTCGTGATCGGGCGCTTGATCAGGTCCGGGCGAATGCCGAGCGTGTCGGCGTTGTAGGTGGTGGGGATCAGGGTGATCCACTCGGTGGCCGAACCGGCGAAGTTCTTCGAATTCTGTCCCTCGAGGTAGAAGACCTTCTTGGGCGCGGTGCCCTGGTCGCCGATCTTCTTGCCGGCGACCTCGCCCTTGGTGAAGACCGGGGTGATGTTGTCCGCCTGCTTGATCCGGCGGGCGTCCATGCCCTGGATGTTGCCCGAGGGGATGAGCTTCTTGAGGCTGAAGAACTCGGTGTCGAGGAGGTCGAAGGAGTTCGGCTGCGTCACCACGCGCTTGGTCACCTCGTCGGTGACGACGGGGATGTACTCGATGGTGATGCCGAGATCCTCCTTCACCTTGCGGGCGATGTCGCCGGACTGGTTCACCGCGGTGCCGAGGTAGCGCAGGGTCACGGGTTCGGCCGCGATCACGTTGGGAAAGCCGGTGATCGGACCGGCGCCGAGGGCCAGTCCGGTGGCACCCGCGCCCTGGAGCAGGGTGCGGCGGCTCAGCTTGATCGGAGTCGTCATGCGGGTTCCTCTACGCGGTAAAAAACGGATCAGGCGCTCAGGCGGTGGGCCGCGTCGGCGTCCCAGCCCAGTGGCACGGTCTGCCCGAGCGCGAGGGGGGCGCCCGCATAGGCCGCGTCGTCGATCACCGCCGTCAGCGCGGTCGCGGGGCCTCCGCCGAGGCCGTCGGCCTCGAATCCCACATGCACGCTGGTGCCCTGGTACTCCACCGAGACGACGCGGGCCGGCACGGCCTCCGGACCGGCCTGCGCACCGAGGCGCATCCGGTCGGCGCGCACCGCCACCTCGGTCGCATCGGGCAGGCGGATGACGTTGTGGCCACCGATGAAGCGGGCGACGAAGGCGGTGGCGGGGCGCTCGAACACGGTGCGCGGGTCGGCCGCCTGCTCGATGCGCCCCCCGTTCATCACCACCACGAGGTCGGACAGCGCCATCGCCTCCTCCTGGCTGTGGGTGACGTGGATGAAGGTGATGCCGAGCTCGGCCTGGAGCCGCTTCAGTTCGGTCCGCATCCGCACCCGCAGGAACGGATCGAGGGCCGAGAGCGGCTCGTCGAGAAGCAGAACCTTGGGTCCGGTGACCAGCGCGCGGGCGAGCGCCACGCGTTGCTGCTGGCCACCGGAGAGCTGCGCCGGCAACCGTTCGGCCAGATGAGCCATCTGCACGAGGTCGAGCATCGCCAGCGCCTTGGCGCGGCGCTCGGCCTTCGGGATGCCTCGCATCTTCAGGCTGAAGGCGACGTTGTCGCGGCAATTCAGGTGGGGAAACAGGGCATAGCTCTGGAACATCATCGCGGTGCCGCGCTCGGCCGGCGTGGCGTCACCCACGGCGCGCGGGCCGATGACCACGTCGCCGGAGGACACCGTCTCGTGCCCGCCGATCATCCGGAGCGTCGTGGTTTTGCCGCAGCCAGAGGGGCCGAGCAGGCAGCAATAGGCGCCCGAGCGGACCTTGAGGTCGATGCCGTCCACGGCCGTGGTGTGGCCGTAGCGCTTGGTCAGGCGGATCAGCTCGACGTCCATGAATGTCTCCCCCCGGGGGACGAGCAAGGGCCGGGCCAGAGGATACCCGATTCGGCGCGGATATCCGCGTTCCTACGGGCTCACGGCCCGGTCGATCACCTGTCCGTGGCCGAGCGGACCGACCACCCGGCCATTCTCGGCGACGATCGCGCCCCGCGCGATCGTCGTCACCGGCCAGCCCGTGACCGAAAACCCCTCCCAGGGCGTGTAATCCGCCCCGTGATGGAGGTTGGCCTGCCGGATGGTCTCGCGGCGGTTCGGGTCCCACAGGGTCAGGTCGGCGTCGAAGCCGATCCCGATCGAGCCCTTGCGCGGGTAGAGCCCGTAGAGCTTGGCGTGGTTCGTGGCGGTGAGTTCCACGAAGCGGTTGAGGGAGATGCGCCCCGCCGAGACGCCCTCCGAGAACAGGATCGGCAGACGGGTCTCGATGCCCGGGATGCCGTTGGGCACCCAGCGGAAGGAGGTCCGGCCCTTCGGATTGAGCTTGCCGGCCGGATCGTCGTAGCGGAACGGGCAGTGGTCCGAGGAGACCACGTCGAACAATCCGGTCTGGATTCCGCGCCAGATCGCAGCCTGGTTCGCGGCCTCGCGTGGCGGCGGCGAGCAGACGTACTTCGCCCCCTCCATCGGATCGTCGGAGCCGAGCCCCTTCATGTGGTCGGCGGTGAGCGTCAGATATTGCGGGCAGGTCTCGGCGTGGATCTTGAGACCGCGCTCCCGGCCCCAGGCGATCTGCTCCATGGCCTGCTCGCCCGAGACGTGGACGATGACGATCGGCAGGTCGACGAGTTCGGCGTGGCTGATCGCCCGATGCGCCGCCTCCCGCTCGACCACCTGCGGCCGGGAGAGGGCATGGCCGAAGGGGCGGGTCTCGCCGGCCTTCTCGAGCTTCTCGGTCATGTACCGGATCGCGTCGTAGCCCTCCGCATGGACCATGACGCGGGCGCCCTCGCGGCGGGCGAGATCGAACACGTCGAGGATCTGGCGGTCGTTCAGGACGAGGTCGTCGTAGGTCATGAAGACCTTGAAGGACGTGTAGCCCTCGGCGATCAGGGCCGGCAGTTCCTGGCCGAGCACGGCCGGGGTCGGGTCGGAGACGATGAGGTGGATGGCGACATCGATGTGGCACTGCCCCTCCGCCAGCGCCCGGTAGGCGTGGGTGGCCTCTCGCAGGGAGGCGCCGCGGGGCTGGAGCGCGAAGGGCATCACGCAGGTGTTGCCGCCGGCCGCCGCCGCACGGGTCGCGGAGGCGAAGTCGTCCGCCATGACGATGCCGGGGCCCGAGGCCTGGGCGATGTGGACGTGGCTGTCGATCCCGCCGGGCAGCACCAGCAGGCCGGAGGCATCGAGGGTGCGGGCGGCATCGGTGATCCGCGCGCCGATGGCCGCGATGCGGCCGTCACGGATGCCGAGATCGGCGGGAAACGTGTCGGTGGCGGTGACCAGGGTGCCGCCCCGAACGGCGAGATCGAACTCCGGCATGCAGTCAATCCCTCACGCGGGCGATGATCGCCACCGGGCCGCCGCCATCCGGCCCCTGGTGCTCGGCACCGCCGGAGACGAACAGGTCGGTGCGCCCGATCGCGGCGGCCGCGACCCCGCCCACGAGGGCGCGGGCGTGCCGGGTGGCGTTGATGTCGCTGTCGTCGTTCATGATGTGGCGCCGTCCCCGGATCAGGCCGTCATGCGAGGGCTCGGCCTTGGCGAGCAGCGCGACGATGCGCCCGGACGCCTCGGGGGCCAACTGGCCGGAGCCGGGAAACCCGAGATCCGCCAAGGCCCCCTGAATCGCGAAAAAGTCGATGCCGTCGCGCATGACCCGGTGGGCGATGGCGAGCGGACCGGACCAGCCGGGCGCGTTGCCCAGCACGATGACCTCGTTGCGCATGAGTTCGATGCCCGCCGAGGCGCTGGCCCGCCCGGAATAGAGGTCGCGCCGTGCGCCGATGGCGGCGTCCGAGAGGTCCGCCTCCGCCACCTCGCCGAGCGCCAGGGCGATGCCGAGCGCCGAGGCCCCGCGCGACAAGCCCATGGAGGCGTAGGTGTCGTGGGTGGCCACAGGCTGTCCACGGTCGGCCGCCTCGTGGATGCGGGCGCTGGTGAGGAGGGGGCATTTCACCTGCACGAAATGGACGTCCGCGGCATCGTCGATCCCGGCCCGGGCCATGGCGTCGGCCACCGCCGCGGCGGTGGCTCGCACCTGCGCCATCCGGCCGATCGCCTCGGGCGGAAAATCGGCGGTGAAGGCGGTGCCGACCGCGAGCGCGGTTCCGCCCGGTGCGTCCGGACCGTCGCGGCGCGCCAGGACGAGGAGGTGAGGGGAGAGGCCGCCCTCGGTGCCGCCGGACATGACGAGGGCCACCCGCGCTCCGACCGAAGCGGGCGTGCAGCCCATCGCGCCCGCGAGCGCCGTCTCCAGCGCCATCACGGCGAGCTGGCGGGTGAAATCGTTGACGCAGCCGTTGCCTTCGGTCTTCCCGAAGATCGCCACGATCTCGTCGGCCGCCACGGCGCCACCCGCGATGAGCTCCATCACCCCCGAGACGTCGGCGGGGTGCCGGGTCGGCACGCGGAAGGCGAGGCATTCGGGCATCGGGCTCTCGAACCAGGCGGGTCGGTGGGGAGGCGCACGCCCAGGCTTAGGCCGGGCGGGGGCCCCGCGCGAGTGCTGGATTCTGCACGCCGCGCTCCCGAACCGGCAACAGGGCCGCCCGAAATGGAGGGTGCCGGAGGTCAAGCGCCCAACTCAGCGGGACGCCTCCGCGGTGGCCACGCTCCAGCTCGGAACCGGAAAGGTTCGGTCGTAGGCCAGATTGAACACGAAGGCGTAGGCCACGTAGAAACCGGCGATCGCCAGATCCATCACGAAGGCCTCGATGAGGCCGATGCCGAGGAACCAGGCGATCGGCGGCAGCAGGATCACGAGCAGCCCGGCCTCGAAAAGCACGGCGTGCCCCACGCGCAGGAGGAGGCTCTTGCGCGTGTGCCCGGCCAGTCGCTGCATCGCCCGATCGAAGCCGAGGTTGTAGACGTAGTTCCAGACCGTTGCGACCAGAGCGCTCCCGACGCCGATCACGCCCATGTCGGAGGCAGGAAGCCCGAACAGCAGGCCTCCGAGCGGGATGATAAGTGCGAGCCCGATCAGCTCGAACAGGATGGCGTGGCGGATACGGTCGCGGGTGCTGCGCATGGTCTTGTCTCGGAATCTTGCTTGGGAACGTCGGAATGGTCCGCGGCTTTCTATCTGCGATACCCGGGTCGGCAAGTTAGGAAGCATCTGGATTTCCGATAGATGGCCGTATCGCTCGACCAACTCCAGGCATTCGTAGCGGCCGCCGAGGCAGGCTCCTTCTCCGGTGCGGCCCGCACCTTGCGGAAGGCGCAGTCGGCCATCAGCACGCAGGTCGCGAATCTCGAGGCCGATCTCGGGCTGGCGCTGTTCAGCCGGGAGGGCAGGAACCCCGTTCTCACCGCAGCGGGGGAGCGGCTGTTGCTGGAAGCGCGCGTCGTGCTCGACCGGCGGGAGCACCTGATCGGCGTGGCGAGCAGCCTTCAGCGGGGGATCGAGAACCGGCTCGTGGTGGCGATCGACGAACTCTATCCCGAGCATGCCCTCGGCGCCCTCTTCGCCGACTTCGCGAAGGCCTTCCCCTCCGTCGAGCTGGAACTGCTGTTTCCGCTGATGGAGGACGTCAGCCGCATGGTGCAGTCCGGAGCCGCCCATCTCGGCGTGATGTGGCGCCAGGAAGTCCTACCGACCGAACTCGGTTTCCAGACCATCGGCTGGGTTCCACTCAAGCTCGTTTGCGCGCGCGACCACCCGCTGGCGAAAGCCCGCGTGGCGTGGGAGGAGCTGAAGCGCCACCGCCAGATCCTCGTGGCGGCGCGCGGCGACGGGCCGGAGAAGCGGCGTCTGCGGGTGGCCGCCGAGGTGTGGTGGGTCGAGAGCCACTGGGTCATCCTGGAGATGGTGAAGCACGGGATCGGCTGGGCTTTCGTCACCGATCACGTGATCGCCGCGTCCCTCACGGCGCCCTACCTCGTCACGCCGGACCTTCAGTTCGATCAGGGCGACTGGCCCATCGCCCTCGAATTGGTCTGGCACAAGCAGCGGCCCTGCGGCCCCGCCGCGGCCTGGCTCCGCGAGCGCTTCGCGGCGGAGCGGGTCGGCAACCTCGCGGGCGAGGATCGGCCGCGCTGAAGGAACACGCCTCGTCTTAGCGCCGCGCGGGCCCGCCGCGTCATCCCAAATCCGTTTGATCCCCTCGGGATGGCGGATTTGGGCTTCGCTCAATCGCCGCGCGGACTTGCCGATCCGTCATCCGCTTTGATCAAGCGGACGACATTTCAGTCGGCGCTCTCGATCAGGCCACGGATTCGGGTGGCGAGGGCTTCGAGCGCGAAGGGCTTGACCAGCACCTGCATGCCGGGTGCGAGGTGGCCGTGGTTGAGGGCGGCGTTCTCGGCGTAGCCGGTGATGAACAGCACCTTCAGGCCGGGCCGCGAGACCAGGGCCGCCTCCGCCATCTGCCGGCCGTTCATGCCGCCGGGCAGGCCGACATCGGTGACGAGGAGGTCGATGCGCACGTCCGATTGCAGCACCTTGAGGCCCGACGCCCCGTCGGCCGCCTCGATGGCGGCGTAACCGAGATCCTCCAGCACCTCGGTGACGAGCATCCGCACCGTTGGCTCGTCGTCCACCACCAGCACGGTCTCGCCGAGCTTGGCCCGGGCCGCCTCCGACAGGTCCGGCACCGGCTCCGCTCCCTCCGCCTCGCCGAGGTGGCGCGGCAGGTAGATGCACACCATCGTGCCCTCGCCGGGCTCGGAATAGATCCGCACCTGCCCGCCCGACTGCTTGGCGAAGCCGTAGATCATCGACAGGCCAAGGCCGGTGCCCTCGCCCAGCGGCTTCGTGGTGAAGAACGGATCGAAGGCCTTGGCGGCGGTGTCGGGCGTCATCCCGGTGCCGTTGTCCGAGACGCAGAGGGAGACGTACTGGCCGGGCTCGAGGTCGCGCTCGCGGGCACCGCGCGGGTCGAGCCAGCGGTTGCCGGTCTCGACCACGATTCGCCCGCCGTCCGGCATGGCGTCGCGGGCGTTGATGCAGAGGTTGAGGAGGGCGTTCTCGAGCTGGCTCGGATCGACCAGGGTCGGCCACAGGCCGGCGGCACCCACCACCTCCACCGACACCGCCGGGCCGACCGTGCGGCGAACCAGTTCCTCCATCCCCTCGACGAGGCGGTTCACGTCGGTGGGCTTCGGCGCCAGGGTCTGGCGGCGCGAGAAGGCGAGCAGGCGGTGCGTCAGGGCGGCAGCCCGGCGCGCCGCCCCCTGCGCCGCGCCGATGTAGCGTTCCAGGTCGCCGACCCGGCCCTGGAGCATCCGGGTCTGCATCAGTTCGAGGGATCCGACGATGCCCGCCAGCATGTTGTTGAAGTCGTGGGCGAGCCCGCCGGTCAGTTGCCCGACGGCCTCCATCTTCTGCGACTGGCGCAGGGCCTCCTCGGCCCGCATCAGCTCGGCCGTGCGCTCGGCGACGCGCTGCTCCAGGGTCTCGTTGAGGCTGCGCAACTGCTCGGTGACGCGCGCGCGCTCGGCCTCGCCGGCGCGGCGCTCCTCGATGTCGATGAGGACGCCGGGGAAGCGCAGGGGCGTGCCGTCCGGGCCGTGCTCGACCCGGCCGTTGGCCTCCAGCCAGTAGTAACGACCGTCGGCGCGACGGGTCCGGTACTGGTGCGCGTAGGCGCCCCCCCGGGCGATCGCGCCCTCGATCGCCGAAGTGAGGCCGGCGCGGTCGTCCGGATGCACGGTCTCCACCACCTGGGCGAGGCTCAGGCCCTCGCGGCCCGCCGCCGGATCGAGTCCGAAACTGCGGGCAAAGGCCTCGTCGACGCTGAAGCGGTCGTTCGGCAGGTCCCAGATCCAGGTGCCGATGATGGCTCCGGCCGCCAGGGCGAGCTGCACGCGCTCGATGTTCTCCCGGGCCAGGGCCTCGCTGGCGCGCAAGGCATCCTCCGCCCGGCGGCGGTCCGAGACGTCCCGGAAGAGCACGGAGACCTGGCGCCGGCTCGCCGGTTCGATCCGGGCGGCGGAAACCTCGATGTATCGCCCGGCCAGCGGGAAGGCCCGCTCGAAGCGGATCGAGGTGCCTGTGCGCAGGACGCCGCCGTAGAGTTCGAGCCAACCCTCGGCCTCCGCCGGCGCGAGGTCGCGCAGGGTGCGGCCGACGATGCCCGGGATGCCGGTGTGGCGCTCGTAGCCGGCATTCGACTCCACGTGGACGTAGTCGCTCAACGGGCCGTGGGGCCCGTCGAAGAACTCGATGATGCAGAACCCGTCGTCGACGGCCTCGAACAGCGCGCGGTAGCGCGCCTCGCTGGTGGCTAGGGCGTCGCGGGCCGAGCGCTGCTCGGTGACGTCGCGGGCGACGCCCGAGAATCGGACCGGACGCCCGTCGGCGTCGCGCTCGATCTCGCCCCGGCGGGCGATCCAGCGAAGCGCGCCGGTGTCGGGGCGGCGGATGCGGTACTCGACGTCCCGCGGCGGCTCGCCCCGCCGCCGGCTCTCCGCGGTGGAGACGAGGTGCGCGTCCTCGGCGACGACCAGCCCCTCGAAGGCCGTCGCCGGGTAGGCGGCGGCCTCGGGCAGACCGTAGAGGCGGCAGAACTCCGGCGTCGGATGGAGGACGCCATCGTCGATGCCCACCGAGAACACCCCGATACCGCCGGCCTCCTGCGCCCGGCGCAGGCGCATCTCCGCCTCCCGCAGGGCATCCCCGGCCCGGTGCTCCTCGGTGCGATCGCTCAGGACCTTGACGTAGCCGATGTGGCCGCCCTCGCCATCCCGCAGGGGCATCATCTCGCCCGAGGCCCAGAACCGGGAGCCGTCCGCGCGCAGGTGCCAGCGCTCGTCCTCGGCGCGGCCCTGCGCCAGGGCGAGGCGCATCTCGGTGGCATGCCGGTCGATCGCGCGGTCCTCGGGGGTGAACAAAGCGGCGATGCTCCGCCCCCGGATCGCTGCGGCGGACCAGCCGAAGATGCGCGTCGCACCGGCATTCCAGTCGGTCACCGCCCCGTCGCGATCGGTCCCCACGATGGCAAATCGCGTCGTGCCGTCGAGGAGCGCCTGCCGGTGCGGCACGGACTCAGGTCGTGGCCCGCCCTCGCGCTCGCCGCCGGTCCTGCGGGCCTCGGCCCGCAGACGCGCGGCCTCCCGCTCCAGATCCTCGGCGCGGCGCAGAAGCGCGTCGGTCTCGGGTTGGCTCATGCCGTGACGTCCATCCTTTCCGGAGTCCGATCCGGGGCTGCGGGTCTCGCCATGGGCGGTAGAGGTGCCGCTTGCCCGGGTCAAACGAAGGATGGGGGGAGGGCGCGCCGCAACGGCGAAGGCCGGCCCCGCCTTCGCGGGACCGGCCTTCGACACGATAGCGGGGCCGACGCGCAGTCACCTCGGGTCGGGCGGCCCCTCGCCCTTGCCGACGAAGGGGATGCCCTCGATCGGGCATTCCTCGGTGCCGACGCCAGGCCGCGTGATGGCCCGCACGGCGTCGCGGGTGGCGTCGGGGTCCTCGATCCAGCGGCGGTAGAAGTCGTAGGGGCATTCCGACAGGCCGTGCCGATTCTCCTTCGAGGCGATCATGCCGGTGTAGCCGCGGTGGAGCAGCTTGAAGAGGTGGTTCTCCGACTGCCCGTGGGCGCGCGCGTCGCGGATCAGGAACTTCGACAGGGCGGCGTACTGGATGCCCATCTCCTCCTCGCCGCACTCGCCGAGCGTGCGTCCGTCGAAGCCGATCACCGCCGAATGGCCGAAATAGCTGTAGACCCCGTCGAAGCCGGCGGCGTTGGCCACCGCCACGTAGGTGTTGTTGGCAAACGCCATCGCCTTCGACATCAGGATCTGCTGCTCCTTGGCCGGATACATGTAGCCCTGGCAGCGGATGATCAGTTCGGCGCCCCTCATGGCGCAGTCGCGCCAGATCTCGGGATAGTTGCCGTCGTCGCAGATGATGAGGCTGATCTTCAGGCCCTTGGGGCCGTCGGAGACGTAGGTGCGGTCGCCGGGGTACCAGCCCTCGATCGGGGTCCAGGGCATGATCTTGCGGTACTTCTGCACGATCTCGCCCTGGTCGTTCATCAGGATGAGGGTGTTGTAGGGCGCCTTGTTCGGGTGCTCCTCGTGGCGCTCGCCGGTGAGCGAGAACACCCCCCAGACCCGGGCCTTGCGGCAGGCGGCGGCGAAGATGTCGGTCTCAGGCCCCGGGACCGTGGTGGCGGTCTCGTACATCTCGGCCGCGTCGTACATGATCCCGTGGGTCGAGTATTCGGGGAAGATCACCAGGTCCATGCCGGGCAGGCCGGACTTCATGCCCACCACCATGCCGGCGATCTTGCCCGCGTTCTCCAGCACCTCGGCCCGGGTGTGCAGACGGGGCATCTTGTAGTTCACGACGGCGACGCCGACGCTGTCCTGGCTCGACGAAATGTCTCCGTGCATCATGGCGTGATTCCTCCGGATTTCCGCATCTTCCCTCCCCCCTCTGCAGGGGGGAGGGGGCGTCGCGTTTGGATCAGTGGCTGATCATCCACGGCCGCGCGTTCGGGAAACTCTTGGCGGCCGTGGGGTTGGATTTCGCCTTGGTTCCGCAGCATCCGCAGCCGGGGCCATGACTGGAGGACTTGCGGGGCGCATGCGCGCTCCGCTCGTTGGTCGCGTAGGCCTTGCGCCGGCCCGCATCCATGGAGGCGAGGTTCGGCGCGGTGAGGAAGGCGCGCCCGCATACCGTCCCGCAACCGGGGCAGTCATGCGGATCCTGGAACTGCGCCATCGGGCGTAAGACCGTGAACGGCCCGCAGGTCTCGCAGGCGTAATCGTAGACGGGCATGCTCAAAGATCCGGCGAGAGCGGCATCTGGATCGACCCGTCGATGAACTTCGTCGGCCCATCCGCTCCGGGATTGATGTCGAACTCGAAGATCTTCGTCGGAATCCAGAGGGTGGCGCAGGCGTTCGGGATGTCGACGACGCCGGAGATGTGGCCCTGGACCGGGGCCGTGCCGAGGATCGAGTAGGCCTGGGCGCCCGAATAGCCGAACTTCTTCAGATACTCGATCGCGTTGAGGCAGGCCTGGCGGTAGGCCACCGTGACGTCGAGGTAATGCTGCTTGCCGTACTCGTCGACGGAGACGCCCTCGAAGATGAGGTGATCGTCGAACTTCGGCGTCACCGGCGACGGCTTGAAGATCGGGTTCTTGATCCCGTACTTGGCCATGCCGTCCTTGATCAGGCTGACCTTGAGGTGGACCCAGCCCGCCATCTCGATGGCGCCGCAGAAGGTGATCTCGCCGTCGCCCTGGCTGAAATGCAGGTCGCCCATGGAGAGGCCCGCACCCGGCACGTAGACCGGGAAGTAGATCTTCGAGCCGCGCGACAGGTCCTTGATGTCGCAATTGCCGCCGTGCTCGCGCCCCGGCACCGTGCGGGCGCCCGTCGCCGCCGCCTTGTCGCGGCCCTCGCCCTTGAGCCGGCCCATGTGGGCGGTGGGCGCGAAGGGGAGGGTGGCCAGCGCCGGCACCCTTTTCGGATCGGTGTCGAACAGCGCCTTCTCGCGGGTGTTCCAGGTCTCCAGCATCTTCGGGTCGGGCAGGCAGCCGATCAGGCCGGGATGGATCAGGCCGGGGAAGCGCACGCCGGGGATGTGGCGCGACTTGGTGAACATGCCCTCGAAGTCCCAGATCGACTTCTGGGCCAGGGGGAAGTGCTCGTCGAGGAAGCCGCCGCCGTTCTTCTTGGAGAAGAAGCCGTTGAAGCCCCACTGGCTCTCGGGCTTGGCGCCGATGTCGAGGAGGTCGACCACCAGGAGGTCGCCGGGCTCGGCGCCCTCGACCCCGATCGGGCCGGACAGGAAGTGGACGATCGACAGGTCGATGTCGCGGACATCGTCGGCCGAATCGTTGTTCTTGATGAAGCCGCCGGTCCAGTCATAGGTCTCCACGATGAAGTCATCGCCGGGCTTGACCATGGCCACCATCGGGATGTCGGGGTGCCAGCGGTTGTGCACCATGTCGTTGTCGTAGGCCGACTGCGTGAGATCGACCTTGATCAGGGTCTCTGGCATCGTCTCGTGCTCCCTTCCCTGTTTCGGGACATGCGTCCCCGTTCGCGCGCGCCGGTCCTCCGGCCGCACGCAAGAGCGTTTTTGGCGTTGGCGTCTCGGGACCGGGTAACCCGGTGCGATCAGACCGAGAGGAAGCGGGCGACCTGGGCCTCGTCGATGTCGGCGCGCAGCGACTCGTGCACGATGTGGCCGTTCTCGATGACCAGCACCCGGTCCGCCACGTCGAGGGCGAAGCTGAGCACCTGCTCGGAGACCACGATGGAGAGGCCGCGCTCGTCGCGGATCTTCTTCAGGGTGCGGCCCATCTCGCGGATGACCGAGGGCTGGATGCCTTCCGTCGGTTCGTCGAGGAGCA
>NZ_BPQL01000055.1 GCF_022179225.1 Methylobacterium goesingense
AACGCCACCATCGAGGCCGCCCGGGCAGGGGAAGCTGGCCGCGGCTTCGCGGTCGTGGCGACTGAGGTAAAAAACCTGGCTGGTCAGGCTGCCGCCGCAACGAACCGGATCAGCAGCGAGATCGCCGGCATGCAGGCTGTCTCCACCGAAGTCGCCACCACCCTGGCGACGATCACGGCAGCGATCGGTACAATCAGCCAGCACGTCGACGGCGTCACCGCCTCGATGGACGAGCAGGCCCAGGCTACGGGTGCGATCCTGACCAGCATGCAGCAGGCCGCTGAGGGCGTGTCGAGCATCAGCACTGGGTTGGACAACTGGACGATTGGGATGGAGGAGCGTCGCACCAAACGACGGGCACGTATCCTTCTGCCGGCCTGGATCCGCTTGCCCGGCGGCGGCCGCATTGCCTGCTCCATCCGCGACATATCGGAGGGCGGCGCCCGGTTACATCTCCCCCAACCTACTAGGGTGCCCGATCGGTTCGAAGTCGTCGTCGAAGCAGACGGCCGCCAATTCGACTGCGTCGTGCGGCATCGTTCCGACACCGGCCTGAACGTGCAGTTCCTGTCGGCGATCGACACAGGTCTGCGAGTTCGAGCGTTAGGCAATTGACGTTGCGGGCAGTCAGTCAATCACCTCAACGACGCGGCGTGTCCCTGGTTCGACCAAGACTGGGTGATCATTGACGATGGTGTAATTCAACCCCTTGAGTGCAAATTCTGGGGGTACGTCGTAGTAGACGACGCCATCTTCCGGTAGGATCACGCCGACCTGCACTTTGCCTTCATATGCAAACGATGGACGGCGTTCGCCCCGCGTGTAGATTCGAAAGCGCTCTCTGCGATCAATTCCGAGGATTTCGTTGGCTGTTCCTACGGCTCCTCCGATCGCGCTTCCCACGGCGGCACCCAAAGGTCCTGCGATATTGCCTCCACGCTCCGCCCCGTCTTGTGCGCCACGGGTGAGCCCCTGCGCATAAGCGCCCGTGGCGACGCCCATAGCCATCAGCACACCTACTGCTGCTCTCAGATGCATCGGTTGCTGCTCCCGGTTCGCTAATAAGGCCAAGCGGTCCGTGAGGTACGGTCCCAGAAGCAATCCATTGGGCTCTATCGTTAATAAATTTCGTCCTCTACCGGTCCTGAGGTCAGGTTTAGCGCTTGGCCTCGCCGGGCTTGCCTCCCAACGCGCCGAACGTGGCATCATGGAACGCCCGAGCCCGTTGGGTCTCTCTGACACCGGCGCCTTACTCCGCCGGATCCCTACGAGAACCCGTAGCCACGATTCGCACCATCGCATCCGGTAGCGGCCGCTGAAGCTCCAGGGCGATCTCCGTGGGCGCCGCGAGCCAAGTGCTCCACTCCTCCGGAGTCGTCAGCAGCACCGGCATCGCCTTCGGGTGGATCGGCCCGACTACGCCGTTGGCCTCGCAGGTCAGGAACGAGAACAGGCGGTGCTCCTCCCCGACGCGGTCGGGGTTCTCGGCCTTCGTGCCGCGCACCCCCGTCCAGGGCCGCCAGATGCCGGCGAACGCGAACAGGGGGCGATCCTCATCGAGGGCGAACCAGGTTGGCGTCTTCTTCGGCTTGGTGTCAGCGTACTCGCTGAAGGACGAGACCGGCACGAGGCAGCGGTATTCCGGCTTGAGCCAGGGCCGCCAGTGCGGGCTCTTCACGTTCCGGACGTTGGTGACGGGGTGCTCGCCGAACTGCTTCGGGCCGGGGATACCCCAGCGGAACATTTCCATGACGCGCTCGCCGTCCTCGGCCACCCGCACGATAGGCGCGCGCTGGTCGGGAAAGATGCCCGGCAGGGGTGGCAGGTTACCGGTGCGATCGACCGGCACGCCGAAGGAGGCGCGGATCTCGGCCTGGGGCGTGACGAGGCTGTAGAGGTTGCACATGGCTCAGGTCCTCGACGGCAGGCCCGCCACCGTTGGTCCGCCCGTTGTGTCGAGCTTGGCCCGGCATGTCATACCGTAGACGTTGGGTGTCCGGCTGCCGACCTCGCGCTGGAAGCGACAGGATTGCGTGAGGGCGAGGTAGACGTCCAGCACCGAGGCGTGAGGTCCGAAGCGCTGGCGAAGCCGATCGATCCGATAGGACCCACGCCGCTTGCAAGGGCTACACAGGATCACGAGGCGTTCGGCGCGGACATCGCATAGGCGCTCCACGTCATGCGGCCCTGGAGGGCAAGCCCCCTCGGACGAAGCCGTGCGAGACCATTCGCTCGGTGGCCGCGAGTTTCCTTTCGAGAGCCATGACGTCCTCGATGGCCTGCCGAAGGGCGCGGCGCGTGTCACCGCCGGCCGCCTCCTCGTAGGCAAGGGCGATCATCTCAGCCTCGCTCATGGCCACCAATTCGGCGATCTGCGCAGCGGTCATGGCGTCCTCTCTCGTGAGTACGAAAGCGGAACATCGTTCGCTGTGCTGGGTCAAACGCTTTGTGGATGACCTGTGCAGACCGGGGAAAGGTGACAGAAAGAGCTTGCCGAGGGGAGCGTGACGCTGCCCCGCTGAAACCCGTCAAGCGCAATAGGAAGACCCGCCGCAGCCATGGGCCGGACGGGTCAGCGAGCGTGGTTCAGGTAGCTCTTACAGGCTTAGGAAAGCGTTGGCCGAGCCAGCGACCGTGAAGGCGAGGCCACCGACAAAGGCAGCGGCCATCGCGTAGGAGAAGCCTTTCAGCAGCATCGTGTTGTCCCCTGCCCTACCAATCAGCAGCGGTTTCCGCCAGAGGTCTGGCCGTACTGCTGGGTGGGGAAGCTCGGCTGGTTGGCGTTGCCCTCGGCGGCCGAACTCATCGGGCAGCCGATATAGGCCGGCGGACGGCGCACATCGTTGACCGAGCCTGTGGTCTCGACGTCGTAGGGCGAGAAGGCGGTGTAACGGGAGGGGCTGTCGTAAGCCATCGCGGACGAGATCGGGGCGACGCCAAGGACAAGGGCGGTGGCGAGAGCGGCGATACGGGTCTTCATAAAAGCTTACTAGCTCCTTTACAGTACGAACCGGGTAGTTGGCTCGTTTCTCTCTGTCTGGAACTAAGATGGGGTGCCGGTCTCATTCTTGACGTGCCGCTCAACACACGATGAGCCGGATTAAAGCCAGGGCCTCTGGCGCCCGTCGTTAGAAATGTTGAGAAGCAGTGTGAGATAGACCGCTCAAATCTCTGTTTATTAAGCAGGTATTTTACATACAACGACGAAATTTGGAGCGGTTGCAGCCTGCTGGAAAGCCATTGATTGAGCCTTGCGGTCTCCTACAGGAACCCGCTTCCCGATTGATCTCGAAGGGCATTGGCCCTGCGCACGTAGCCGATGATGGTTCGCGGGGCCAACGCCTTTAAAGATCACTTGAGGAGCGAGTTCTTGTGATGGAGTGCATCAAGCGACTCTCGGAAGCGAAGTGTCCTGAGTAAGATCAACCTCTATGGTGGACGTAGGCGCAAGCCACGCCTTCATCTGACCGTGCTCAGGGGCGGTCTCAATCGAAAGTACAACCTCGCCAGTTGCACCCTCCCAAAGAACCGCGGGAAGTGCCGCATCGCCATCCGTCCAACGCCAAGCTTCCGCCTCGTGCCATTGCACGAACGAGAAGCCGTCTACGAAGAGCGGATGATCAATTGGAAGGACGCGCGTCACACCGCAAGCATCTAGAACGGAAATGCCGCGTACAGGTATACCGAGGCGTCGCCCGTCACCGGCTCCCACCCGCACTCGCTCCGGAACGAAGCTTCGTGAGACAAGACGCACGTCCTTGGCCGTCGCCGGCAGGATGAAGCGAGCAGTGTTGCTCACGCGCTGGGGGTCGAGCCTCACGCCATCGGCGAGCACGTGCAGGTCGTCCTCGCTCGTGAGGCTCCAGCCGAGATGCTCGGCGCGGGCCAGCAGTCGCATGCGCACGGCATCTACGATCGGGCCGTCCTGCACCAGCGGCCGGCAGAAATCGGACAGGGTCAGCGGGTGAAAATCTGGATGTAGGGAGGTGAAACCATCCGCGTTGGCGAAAAAGTGGCGCACACCGGTGTCGAGGAAGCTCTCGACCGGCATCCCCTCAGCCAGGAGGATGTCGTGCGCATCGAGTTCGACATGCCAATAGGTCACCGCCTCGGTCTTCACCCGAGCGACCGTGGCGTCGTTGATGAGGTGCTTGATCGGGATCAGCACCTCATCGAGGACTCTGACGCACACGGCATGATCGGGCGACAGGTATAGATCACATTGCGGTAGGCCGTTTCCAAATGCGTTGGCCAGTACTCGCACCGGCCAGACTGCTTCGGGATTAGGGTGGCGGGCAATGTTTACATGGCGGTGCCCGATCCAGGTAATCGGGCGACGCGTCCCCTCTGCCGTGACGACCACATCTCCCTCGCGCAGATCCTCGACCGCTACTTCGCCATCGCTCATACGAATTCTGGTACCAGTTGCGAAACAAACGACTTGGTCTGCGACAAACACATCGCTTACGCCGTTCGTGTCCCCCGTCGTCAAGTTCGTACTAAAACTTTGAAAAGCAATTTTTGATCCATCAGCAGATAGACTTGGATTGATACCACTTTCTCCTGTTGAGCCATCAACAGATCGAGACACAAATGTTGTCTCACCGGTGCTCAGATTTTTTGTCACAACTCCACCTCCCGGGGCAGAGTTATTTGGAAGGACATTGCTTGCAATTGTTTCAAAGGCTAAATACTTGCCATCCGCAGAAAATACCGGATTTGTGCTGGTATTGTTTAACTGAGATCCATCGGAATTCGTCGAAATCCGTGTGACTACCCCCGAGCTCAATTCTTTTAGGAAGACATCTCCCCTGCCATTCGTATCATTTGGCACCAAGTTGGTAGCGCCGCTTGTAAACGCAACTTTGGATCCATCTGGTGATATTGCGTATTGATTTGTAGCTCCAGCAATTTGAGATCCATCGGAAGCGGTTGATACTCGAGTTATATTATTAGATTGCAGGTCTTTTATAAACAAATCAATATTATTATTCGTATCGTTTGGAACTAAATTTGATGCATTGCTGAGAAATGCAACCTTGGAGCCGTTTTCTGCAAAAGAAGGACGATAGGTCTGAGTTCCATTATTTGGTACGCCATCAGACGATGACGAAACTAAAGTAGTAGCGTTGGTAGTTAGATTTTTCAAATAAATATCGTTAGCAGTATTATTATCTTGAGGTAAAAATCTCGCATTACTTTGAAAGATAGCCATAGTTCCATCTGGTGACAGCACAGGCGTCCCACTGTCGCCTCCGCTAGATTGCACTCCAGAAGAGCTTAATGAGACGCGGGTGATTGAGCCTGTGGCTATATCCTTTACGAAGCTATCGAATGCACCATTAGTATCGCCTGGAACCAAATTGTTTGCAATGCTTGTGAAGGTTACTTTTGTTCCGTCCGGAGAAAATGAAGCGTTGCTGCTCAATCCATTTGCCTGATCCCCGTTCGCGGAAACAGACAACCTAGATATCTGATTATTTACAAGATCTTTGAGAAATATATCTCTCTGCCCGTTTGTGTCATTAGGCGTTAGATTTGTTGCATCAGACTCAAAAACTACCTTCGTGCCGTCAGGTGAAATAATGGGATTAGAGCTACTGCCATTTGCCTGAGTACCATCAGAACCTACGGATACACGATTAACAGCCATAGCTAAATTGACTCCGTGGGTTGAGGTAAGATGCAGTCATATTGCTCCATCGACTAAAAATTAGTATTTTGACCGCCGATAAACAGCAACTGGCTGTTTAAATTAAAATGAGCGCAGTTGCCGAATTGCAACGATTGATTTGTTTTCAGGGCGTATATCTCGAGATTCATTTATCAAGACGCGGACAGGCATAAAGCCACCTTGAGCGGCCATTAAAAGCCAGCTCCTTCACAAGCATGCTTCGTAGAAGCTTCGCCTGCTCAAATTGCATAGCTCGGCATTGTCGGAGATCCAATCGTTATTCTGACATTAGGCAGGCTTGAGGATGGCTGAGAAACAGACAGCCCGATTTATGTCGGGAAACCCTGACTGGAAATCTAACGTCGAGAAAACAGTATGCTCGGTCTGCCTTACGGACAGGCCCCCATTTGCATGAGTATGCGCATCGGCGCGATCAGGATGCGAGTCTCAAGTCCTGTCCGTCGAGAGCCGCCGCTTTGGCCCGAGCTTCGTCTCGTGCTGTTAACTGGCCGCGCATGTCCCGTACATGGGCCAGGTGACGCCAGAGTTCGGGATGGTCATCAATCTGCGGAACCGTGTTTTCCAATAGGGCCGCTGCGTCATCCCAGCGGCCAAGCCCGATCAGTACGGAGGCCAGCAATTCAGCCCAGGCGCCATTGAATCGGTCTGTTGCAACTGCCCAGGTCGCAAGTGTGACGGCGTCATGGGGCTTGCCAGCATAAACACTCGCATAGGCCGCCATCCAGAGGTTCGAGGGGCTCTGAGGGGCTAGAGACAGTGCCGTCTGGCTCATCGCGACACCATCGTCGTAACGATGAGCCGCGACGTAGGCCTGGGCCGCGACGCGGGCATGATAGGCTCCGAAGCCAACTTCCTGATCAAGACCCGCCGCGGCCTCAACGGCTTCAGCCAGTTTCTGCTGTCGATAAAGCACGAGGATCTTCGCAGCCTTCACGCCTGCCGGAGATTTGCAGTCACTCTCGAAATCATCCTCAAACGTCCAATGATCATGGTCGTTCGGTCTCTGAAATAAGCGATGCTCTGCCATGATCGAGAACACGACGTCAGGCTTGTCTCGATCGATCGCATCGAAATACACGCGGTGCGTTACGCCCGCGAACGAGGTGCGACTAAAACTTCTAGCCCAGAACTTCGCCTGCGCTGTTCCGTAGGAGTCGTGGAAGAAGAACGCAGATGTCTCCGGCGCGGTGTCGGACTCCATCCGGATCAAGCGGTTTCGGACGACGGTGGTGTTCTTTTGCACTGTCCGAGCGTGGTGCCTCCCGCCAACCGTTAGTATCGGGATCAACTCGGGCGCCCCCTCGGGTACACGATGAATTGAGAGGTCTCCAAAGGCGTTCTTTAGCTCGACGGAGAAATCATCCGGAGTGACAAGTCCGATTTTGGTCTCAAGCGCTACGCGCCTGCTCACCGCCTGATAGTTGAGATACGCCCCGTAATCGGTCCAATGCGTGTCGTTCCGACGGTAGGTCCGAAAGGGTGTATCAGCGACGGCGAGATCGGGCAGAGCATCGTGGAGTGTGACGCCCTCGGCACCGTCCATAACAGCGGACAATTGGGGAAAAGGTGCTTTAATCTTTCCGTGAAGATGATCCGGAAGATCATTCCCGCATGCCACGTGAGCGCCCGGAACGATGATGACATGGTAGGGAATACCCCTCTTCTTGAGTTCCCTTCCACGTCGAGCGAAGGTTTGCCTCCACGACTGAATGGCATCCTCCGCGACGCCATTCGTATAGTACGATATTAAATTCGTCGCGCCTTCAGCTCCTGTATAGAATAATTGGCCGTTTTTCCCATCAACCTGAGATCCAAAGTACGGCTTCAAATCAATCATGCTTCACCTTATCAGCTATAATAATAGAATTATGCCTGTTTAAGTTTACATTTGAATTCTAGTAGAATATTATAATAGATTGCAGGCTTTGATTCATAAATACTTGTACGAAAATGCCCAATATGGACCACGCAGTGACAGTTGGTAGATAGACGGGCTAACTCAGCATGCTTCATTTCCTGTGTTGGCAAGAGTGTCGACATCTATTTCGTATGATGGCACTCGATGAAGTTACCGCCAAGGCCCTCAGAATCTTTGAGGGGCGTTTCGAGGGGATCGCCCTGGTTGACATTGCAGAAGCGTAGCCCAAAGGCGGACACACAGATGGCCGACTGTCCTTAGCTGGAGCCCTCGATGAGCCGTCCCCGTAGTGTCGCCCTGCCCTGGTACGCCTCAGAGCACTACGAGGCGCTACGCCAAAGCCTGTCCGATGGTGACAAGTTGCCGATCCAGTACGAGGCGTGGCGGGCCGCCACCGAGCAGGTTGAGCGCGAGGTCCAGCGCAGTGGCGTCGAGGTCGTGCGCGTGCCGATTGAGCCAGGGGCGTTCAGTGCCTGGTGCAAGGCCGCCGGGTTGCCGGCTGACGGCTCAGCACGTGTCCGATACGCTACCGAGGCCCTGGCAAGCTGACGCCGCCAGGGCAGAAGCACACAGCAGGAGGCGCCTATGCGCGAACTCTACGCCAGCTCGAATGGAGATCGCTGGGACCTTTTGATCGATGCCTCGACCGGGCACACCTTCGTGCGGCACACCGCCAACCAGCCCTCAGGCGGCAACGTGGTCGACATGGCGCTCCCGATCTTCCTCAGCCTCGACAGCGGCGGCCCCGAACATCAAGCCCTTTGGGCTTTGATCCGGTCGCTCGTTACATAGAAGTGACGACAAGGCCTCCTCTGTCTGAGATGCCAAATTCGGACCGATTGCCACTACATCATGTCGACAGCATCTTGATTTCTCTGAAGATGACGTGGATGCGTTAGCCTTCACCCAAATCAGAGGAACAAAAAGTGGAAGAGCAAACTGGGCCTGCGACCGAAACCACGAACACCGCCTACATCATGCTGACAGCCGATCTTGTATCGGCCTACGTGTCCAACAACTCCATTCCGACGAGCGAGCTGGGCAACCTGCTGAGCAGCGTGCACGCTGCTATCAGCAGCCTTGCTGCCGATGGATCAACCGGTCCAGAAAAGGACGAAGTTGAAAAGGCAACGCCGGCTCAGATCAAAAAAAGCATCACGCATGAGGCTTTAATCAGCTTCGAGGACGGCAAGCCATACAAGACGCTGCGCCGCCACCTCACGCTTCGTGGGCTCACCCCCGAAGCATACCGGGCCAAGCACGGTCTTTCTGCTGACTACCCAATGACCTCCGCCAGCTACTCGGCGCAGCGCTCCGAACTCGCACGCGCCCTGGGGCTGGGCAACAATCGGAAGGGCCAGACCAAGGCGTCGGCAAAGGTCGCGGATGCGGGGGATGTGATCTCGGAGACCCCGGCCGAGGCGAAGAAGAAGGCTGGACGGCCACGCAAAAATGTCGCTGCCGAGTGAGACTTTGAAGGGGCGGTGGCTTCTATGTCGCCGCCTCTGGTGGCGCAGGCGTGATACCGAGAGAGCAACTTATCCGCCGTCAGCCTGTGCAAGGCGAGCCGCTGGCCAGCTTGAGGGGGAGTCGCGCGCCGAAGGTGCCATCGACCAGTGGCATAGCCAAGGCTTCACTTTATCCGCGCGCATTCAACCCGCTTGCCAGTAACTTTCGAGAATGCGGTTTATCGGAAGTTACGCCAGGGAAGCCGACAACGCAAGCACGCGATAACGCGAGAATGTAGTTATGTGAGTACATAATGATGCGACCGGATGGGGTGTGCTCGCCCGGCCACGGTGACCAACGTGGTGCGAAGCTGCGCAGCTACGTGCTTGCACAGCCGCGCAGTCATGTGACCACATGCCCGCATGAACGTCCTATGCTTCGCCAGTCAGAAGGGCGGCAGCGGCAAGAGCACGCTGGCCGGGTCCCTCGCCGTCGCTGCCCGCCAAGCCAGCGAGCGCGTCGTCGTCGTGGATCTGGACCCGCAAGGGTCTCTCGCCGAGTGGGGCCGCATCCGCGAACCCAAGGACATCGTGTTCCGTGAGGTCGAGCCGTCCGCCCTGCCCCGTTGGCTCGCCGAGACGCGCAAAGTTAAGGCGGTGTCCCTCGTGATCCTCGACACGGCCGGCACGTTCGGCCCCGAGGTCGATACAGCCCTGAAGCAGTCCGACTTCACCCTCGTCCCGGTCAGGCCCTCGGCATTGGACCTTCGGGCGGCTCGGCCAACCGTCGAGCGGCTGAAGTCTCTCAAGCGACCGTTCGGGTTCGTCCTCAACGCTACCAACCCGATCACCCAGGCGCGCACCGCCGATGCCCTCGCTGCCCTCGGGGCCGGCGGTCTCGTTGCGCCACCCGTGGCGGATCGAACTGACTTCCGCGACGCAGCCGCGTCGGGCCTCGGTGTCGTGGAGATCAATCCGACCGGGAAGGCGGCAGCCGAGATCGCCGCGCTCTGGGTCTGGACGAAACAGCAGATGGAAAGCCTCACGTGAGCAAGCCCCCGCGCCGATCCCTCTCCGGAGAAGCAATCTTTGGGAAGCCACATGATCATGTGAACACGCAGTCAGATGAACACGCGGACACGCAACTGCGTGACGATGAGATCCCTGGTGGGAAGGGCGGACGAGCAGGGCGTGGCACCCGCGAGGGCGACGTGCACCGAAGCCTCTACGCGAAGCCCGAGACGTTCGACCTGATCCGCCGGCTCGCGTTCGAGACCAACACCACGGCTCAGGCCCTCTATCGCGAGGGCCTGTTGCTGATGTTGCAGAAGCGCGGCCACGCGCAGGGGAAAAGCTCAGAAGACATATAGCCGCGTGATGACGTAGTTATGTGACTACGTGAATGTGTGCTCGCGCGGTTATGTGGCTGAGACGACGTATCCATGGTGGCGATCGATTTGCGCAATGCGGTTGCGATGCCGGGCCTATAGGGCGTCAGCCTTTCTTGGCCCGAGCGCTCTCACGCTCCTTCGACTTCGCCAGAATGGCAGCCATGATCGGGTCGTCATCGGACCCATAGGCAGGGTCGAGACGGTCCAGAGACTCACTCAGACGGCCGCGATGCCAGAGCCGCTTGCCGCCGAGCACCACTGGTTTTGGGAATGTCCCGTCGTCCACACGGCGGTTGAACGTGTCCACCGACATGCTGACCATGTAGGCGGCGGTGTCGGTGTTGAGCCAGTCCGGAGGATAGAGGCGTTCGCGGCTCATCAAGCCCTCTCGCTACCGGGTGACGGGGCCGTAGGCATCAAGCACGCGCCGGGCTCGATCCCGAGGGGGCCTCTGGCGCTGCGCTTCCTCATGGTCGGCGATCAGGCGATCTAAGATCGGCGCGTTGGCATCCCCATATTTTTCAACGAGGTAGGCGGTGTAGACCATCGCCTCCTCGATCTCGGCTGGGGTGACGGTTGCCCCAGCCCTCGGCGCTCCGTCACCTTTGACACGAGGGCGTGCCGCTCGGATCTTTTGCATCACAACGCCACCACGTAGAGGGCGACGAGCACGGTGGCCGTGACGACGTTGCCGCGTCCGGCCTCGTGCCCCGCCTCCGTCAGGAGATTGCACCGTAGGCGCTTCATGCGGCCAATGTCACGGGCGACGGCAGGCAGGCCGAGCGCCAGGGCGGCGCGCATCGTGAGGCGGGTTTTCATCGGTCGAGGTCCTGCATGCTGGAAAGGGGGCCGACGTCCTCGCCGCCCGAGATGTACGCATCAAGATCGACGGCCCGGATGAATGTGAGGCCGTCGCGCTTCTTGGCCGGGATCTTCCCGGCAGCGATCAGTTCGTAGAGTTTGGTCCGCCCCACTCCGATCGCGTCAGCCGCGTCGTTGATCCGGTAGGCGATCGGCGCCGGCTTCTCGCGGATCAGGGGCCGGCGCTTGCTCTCGGTCGGGAAGGTCGTTGTCTTCGTCATGGAGTCCTCCTGCCGTGGCGGCAGCGGATCAGGCTGCACCTAGCGGGTGACGTCCAGTTCGGTGTCAGAGGAGGAGCCACGCAACCAGACGATCTGCGAGACATGGCCTTCAGGAGCACCGAGGGATGGTTCGGCGTCGCCGCCGTCCTCTTGGTCGGTGTCCCCCTCAATCTTATTGAGGAGCGCGATGAGCCGGTCAGCGATGTCGAGGGCAGATTGCGCTGCTTCCTCGATCTGGCGGCGGACTTCGGCCGGGGAGGGGACTGGTAGGGGCGCAGAGGCAGCAGTCGGCCGGCGAGGCGCAAAGGTGCGAACGTTGCTCATCGGATCAGCCCTCAGCCGCCGGGGTGGCATCGAGGACCGCAGAGGACGCAGCGACCATGTACCGGGTGCGAGCCAAATCGAGCGCTTTGCCCCACCCCTCCAGAGTTACCTGAGCGCCATCCAGAGCGCGGTACATGCCTTCCGGAGTCGCGTCGTTCTTCTGACCGGCGTCGCTGATGAAGGTGACCATCTCGGCTTTCCCCATCCTCAGAAGGCGGTCCATGAGCAGCAGACCCCAGATCTGTTCTTGGATCCTGTTGCCCCATTCCGTAGGCGAGAGGATTGGGTCATCGAACTCGTAGGCGTCGAAAGAGAGGGTTGCCGCGCTTTCCAGAGTGGCCGGCTCATCGCTTTGAGGTATCGAGGCCGGCGCGGTCCTATCCTCCTCGCCGGTCGGCAAGGCGGGGACCAACGCCGACACTTCCCGCAGCACCGCGATGGTAAGCCTGTCCCGGTCGTCCAATTCCACGTCGAAATCCAGGGCTTCGCCTTCGAGGTCAGCCAGAAGCATCCGTGCCTTGGCTGAGAGGTCCCCAAGTGTGAAGGAGGGCTCTACGGTCGCCCGAGCCCAAACCGCATCGGACTTCCCCGCCTCCTCATCAAGGCGGGCGTCATCCCAGATCTCAGCCTTCGAGGTTTCGTTGATCCACTCGACGTGCCCGATGGCCCAATCGCATGCCAGCCCGAGGGAGGTCGGCGCGCTACCTTGGACCGCAGCCGGCGCTGCTTCCTGACCCTTCGCAAGCGCCTCCAAGGTGTCGAGATGCAGAGAAGCCCTGTGTGCCTGCCGGCGAGCGCGGCGCTCATCCTCAGGCACATCATCGGTGATGAAGGCGCACCGCCGGGCGTACTCGGCTTGGGCCAGATCCAGAAGGCGGACGCCCTCTGCGTGGATGACGCCACGGATGTTCATGAAGCTCATCGGCTTGTCGAACGGGTACGGCACGAAGCCATCGGGACACGTCGTGCCCTCAAACGGGTCAGCGGGCTTGCGCCTCATCACCCGCGCCGCCGTGGCCTTCAGGCTTGCGGCACGGTCTTTCAGGGAGGGGCGATCACCGCCCCGGCGGAAGGGATTGGACAGCTTGAGAGAGGGCACGCGCGGCGCTCCTATGGTCGGGCAAGACTGAAGGGGGGGCACGGCAGCGGTCGGCTACCGCAACGAGGGCGGCAGCGTCAGATCAGAACGCTTTGCGCGATCAGGTTCGTAACGGCCTGCTCGTCATCGGAGATCGGCACGCCCTGGCTTTTGAAGAACTCAACAGCGAACCGGGCCAGTTCGCGGCATCCAGCAGCGGTGTGCGGCACCGTCTTGAGGATCGTGCCATCGACGTGAGCCCACATCTCTCCGAGCAGCGCATTCCGGGCCACGAAGCGGGGATCATCATCATCCGCATCAGCGGACGCAGCGAATGCAGCTTCGACCTCACGCAGACGGCGACGGCCCTCCTCGATCATGGGCAGGATCGGATCGGCAACGGGTGTAAGGATGCCGCGTTTGGCATTCAGCAGATCCGCAGCGATGGACCGGGCGAAGTCGGCGATCCCCTCGTAATCCTCCATAGTCAGCATCGCCTTAGCCTTGGCCTTCAGGCCGGCGAGACTTTCGGCGCGTTCCCGCACCAGCACCGACAGAACCGCGCCGCGCTCCTCATCCAGCCCCTGGAAACCGGGCACGTCGAAGGCGTCGCGCGGGTCGTCCTTCAGGAGAGCACGGGTTGCAGCGTCGAGCCGTTGCAGATCCCCGCAGGCCGTCACCAGCACCGCATCCAGCGCGGGCCAGCCATAGGGTACGTCCGGGCGCTTGCCGTTATCCTGAGCCGAGACGGGGTCCAGGTGCTCGCGCTCGGTCAGATCTTCGCGCCAAGCCACCCCCACCATGTCGAGCACGTCAACGGCGCGGGATGCGGCCGATGCCGAGAGCGTGGACCGGCCGGGATAGCGATCCGAATGCGGGAAGTGGAACCGCTCGGCCGCGTTGCACGACAGCACGAACTTGTCCGCGTCAGTGCCCCGGTGCGGGTAAAGCTCCGCACATACGAGGCGACGCTCCATGTGCAGCCACGAGGCGTAGTTCACGAGGGCAATGCGATCGACTGCCGGCGCGGGCGGCGCCTCGGCGGCCTTCAGGCCCCTGTTGATCGCCAGAACGATCTTAGCCCTAGCCTTTGTGGCGTTCAGCCGCTCGCGGAGCGAGGGGCGGGCGGCGTCGCGCTTGGCAATGCGGGCGAATGGGTTGCGCATATCGAGGACTCCACTGTGAGAGGGTCCGCGAGCCGTCCGGCCCGCGAGAAGGGCGGGTCAGGCGAGGGTGGCGAGTGCGATGATGACGGCGCCTGCGCAGATCACCGCCAGGGCAGCGAACGACTCGCCCATGCCGTCGAGGAGGCGCAGGGACCGCGAGTAGGGGGTGTCCGGCCGGATCGGGGCGATGGCCTGCCAAGGCTCGATCGCGCCCGGCTGATCCTCACGGGCGGCGAAGTCGAAGGCCGGACCATCGTAGAGGCGAGCCCGGCGAACGACGCGGGAGGCAGCGTGCCCGATAGGCTGCCATTGGGAGGGGGGCGCCGGGACCGGCGGCGTGCCGAGGAACAGCGTGAGATCCGCAGCGCGGGCCTGCGCCATCTGCCAGTGCTCGCCGTAGCCATCGGCGTTCACGGCTTCCTCCGCCAACCACCAGCGGAGGTGTTGAAGGAGAGCGATGGAGCCGAACCGGGTTGCGCAGGAGGCACCGAGCAGCGCCGTCAGGGCGTCGCAGGTTTCGAGACTGGCGGCTTCGGACGCCTCGCCCTCCGGCGCCACCTGGAACACGCTCCAGGCGTCCTGATGTCGGTCGATGACTGCGAGA
The DNA here is from genome assembly GCF_022179225.1 of Methylobacterium goesingense. Taxonomy (GTDB): domain Bacteria; phylum Pseudomonadota; class Alphaproteobacteria; order Rhizobiales; family Beijerinckiaceae; genus Methylobacterium; species Methylobacterium goesingense. Next base: position 14,707 of record NZ_BPQL01000055.1, read on the forward strand.
ATGGGGTCCTTGAGGTTCGGGACGTGATCGAAGGCGTGCGAGGTCATTGCCATAACCGGGGCTCCGGGGCTTGGGGTCGTCAGGGCTGAGGAAGAGGCGGTGCCGAGGGCGCGAGGCGCCTAGCTGTCAGGGCGGGGCAGCGGCGAGACCTGACGCGCAAGGCACAGGAGGCTGTGCGCTCCGACCGAGTAGGGCTCGTTCAACTGTGCGTCGTCGGCGTAGTGGCGGATCAGCGCCAGCAGTCCGGCTTGCGTGGTCGGCCGGGTCTCGCCGAGCGCCTTCATGGCGTCCGAGCTTGCGTCCGACAGCGCGTTGGCACGAGCCATCCGCACGGGGTCGTTCTCATCGAGACCGCGCAGGGAGGCGGTGAACACGCGGTCAGCGGCCTTGGCGGCGGTGATGGCGGCGAACACCGGGTCGGTCGTTTGGGGATTTCCACGGGCGGCCAGAAGCGCAGGAAGCGGTGCGCCGGGCTGGACAGCCCCGGAGCGGGCAAAGACTTCTCGCAGCCGGCGACGGGCTGATCGGGTTGCCCCGGTGCTGTCTGCCCGTTCGGCCCGAGCAGCATAGTAGGCGATGAGGGCGCGAGCTTCGTCCTGGGACGAAGGCGTCAGGGCGTGGAGGTTGGCGCGGGCCACATAGCGGGCGTGGGCCAGCTTCTCGCGGTAGGCGCGCCATTCAGCCGAGAGCTTGCCCGCCACCATGTGCGTGGCCGAGGCGAGCCCGGCGGCTCTGTGTGCCATGTCGGCCGCTTCCGTGATGCGGATTGCAGCCAACAGCGGATCGGACGGTAGCGCGGCGCTTGAACGGAGGAGCGGCCCGATCAGCGCAGCAGCCCCGAACAAGGATCGGCGGGAGAGGATCGAAGCGCTCACTGATCCGACCTCCGCACGGGGCGGGGCTTCCGGGTCGGAAGATCCTGCCGAAGCTCCTGGGCCTCGACAAAGCGCTCCCCCATGCTTTTGCGCGGAGGCATCTTGATCGGCTCGTCAGGGCGGACCGTCAATTCCGGATAGAGGTCGGGACGCTGGCGCTTACGCCACCGATCCATGGCTTCGATGTCAAACATGCCGGTCGTCTCATCGGGCACGGGGAAGCCCCGCGCGTAGAGCTTGGGGCAGCACGTCGCGAACTGCGCTGGCGTCAGGCCCATCCGGCGTGCGGCCTTGTCGGCAGGCACGTAGGCGGGATCAACACGGAAGCGGACCGCAGGAGGGGTGGGGGGCTTGCTCATGTCCCAGATCCTCAGTGCGCGGCCGCGCGCTGGGCGGCCTTGGCGACCTGCCAGGCGGCCTTCAAGCTGACCGACATCGCGGTGGCCCAGGTGGAGCCGGTGCGGTCCTGGTGGAGCTTCGCGGCCGCAGCGGCGTGGGCCATGATCGCGGAGCGATCGAACTTGCCGGCGACAACGAGGGGGCGGCGGGTGCGGACGTAGCACTCGACCATGGCGCGGGCGGACAGGAAGCCGGCGGGGAGCACGTCGCGATCCGCCTTCATGGCGCGGGTGGCAGCGGTCCAGGAGAGTTGGCGGTTACGAGACATTGCTGTATCCTGATTGCAGGGTTATATCTGCATATCAGTCTGCATCGTGTCAACAGCCCTGCAATAAAAATACAGCTTTGGAGCCAGGATGTCGCTTCGGATCACACCTCGCCTTTGCAAGGCCGCCCGGTCGCTTGCAGGTTGGGGTCAAGGGGAGTTGGCTGAGGCTTCCGGCATCTCGAAATCCACCATTGGCGCGTTCGAAGCCAAGGATGAGACGGCGCGTCTAACAACCATGAACAACAAGGCGATGGCCGAGGCGTTCGAGAAGGCCGGGCTGGAGTTCATCCCCGAGAACGGGGGAGGGGCGGGCATCCGGTTCCGAGACCGGAAAGACGGTACTCAGGGCGGGCATTAAGCTGATGGCTTTCGTCTGTACCGTCAGCCAAGGGGCATTCCGCGTCCAGGTCTTTCAAGCCGGGATCGCGGGCGTCGCCATCATCAGCATTGGTCACGATGACGCTGAGCCGCTGAATTACTCGGCGGCTGTTGGGCTGGACGTACTGCCCGGCGGGCTGTCCGAACTCTACTTCCATATTGTCGAAGCGGATGGCGCAACCAACGGAGAGCACATCTATTGGAGCGGCAAGGATACTGGCTTCATCGCTGATCCTCAGGACCGAGAGACAATCCTTGTGAGCATCCTCACCGGTCTCAAGGGGCTTCTCTCGATGATCGGGCCAGAAGAGTTCATCTGGATCACCTACGATGAGCGCGTGCCGAAGAAGGCGCTGCTCAAGTTCCAGGCGATCCGCCAAGCTGTTGAACGCGCTGGATACGCCGTCACGTCATCGCGCGCCTCGGTCGGACGCAAGGCTTGGAAAGCCAAGCGGTTGCCATCGGCCGCAATTGACATCGGCGAGGCTCAAGCCAATCCTATTGATCTGAGGGACTGAGGTTATGACACGCGAAGAACTGGCAGCGCTGGCCGAGACCGCTGAGCAGCGGACCAAGGGCTATCTGCGTGCCGCGCTGGCCGATCCCGCCATCAAGGACGCTGTGCACAGCCGTTACGCGCCTCACGTCCTGGCCGGACCTGCCGTTGCTAACGATCAGCCTCGTGCGCCTTCCAATGGGCGCAAGCGGGCATAACAGAAGCGGCGCCGGCCTCTCCGATGCTTACGACGGCTCATGCCCTCTTGCCGGGGGAACGCTTCTTCGGCCGCTGGACAGGCGTTGCGGCTCGACGTGCCGCGTGAAACTTTCGAAGCGTCTCGTGCGCCTCCTCAAGCCGATCTGTAGCGGACCGCATATCCATCTCGGCCCTTGAGATTTGGAGCCGCTGGTTCACCAACATAGCGGCCGTCATCGCGAGGCTTGCTCGGCGGATCTCAACGAGGGCTCGCTCACGATCCCACGTACCGCTGTCGTAACGGCGGTTCATCTCCTCTTCGGTGAAATCCTCCTCCAATTCGTCGGGGTTCAGGGCAGCCTGGATCTCCTCCGTAGACGGTCCGTACCCAACGGCATCTCGGTGCTCCTGCATGGCACGGAGGCAGGCCACCATCTCCTCGACAAGACGGTAAGGATGCCCGGCCCCACGCGTGATCCGCATCAGGTTGGCAGTGAGGTGCCTAAGGGCTGGCGTCAGATCTTCGAGAGCGCGATGGCGGGCGACCTCGGCCTCGGATTGCTCGCTCACCAGTCGCATAGATCCACCTGCCGAGACGCTGAAGCGAGAGGCTTCGGGGAAGCGTCATGTTATCCGCGTCGCCCGCAGTGTCGAGAAGCTTGCACTCCATTCTCTGCGGGGCCTGCATGGTGCTTACGGGTCATACATTTGCTGCCGCTTCAGGCCCAACCAGAGCGAGGATCACATCGCGGCAGGCAGAGGCGATGACCGTGCTTTGTCGAGCAATCTCGGTGTTGATCAGGTTCACCCCTTCGGCAGAGAGGACGGAAACCTGCTCGTGTCCTGCTGGCCCATAGGAGCAGAGCGCGACATCGGGTGCGATCGGGAACCAGAGTTCGGTATCTGGGTCCCCCAGGTCCTGCCGGTGGTTCGGGGAGAGAAGCCGCGCGAATGGGTTACTGCCCAAGATGAAGGGGCAATCCGAAGCTACGCTCACACCAACTGAAAACCCACGCTGCATCATAACGGAGCCAGAATGTGCCAGCGGATCGGCCGCCGTCCCTGCAATTAGATTTTGCTTGATTCGGGCGGCTAGGCGACCGCTATGCAGGTCAGCTTTTTCCTCGTCTGAGAGTGTCCTTCCTGCTGCCTCCCACGTAGCAACCCCTGCCGCGATCTCGCCATCGACATCCTGACGCTCCACCGACGACTGAACCGTATCGGGTGATCGTCTGAACTGCGCGATGAATAGATCGCACAGCGTGCCGCGCTCAACGTCCGTTAGTTGCGGTAAGATGCCCTGACGCGCGCGGGCGATGATGCGATCGATGATCGGGCATGCCCTTGTCTCGATCGCCGAGAGGCGTGTTTCGGTCGTGGTATCTCGGGTCCCGTCTGGTGCGATCGTCGTGTACAGATGCCACTCTCGGAACAGCCGGGCGATCGGCTTGCGCTGGATGCCGTAAGAAGCCGTTCGCTTATCGAATGACCAGAGATGCAGGTCGGGACCAGCGAACCGCTTTTGGATCATCTCTGGCAGGTAGTGATGCCGCCTCGCTGTGCTGTGACGTGGTGAGGACATGACGCCGGCCGAGTTCCTTAATGAAGTCGCTCACCCCAACATGGTCGGAGCGCTGGAAACTCCAGACGACCTCAGGGCAATCGTTAACGCTATCCTGACACTGGACGCGCTCGCGGGACTTATCCACGCCCATGGCTTAGCGAACCAAGTTCCCGAGATCGCCCGCTACGAACGGGACGATGGCTATCGTGAAGCGCTCGCGTGCATCTCTCACAGCTTCCGCGTGTTGCGCGACACTGCTGCCTCCATGAAGCACGGGAAGCTGAGCGACCCACGGAAGAGGGGATCTGCTCGTCTCATCCGTGCCCCTGCATCTTTGCGAGCGAGGGAGAACGGGCTGGGCCTTTTCCGGGCGGGCGACGAGGTCGGTGGTGAGGTGATCGTGATCGAGTACGATACTGGCCCTGGATACCTGCGCGCTAGCTCGGCCGTCGCTGACACCTATCGGATGCTGCGGCGGATCGTCGAGGGACATGCCCCTCAGACCGACGAGCACGACGATAGGCCATAGCCCCGTAATCACGACCGGCGCAGGAGCCGATGGGCCGTTGCTTCTATCTCGGCCAGTGCGGACGCCTCGGGGGCGTTCAAACGGGCCTGCATCGTCTTCCCCGTCTTGAAGGCCGGCACGAGCTTGTCGCCGACTGGTACTGCCTCCCCGGTCTTAGGGTTCCGGCCGGCGCGAGCGGCACGTGCCTTCACCGTGAACGCGCCGAACCCGCGAAGCTCCACTCGATCGCCGGCCACCAGGGCATCCGAGATCCGGCCCAGAATGGCGTTCATCACCGCCTCTACGTCTCTCTCGTAGAGGTGCGGGTTCTGCGCCGCGATACGCAGGATCAGTTCGGATTTGATCATGGGCCGGGGGTGAACCCGATCCGTGTCGCCGAGGCAAGGGCCGATGAGGGGAGCGGCTGCTTCTGATCAATTTCGACCATAAGGCTTCAGGTCGGATCGTATTCTTGCCTGGGGTTCAAGATCCCAACACAAGTCGATTTGTAGTCTTCGATCGTCCGTTCGTCACTGCCGTGAAATTCGGCCAATTGCCCATAGTGATCAGAAATTATTAGCTCGCAATCTGCTCGCAATCGAAGCGAAACGTGGATAGGATCGGATGTTATCTGATCGGAAGGACTGTCGATGACTGTCAGTTTGGACGCTGCGGACCGGGCTCTCATTGTCGCTCGGGAGTTGCGCGCAGCCGCTGAGGTAACCCGACAGGTTCTTGGCAGATCCATGGACCTCGTCGAGCGATCACGTCGGCAGACTCTCGCTGCTGCTACTCCGGTTGAGATCGAGCCGGCGATCCGCCCCCACGATCCCGGCCCTCCCCAACGGTTGGTTGAAAGCCTCATCGAGGTTTACGAGCTTGCGAAGGAGGATGGCGAGCCCTGCACCCGTGCACTCGTCGGCAACGTGCTCCTCCACGTCGGCCGTCGTGTTGCTGCCGCCGTTAGCCCGCAGGCGCTGAAGGTCGCCATGCACTGACCTCGGTTAAGCTAACGCAAGGCTGGTGGGACATCATGGACGACGGCGAGGCATCGAATCGCACGCACAGGCGATCTCTGGACCTTATCGCAATCGCACTGAACGTGCCGGTCGATAGCTTCTATCAGGCGAAGCAATTCAAGCCTTTGCTCGTTATCGACGTTGATCCCCCCACCGAGGACGTCGAGCAGGCATTGATTGTGATGCGCTTGTTCCTTCGACTCAAAGATCCCGAGGCACGTGCCCGCTGTGTCGGGTTTATCACCCAAGAGTTGACGAACGACGGGTGACCGCGACCTACGATATGAGACCCGACCGCGCTCGCCTTGCGCAACACCGAAGCCTCGAACCTTGGCAACGACAGCATTGTTGAGGCCGGTGCCCAGGAGCATGCGATGACGGCACAGGATCTCTTCCCAATCGTTGGAGTGGGCGCCTCCGCTGGCGGGATCGAAGCCATGGGCGGCTTCTTCCGTGGACTGCCACAGCCCTTTAACGCCGCTGTCGTCGTCGTCACGCACCTGAGCCCTGACCGCGACAGCCTACTGTCCGATGTGCTGAGTCGGCTCACCGCTATGCCGGTGGAGGCTGCTGTCGATGGTCTGAAAGTGCAGATTGGCCGTGTCTACGTCATGCCCCCCGGCATGATGTTTGGCATTAAGGGCGGCCGCTTGACCCTGACGGCCCTCGGAGAGGGCGTCCGAGAAACCAAGCCGATCGATGTTTTTCTCACTGCTCTAGCGCTCGACCGAGGCGAACGCACAGTCGCTGTCATTCTTTCGGGCGGCGACGGCGACGGGACGATCGGCGTCAAGGCAGTCAAAGAGCAGGGTGGTCTCACCCTCGCTCAGGCTCCGGACGAGGATGGACCAGACACTCCTGACATGCCGCTCTCCGCGATCCGCACCGGGTACGTGGACTATGTCGTCCCAGCCGTGGATATGGGAGCGCTGATCGCCGCTCATATCCCCGATGAAGAAATCGTGGCGCTCAGCAAGAGTGACGATCCGAACGGCGTCGCGGTCACCAACGACGTTCTTGAGGAAATCCACGCGATCCTGCGTAGGCAGGTCGGGCACGACTTCTCGGGCTATAAGACCAGTACCTTCAAACGAAGGCTGGCCCGTCGTATCAGGGTCGGGGAGCATACAGGAGCAGACGCTTACCTCGCGCGCTTACGCACGGACGCGGCCGAGGCGGCGGCGCTGTTCCGAGACCTGTTGATCGGCGTCACCAAGTTCTTCCGCGACACTGCCGCCTTCGACGCTCTGGCTGCACGGGTGATCCCCAAATTGTTCGAGGGCCGCTCTCCTGACGACGTTGTGCGAGTGTGGGTGCCTGCCTGCTCAACCGGCGAAGAGGTGTACTCGATCGCCATTCTGCTGCGAGAGTATATGGACCTGCTCGCGACGCCGCAGCGCGTGCAAATCTTTGCCACCGACATCGACGAGCGCTCGCTCGCGGTGGCCCGGATCGGCCGCTATCCCAGGGCCTACCTCGATGCCGTCTCTCCCGAGCGAGTCGCCCGGCATTTCATCGAGCAGGGTGACAGCCTCGTAATCAGCAAGGCGGTGCGTGACCTGTGCACCTTCGCTCCGCACAGCGTCTTACGCGACCCGCCATTCTCGCGCCTCGACCTGATCTCCTGCCGAAACCTGCTGATCTACCTCGACCTCGAAACGCAGGAGCGGATGCTGCCGGTGCTACACTACGCCTTGCGCACCAACGGCTACCTGTTCATCGGGATGGCCGAGAACGTCACGCGCTTCGAGGACTTGTTCGCTACGATCGACAAACGTCACCGCATCTTCCAGGCATCCGATGTAGTATCGACGGTGAGGCTACCGTCGATGGTTGGGAACACCTGGGCCGATCTCGTGCCCAGCGCTCAGATCAGACCCAAGGGTGCGCTGGCGCGGGCCAGCTTGCGTCACGCCGTGGAAGCCGAGGTTCTGGCCGAGTTCGCTCCAGCACACGCGGTTGTGACGCGTACCGGTGAGGCCGTGCACTACTCAGCCCGGATCAACACCGTTCTGGAAGTCGCGCCGGGTCCCCCGACGCACGTGTTAGCCGCGATCGTCGCCAAGGGGCTCCGGCTCGAACTACGCACTGCGCTACGTGAAGCGATCGAAACCGACGCAGTGGTTGTACGCCATGGCCTGGAGATTGGACCACCGGGCGCTACACAGCAGCGTTTATCGCTGACCGTCAGGCCACTGGCGCAGCGGCCGAACGTTGAACCACTGTTCCTTGTCGTGTTCGCCGAAACGGGAATGCGCAACGAGCAACGGGATGCACAAGCGAAGATTGGGCAAGAGGAGGTGGTGCAGCGACTTGAAGATGAGTTGGCAAAAACCCGTGAACGACTTCAAGGGATTGTCGAGGAATACGAAACTTCGTTGGAGGAATTGAAATCGTCGAACGAGGAACTGTACTCAGTCAACGAAGAAATGCAGTCAGCAAACGAAGAACTACAGGCGTCCAAGGAAGAGATGCAGTCAATAAACGAAGAGCTACATACGGTTAATGTCGAGCTTGAGTCGAAGATCGAGGCGTTGGATCGGCTCACGGTCGAGCAGACGCTGCTTTTTGCAAGCACGGGCATTGCCAGTGTGTTCCTCGATGCCGACCTGCGCATTAGTACAATTACTGACGCTGCTGCACAGGTATTCGGAATACAAGCGAGCGACCGTGGAAGGCGGTTGAGCAACTTCGCCGGACCGTTCTCGCTGTCTTGGTTGCCCCAGGATGCTCAGGCGGTCATGACCGAGGGGCGGATGATCACCCGTGATTTTGATGGGACGGACGGTAGCCGCTACCACGTCCGACTTACGCCATCGCAAGTCGATGGCAAAGTGAGTGGTCTCGTTGTCAATTTCGTCCGTACTGCACCTGAAGACGAGAGCTAGCTCTACGCGTCACTTCTCTAGGGTATGCGTGTGCAGCAGGCTGCGCGATTGGGTACCGCCTGTCAGATCTCGCTTTCAGGTGTCGCATTCCCGATTTGATGCCGTGCCACCGTGGAGCGTTTGAGGACCGGCTAACCAGCCTCGGCCATCCTACCGGCGAGCCACTGTTATGCGTACCGGCTCAGCGTGAGATGAACGATCCTACCCCGCCGGTCCCGTGATCAGATCGGGCGGCGGGGGCAGCTTCGTTAAACATTAACCATACGATCCTCATCTGAGGTTATACCGCTCCTGCTGCTATCGCTGGATCGGGTGCGGCCACGATGCCGGGATGGGGTGACGCCGGATGTACGCGCACCTTGTCTCAGTGTCTGTGGCCGTTGCTATGTCTGCCCCAACCTTGCTGAGCGTATGCACCGCGCGATCGTTGTATTTGGGCACCAACCGAACCTTACGCTGTAACAAAGCGTTTGCGTGGTGATGACACAAAATCAAACCACCGACGAACTTCTTCTATATGAAATAGTTTCAAGCCACGAGGTAGATAAAGCCGTCGATGCTTACCTAGGATCGTTGGCGGCTAAACACTTCCATTTTCAAGCCGGATACTGGCTTGATATCCATAAGGCAGTCACCAGTCATCCGTTCGCCAATGCGACGATCTCAGGCGGTGGTGCAAAACCCGCCCGAAAGCGTGGCGTCGTTCGCACCGCCATCCTGCTCGCCTGCCCGGAGAAGGCGTGACGATGACAGACGTAGAGGTGGGCTACCTGCAGGCGCTCTCAGATGTGCACGAGGAGGTTCGACAGATGGTGCAGGACCCGGCTACCTCATCGGAAGGCAAGCTCGAACTCCTCGGCGTTCTGTCGTTCCTTCACGACCGGATCCAATTCAAGGCGCCGGGGGCGCGCAAAGATCACCTCGACCTGGCAAGCCACATGAATGGCCCCAAGGGTGGGGAGTGACCTTCGAGGAGCAGGCCGTCGAACTCCTGAAGTTAGAGGCGTTGGCCAAGCGCTTGGGAATATCGACGACAACGTTCGAGCGGATCCTGATCGACGTAACGGAGGAGGCTCAGAACTCCACCATGCAACGCTCCGCAGCGAAGACCCTGGCCGAGATCAGGCGACGGATCGAGCCGCCAGGAGCGAGAAAGCCCGGCGGCCATTGAGTACGTCGAATTATTGAGAGGGCTCAGCTGTTAAGTTTAAGTAGAAAGCGTCGTGTCGCTGGCGCACACTGATGGTGTCAGGCAATATTGACCACAACCAGAGATTTGGTTCGGGGACAGACATGACACAGAAACTTGCCACAGCAGATGACCACGCTCTCGGCGTACGCATCACAGCTCTGCGCAAAGCGAAGGGACTGTCCCAGACTGAGGTTGGCAAGGCTCTTGGCGTATCATTCCAGCAGGTGCAGAAATACGAGAGGGGAAGGAATCGGATTGGCGCTGGGCGACTTCACGCAATCGCAAATTTCTTCGCGGTGCCAGTATCTTCGCTTTACGGAGACGCAGATGACCCCGCCGGGGAATTGGAAATCTTTGGTTTGATCGCGTTGCCAGGGGCAGCGGATCTGCTTCGAGCTTTCGCGAAGATCGACAATGCCAAGCTACGCCGCAACGTCCTCGCTATAGCCAGTACGGCAGCTCGCATCAGCACAGGACCGGTCGCCGGAAACGGCTGACGATTGAGGTTGAAATGGAAAAACCCGCCGCGGCCGGAGCCGGGCGGGTGAGGGTGTGTCCGCAGATTGCCGGGGCGCTGGCAACTGGCGGCGCCTGCAATCTGGATTTGAAAGCTTGCCTGAGGCTGCATCACGGGCGTGTGAAAAACCCGCCGCGGATTGCTCCGGGCGGGTGAAAAGTACTTCGCGCCGTCGAGCCGAAGCGTTGCCAGCTCTATCAAAACGATTGCGGTGGGCGTCTCACGTTCGCGGGATCAGATGGGCATCCCTTGGATCTTAAACCGGATCATTGTCTCGTTGCGCAAGGCGCATCGATGCAGCCAAGGGTTCGAATGACAGATCCGTATTCTAACCCTCAGGGTCGAAACCCGGTCGCTCTTACCGTCCAGCCTGCCTTGCCAATCGTAGGGCTTTCAGACGCTCAGTCTTCTCGTCCTGCGCCTGGTTGGCATCAGAGAGGTCTGTCCAAGCCATCTGAGCAATGCGCCCCTTCTCAGCCTCCCTTGCCAACTGAACCTCAGTGCGCGGCAAGGCCTGGCTTAATCTGAGATGCACGGCTGTCTTCCTTGAGGGCGAGGAGGCTTAAGGAGCTACCGAGCGTTCTGCCAGATTGCCGTGACAGCCCGAAGAGCGATATCACCAGCAGCCTCCGAGGCTCCCTCAGACCCGAAGGACCGGACTGACTGCTGAACCACCTCCCTTCCCTTCCAGATCGCCCAGTCGAACCGACCGGGCTCCGTTGCGGACGGCGTGATCCGCAGGGAGTGGGGATTGGGGGTGAAGATGATCATCAGGATCATATGGGAACGCGCACAAGCATTTCCCAACGACGTGGCAGCGGCCTTGCCCTCGCGCGATTGAGCTACCCTTTCTTGTCCGCCTTTTCCTTGGCGAGTCGAAGGGCCTTGAGGCGCACCGTTTTGTCCTCGGTCGCCTGCTGGGTTGCATCGTAATCCGCCCGTGCCTCGCCGCCGGCGCGGGCCCTCTCCAGATGCCTGGCTGCCTTCGTTTCGCGGCGGTCCTGCGCACCGCTGTCGTCATCCGTCATGGCGGCCAAGCCTTCCTACTGGTGATGAATCGGGACGGGGCTACCGTTGACTTAACCATGTCCGCCACGCGAGATGGCATGTCTGGCTGCGCTCGCCCTTGGGTGAGTCGTGAGCCGGCGTCAGGAGAGATCGCCGCGAGATAGACCCTGAAACGACTACGGCCCCCCAGTCGCCAAACTGGAGGGCCGCGAAATCGATAGGTCTGTGAGGACCGGTTCCAACTCCTCACAAGCCATACGGCGCCCTCGGGTGTCAAGTGAGAACGCCAATTCTCACGTCGAGAAGTCGTGCCTTGTGCCTGCCTGCGGCCCGAATAGGGACCGGGACCGATGTTTCACGCCGCAATGCAGGCCGTGATCGAGGCTGCGCGTACGTTCGCACAGATGAACGAGGCGGGCCGCCAGCTTTGGCAGGGGCACGCCGCGGGCGCCCTGACCGACGAGGAGGCTCAGGAACTCGCCGAACGGCTCCAGGGGCGCCGTAGCTCGATTAAAGAGGCTATCCGGCCTGTCCTTGGTCCCACGATCCGCAGAAGCATGTTTCCGCCCCGCCGGGTGCCCGTCTCGCCCGATCGCCTTGCCTCGCGTGATCGGCGCCGGCTCCTCTCCTGTTCCGGACCCATGCCGCCGGCCCTTGCCGCCCGCTTCACCGAAGGGCAGCGAGCCGTTCTGCGCATCATCGCCGACGAGGTGGCCGCGAAGAAGGAGTGCATCCTTTGCGTCGATGCCATCGCGGCACGGGCCGGAGTCTCTCGCCGCCTGGCACAGATGGCAATCCGCCTCGCTGAGGGGGACGGGCTCATCACGGTGAAGGAGCGCCGCAACGTGGGTCGGAAGAACGACCCGAACATCATCCGCATCATCAGCCGCGAATGGCAGGCGTGGATCAAGCGGGGTGGCAAGCAAAAGCGGGGTGGCTTCACACAGGAGGAGCATCAGACCGGACCCACCCAGCCCAACGACTCGGCGGCAGCTCCAGTCCAGGCGATAGGGTGCAAAGCGCTGCGCCCCACAGATAGGTTGTTAATTCTGGGGACGATTTCTGCAGCGGAACCGATCAAACGGCTGCCGGAACAGCAGAGATTTGCCCATCGATAGCGCGACCCCCGACCGTCTCCAGTTGGACACCATCGACGCAGCCATGCGGCGAGTGCATCTGCTCGAACGGTGAACCGAGCGAAGCAGGAGTGCTCTCACGTGAAGCCTGTGGTCGAATTCCACCTATGGTTATAAAGGCGAGAACTTGCCGTAACGTCGTCACGACAGCGTGGCGAGTTGCCGGGTTAACGACTGGAAAAGCAGATCCCTAACGTCTGTAGGCCGAGTCCTAACGTAAGGGTGCAAGGTCCTAACGGCTGTAAGTGAACCCCTAACGCCAGGAGGGAATGCTTACTAGCGTTAGGACTTTGTTTCCTTGCGTTAGGGAAAAACCCGTCCAATTGCTCACTTACGTTAGGAGTGCGTAGTACTAACGGGGGGCCGAAAATGAAAAGATCTTCGGTAGTTCCAGGGAGTGTCCATGCTCGCGATAGGAACCGCCCTGGAGACGCCTTCCTATCAGCCGCGCATATTCCGTTGAATTGGGTCAGGACCCATCTGCCCCCTTCCAGACAGAGGCTGGGATCTACGTCGGCCGCGAAGGTGCGGAAGAGGGGTCTAGATCGTCCCAGCGGTATAGGAGAAGGCCGAAAACGGGAGAGGCCTTGCCTGCTCCTCCCATGCATTGCGTCGGATGCATTGCCGCGTCATGTCTCAGAAATGCGCTACGTTCTCGCTGCCCTCGCCTTCCTTGTGACGCCAGTCTTGGCGGCTCCGATGACCCCTTCAGAATGCGCCGAGGCGGCCAAGCTATTCAGTTCCGCCAGCGAGACGATGGACCACTTCGCTTCATCCACACTCCCGAAGGGAGTCATCGATCTCACCATTGCCAGCACCCCCGAGTTCAAGCTTGCCGCGATCCGCGCGGAAGATGCACGGCGGAAGCTCGTGCCGGCTGCGAAGGAATATGCGCAGACGCTGGAGGATCTGGCATACCAACTGAAGGTCTGCGCCCGTCGATGAGAAGTGACTGGTTAGCGCTCACTCTTTGGGCCGTACCCCACCTTGCACAGGCCGCCGAACCGATCGTTGGGCGTGCCTCTGTCACCGATGGCGACACTGTCGTGATCGGCGCGATCAAGATCCGCCTTCATGGGATCGATGCGCCAGAGAGCGCTCAGCTTTGCCAGGACGCTATCGGTAAGAGCTACCGCTGCGGCCAGGTCGCAGCGCTCGCCTTGGCCGATAGGATTGGGACATCCCCGATCTCCTGCGAACCGCGCGACACCGACAAATACGGCCGAACCGTTGCTGTCTGCCGCAAGGGTCCCGAGGACCTGAACGGCTGGATGGTGACGCAGGGTCACGCCGTCGCCTACCGCCGGTACTCCAGCGATTACGTGCAGGCCGAAACGACGGCCAAGGCTACGAAGAGGGGCATCTGGGCTGGATCGTTTACGACGCCGGCCGATTGGCGGAAGGGGGAGCGCGCAATGGGGATGGGGTTCGCTGCCCCTGGCGGCCCAGACGGGCCGATCCCAGGCCCTACCAAGCAGGTTGAGGCCCCGCCGGCCGGCGGATGCGCCATCAAGGGCAACATCTCGCGGGCGGGGGAGAAGGTTTACCACGTCCCCGGCTCACGCGATTACGACCGTACTCGGATCAGCGAGAGGTCCGGCGAGCGCATGTTCTGCTCCGAAGACGAAGCCAAGGCTGCGGGGTGGCGGGCGCCGCGAGGCTGATCCAGATCACGGCTTGCTGATGTTTTCGGTCGGGTTGGCCTTCACAATGGAAGGCCCCATCGAACGTAGGGCGTCCTTGACGCCCGCTGCGGCCGAGGCAGCGACACCCGGCACGCCGTTGACCGTCTGGTTCACCGTCACGTTCTGCGTGCGTTGATCGTTGCCTGTGTTCTCGTAGGTGTTCGTGACGCCAGCAGCCTTTGCCGCGCCCTGGCCCATCCAGTTAGCCCGGTCACCAAGGGACCCGAAGCTCGGTGCCGTCATGCCTTTGCCCATGCCGCGCATGAAGGTTGGGCGCTTATCAGGGGCAGCCGCGCCGAACCGATCCTCGAAGCTCTTGGCGGTGATGCCGCCGTAGCCTCCGAGCACACCGTGATAGGTCGGCGGCGCGCCGAGAAGCCGGTTCAGCTTCTCCACCATGGCGTTGGCCTCGCCCGGCGTCTGGCCCTTGCCATCCACCCGAGCTTGGTCGCCGGCCGAGGCGATCTCTAGTCCAGCCCGAGCGCCGGGCGCGAGCGCCCCACCGACCCCGACCATAATCCGGTCAATGGTAGCGCCGAACTGCTCCAGGCTGCTGTTGAAGGTGTCCATCGACTTGGCCAGGTCAACCTGCATCGTGCCGGGCGCCTCGCGCTCAATCGTGCCCTTGAACTCCTCGTACTTGTCGCGCTTCTTCAGAAGCCCGCTCATGGCGTTGCGGGCCTGGAGATCCCCGAACAGTTCGGCTTCCTTGAAGGCGTCACCCTTCGAGTAGCGGGCAGCCAGATCGAGGGTCCGATCCAGGCGCGACACGCCCTTCTTGTCGGCGTCCTTCAATTCCTTCTCGATATCGATGCCGGCCTTCTTGAACGCTTTCACCGTAACCGGCGCGGACATCTTCTCCATGAAGTCGCGCAGGAAGTCGGCTGCCTGGGCTGTGGTCGCCGTACCTTCCCGGACTACCGTCAGGGCTGCGATGATGTCGCGAACGCCGGTTAGGCCCTGCAAGCCAATCTTGGAGCCGGACGCTGCCAACTCCGGCATCACGCCAGCCGACTCCTTGAACTCGGCCTTGCCGAGCTTGCCGCCCTTGATCGAGTAGTCGAACGCCGTCTCCAACTGCTCAACCTTCACGCCGAGGTTCTGCATGAAGACGATGGCGGCCTGGGCAGCCTTGTCGATCTCCACCGATCCGGCCTTGGCGGCTTTGGCCGTCAGTTCTGCCGAGGCGATCGACGTGTCGTAATCGACGCCGGCCGCCGCATAGGCGCTCGCCGCTCCGACAAGGGATTTGGCTGTCGTTCCGTACTTCGGCCCTGAGACGAGGAACCGGTCCACGGCTGGCTGCACCTGCTCCTTTGTCTTCTCGGTGGTCTTAGCCAACTCGACTTGGGCGGCTTCCAGCGTGCCGAAGCGGTTGAGCGCTGCCACGACCGATCCGAGGGACGCGAGCACGCTGACGGTGCCGCCCCCGGCACCACCCGCGACCGCCCCTGCTGCGGCTGCCCTGCCGGGTCGCGCGCCTGGTCGCGTGCTACCGCCTGGGCCAACAGGACCAAAGCCGGGGAAGCGAACCCGGCCGGCGCGGGCAGCCTCCTCACGCATCTTGCGGAAGGCACGCGCCGCGCGCTCGGCGTCGGCCGTGATGCGACCCAAGCCGGACTTGCCGCCGAACTTGAAGTCGAACCCTTTGCCGAGATCCTTGCTGGCCCGCTTGATTTTGTCGAGTTCGCGCAGGAATTTGGCGGTGTCGTTGCCGCCGGAGAACCTTAGCCCGAGCTTCGCGATAAGTTCTTCGATGACCATCAGCGGCGCCCTCGGTTGCGGGTTTGCGCCTCACGTTCGGCCACGCGGGCGGCCTTCTCCCCGGCGGCCTCGCGCAGGTCCAGTACCTCGTGGAAGTCAGCGAGATCATCAAGGGTGTAGATCGTGCGAAGCTCGTGCAGAGTGCAGAGCGGCGGTTCGCTCATGCAGGGTGTAGGGCGGAGCAGATAGGGCAGCATCTCCCGCTCCAGGTTCGGGGCGATGCGGCTGATCTCGCGTGGTGTGAGCATCTTCGGCGATGATCCGTCCCGGCCTACGCTTCCGCCATCTTGCCGAGGCCGGCGACGATAAAATCCCGGAACTGCACTCCGAGCGCGAACCACGCCACCTCAACCGCGTCATCCATCGTGCTCGGTTTCACACCAAGGATGGCAGGGTCGCTACCGACACTGCACAGGCCGACCGCGTCGGTGATGAAGGCAACCGCATCCTCGGAGTTGATCTCGTTGTTCATTGAGGCGTGCAAGAACGCCTGGAAGGCGCCCTGGCGATCGACGTTGGCAGCGATGGTCCCCAACACGACTTGGTCACCTTTGAAGACTTGGTTCAGGCGCATGTAGAGCTTGAGCGATTGCTCGGCCGGGATCTTGTCGCAGCGGTAGACGACGCCACCGATCTTTCGTTCCGTAGCCATGTGGGGCGTCTCCTCAGGTCTGTGGCTGCTCTGAACAGCGGGATTTCGGAGGGAGAGGGATCTTCGTGCCGGTCGCGCGCTCAAGACCATCGCGCAGGTACTGCCGAGCGACATCGCTGACATTCCCTGACCTGTTCGAGGCGACTGCCTGAAGCACCATGCGCAACTCACGGTCTATTCGAATGTAGAGATGGCTCGGGAAGGCGACGGCCAAAGTGGGTCTCCATCAGGCAAGACAGAGTCTCACGAGAACTACGAGACGTCTTGCGCTGATCCGGAATACCTACAAAATCGAGCAGGTTGCCATCAGTGGTTTATAGATATTTTTAGGCGCTTCCCGACGCTTTTAGTGGCGGAGAAGCTATGCGTGACACGCATTTGTCTCAAGCTGCTGCGCGGACGATTGCTCTCGCGAATGGTCAGGAACATTGCCGGAAAGGCCGGCACTTCCTCGACCTCATACGGCTTCCGAAAACTCAGGGGGCGTCAGGTTTTTTCAGGTTCGGACGAAGAGGCGGCGCCTCGACCTGGGCCGAGCTTCAGGCCCTCGGCGGCCTCCGCGAAGGCGGCCAGGGCCTCGGCCGTGACGCGCTTGCGGAAGGTGCTGGCGTCGTCGGCGCATTCGATGGTGATCGCGACGATGCGGGCGGCGTCGATCGCGGCGCGGATGCCGAGGTCGTAGGCGGCGCGCTCGGATGAGGTCATGCGTGTAGCCCTCGTGAAATGGATCTGGAACTGCCTGAACGAAACGGCCGCGCTTCTGTCAGGATCGGTTCAGCGCATGGGGCGCAGCCTTGGGTTTCTCCGGTCAGCCGAGGTTAAGGCCGGACGCCAACAGGGTTCAGGTCATGATGCGCGTGAAGGTCCTGGGAATAGCTGCTGTGCTGGCTGCCGGGCTCGGCCTGGCAACGTCGGCCAAAGCCGCTGACCTCTCGTTCGACCCCTATGAACAGACCGGCGGTGACGCTGTGGTCGAGTTCGTGGCCGGAGGCTGCGGCCCCGGCTTCCATCCCAATCCGTGGGGCCGCTGCCGGCCGAATGATCGGGGCTATGGCTATGGTGGCTACGGCGGACCCCGCCGTTTCTACGAGGGACGGCCCTACGGCTACGGAGATGGCTACGGTCGCCGTGGTGGCTACGAGTACGACCGGCCCAGGCGGTTCTACGACGGCTACTGAGGACATCACGGCTGGTGCTCCTCGGGCCGCCAGCCGTTTAAGCCTGCCCATGCCTTGTCGATGATGCTTTCCCGGCGCTCAGCGCGGTCAGGAGCGGCATTGGCGACAATTCGCAGCGCTGCCTCCATGGCCTCGCTACCGCCCGCTGCTGAGGCTTCCTCGCCCTTTCGCCGGATCGCGGCCTGGAAAGCCTTCACAGCAGGGCCTGTCGTAGGCCCACTCTCAACAGCGGAGACAAGGCTCAGTAGGGCGTCCGCAATCGGCACGATGGCCTCCTGCCAAGGCGAAGCAGCGTGAACTGCCGGCTCTTGAGAAGCCGGGGAAATGGGTACGGTCGTTCGTGAACGGATCATGGAGTCGTGCTCCTGCACGTGAGGTGTTGGCTTGATGCGCGAGTGCCAAACGGCACGGCGTTCCGGCTGATGGGGGCCTAGATCAAGGTCACTGAACAAGTCACGGCCAGCCGCCATTCGACGGAGACCGCGCAAACCCAAGTGGATTGTGCCATGAACACTCGTATCGCTTCTACTGTTGCTGCTGTCGTCCTGAGCGTCAGCGCGATTGCTTCGCCTGCTCTGGCCCAGAGCTACACCGCTCCCGCTGGCGTCACCGCCGTGACGGCGCCCGGTGGCCTTGAGGGCCGCAGCTACGACGACATCACCACCGGCTCCATCGGCTATGGCCGCCGGCACGACTCGGCGCAGGAAGGCAACGCCAACCAGCCGAACTTCGTGGTGCAGCAGTACGGCCAGACCGCTGGTGGCCCGAGGCGCTAAGCCCTTCGACCCTTGAGACGACCGGCGGCGGGGCGAAAGCCTCGCCGTTTTTGTGTCGGGGATCACGCTGCTTTCCCCCTGGCACGCCACGTCTCGGCGGCTTTGTGTGCGAGGGCCACGACCTCCTCAATCCAGGCCGCGTCGGCGTTAGTGACACGGCCCGAGCGCTCGAACACCTTCAGACGATCCCGCTCGGCCTTTGTCAGGAAGCGGCCGCCGAAGGCCTTCGGCATCGTCCAGTCGAGGGTGAGCGCGTAGCTAGCAGCCCGGCACCAGGGCTCCACCCTTTGCGTGTCCCACAATCGCATCCCTGGCCTGCTGCAAGATGCTGAAGGATCACTGCCCGTGGAGGCGGGCGGCGGTGAGGAGCGCTTCGGCGTAGCCGTCTTGGATGCTCCATGAGGCGAGGCTTGGATAGCGGCCGCGAGGGCATGCCAGTCGAGCCCTGCCGCAGCGAGCGTCCGGCCGATCGCGCGAGCCGTAGCGACCACCTCTCCATCATGGCCGCTGGCGAGACGGGGCAGAAGCTTGGCGAGTCGGTCTTGAATAGCGACCGGGATCATGATCGCACCTGGCTTCTCGATGCATCGGGAGCAGCGCTTAGGATCTCCAGCACCATCGCTGCGGCTTCGCGCTGAATGATGGCCTGCAACGTTTTTCTGAACCCGCCGGAGGCATACTTCATCGGCTCGGGATAATGCTGGCGGATCTCGAAGAGGACGCTGCCGGCAATGGCAGCCCCTGCATCGCGAGCGGCCTTCTCGCAGGCATGGTGCGGGTTTCGGCAGGCCTCTCCCTTTCGGAAGAACCAACCGCACCGACACTTCGTGTGGCAGTCGCATCCGACGCGCGTGGAGATATCACAGACGACGCAGCGGAGATCGGCTTGGCCCAACAGGACGTCGATCGGGCGGTGGTTTTTCATGTGCAGGCCTTTCGGGCAGAGGCGGCAAGGCGGGCATCCGCTGCGCGGACGCCGACGTAGATCTTCGTCAGAGCACGCAGAGATCGGAGTCCAGCGCGCTGCTCAGCGGGGTCTATGCCCTCCGCGAAAGGCCCCCATTGATTGTGAGGTGAGATCATCGCTCGACCGTCTCCGCAGCGCGGGTGTGGCGGTTCGCAGCCTCGGCCGCTTTCATCATCGCGAGCCGCCCCGCGATCAGCGGCGGGAACCGGATCGGGACGCGGGGGTCGAAGCGCGCGACCGTGGCCTTGACCGGCGCCGGTCGGAAGGGCTCAGGCGGTGCCGCCGAGACGGTGCGGTAGCGGGCGACTAGTTCAGGGGCGTATTCGGCGGCTGGCCGCAGGGTAGCGGGGCCCTGCTGGTGACGCGCGCGGAGCCGAGCCTTGATGTCGGCGGCGAGTCGGTCGGCGTGCAGCGGTGGCGGGCTAGCGGGCGCAGCGTCGGGCTGCGCAGTCTCAGAGATATGGAAGGCGGCAAGCGGGCCGAGGCGGCTTTCCAGCCATGCCCGAGGGTCAGGAACAACGGCGGGGTCGAAGGCTCCGGTACGCCATTTCTGGCGGGCGCCGGGCCGCTGGTAGCGAAACCTCACACCGTGACGAAACCCTATATAAAAGTCTTCCTTATAGGGTTCTGTCACGGTGTGAATTTGACCCGCTGGGCGGCGACTCAGCCATTTCCGGGCGGCCTCTGGGGTCGGCCAGAGTTCGGGCCATGCGGCAGCCATATCGGCGCCGCTATCGAGAACGATGCCCTCAATCTGCATCTCGATCTCCTCCCCTGCGGGGTTCCAGGGCTCGGCTACGTCCACCGTCAGCGGCAGGACGACGTTGGCGATGATGTCGATGGCGAGGGGGGCGGCAGCGGTTCGGTTGACGCCACGGGCGCGGCCGATGGCCTGCATCAACTCGCCCTCGCAAATCTGCCAACGGCAGGCGTCCGCTACGGGATCGGGGTGGGTCTCGCACTCCATGCCGGCCACCGAGCCGTCACGGGTGCGCAGGCCCCGAACCGGCTTCGGATACCAGGGCTCTGCCTTCTCGATGTCCCGGCCAGTGATGGCGCCGGCCAGCGCCTCGACGGCAGCGGGAGCGGGCAGGGTGCGCCCGACGACGATCAGGCCCCGCACGTTGCGGTACTGGTCCAGGCCGGCGACGTTGTTGAAGTGCTCGGTGCTGATGCTAGCGGGTAGGCCGCTCCCCCGCAGCCATTCCGCGACGGCCTTCTGCGCGATCACAAGGACGGGCACGCGACCTAGCTCCATGAAGCGGCGCAGGATCTCGCGTCGGACGGACCGTAGGTTCCGGTTGCCGGTGCCGTCCTCGTCGGGCTTCAGCTTGTTGGCCGAGGTCGGCGCGTCGGTGACGTAGCGGACGCGGGCGTGGGGCATGGCGGCTTCGATGGCCGGCGCCGGCTGAACCTGCGGGTAGAACGCCTGTAGGATTTCGAGGCTGGGCAGTGTCGCATCGAGGATCAGCGTCGGGCAGTGCCAGTGCTTCGGGATGCTCTTGAGGCTGCGGGCCTTGGCAACCAACACGCGCCCGTCCTCGTCGTCACGGGTGTCGATGTAGAGCCGGCCGGAAACCTCGATCGTCTCATCATAGAGGACGCCACGGGCGGCGATCCAAAGGCCGATGAAGGCTTGCGCGTGCCGGGCCTGCTCGGCCGCCCTGGCGGCAATCCGGCGCTCGGGCCGGGACATGCCGGGGTAAATCGCAACCTTGTCCTTGAGCTTCCATTCGGCCGAGATGGCGGCGGTGCAGCGGTCAACGTCCAGGCCCTCGGCCACGAGGTCGGTGCGGCGCACGCCGCCTGGCTGTCCCTGCCGCTTCAGGGCTCGTGCGAGTTGGGCGCGGTACACCTCGACATCGTTCGCCAGGTAGTCCTGTGCGGCCCCCTTCGAATCCACCGCCGATCCGATCTCATCGAGGGTAAGCCCGCGCTTCGGGATGCGGATGCCGGTCTGCCAGAACCCTTCGTCCACGATCACGAATTCGACCTTGCCGAGGGCGGTCCCGGCGCTGAAGAGGAGTTGGTGCGCGACGATCCAGACCTCGGGCTGGGTCGTGACCTGGGCCTGATAGGAGCACGTCCCGTAGAACTGGCACTGCGCTTCGGTGCCGTCGTCCAGCTTCGCCCGGCAGCACATCTTAGTCACGGACGAGCCGCCCCCCATGCTCAGGGCGATGCTGACGGCTTCCAGGTCGTCGCACATGGTTTCGCCCGGTCGGCTCGGATCGTCGGCCTGCCTGCCCCGGAACACACGAGCCGAAACGCCCTGCTCCGCGAACTGCGCCTCGATCTCGTCGCCCAGGCGGTGCGTCGGGACCGCGTACAGGATCGGCTTGGCCGGGGTGCCGCTGTCGCGCCGGCCGATGACGTAGGCCGCGACGGCGCGGGCTGTGGCGCGGGTCTTTCCGACGCCGGTCGTGACGGCGAGGGCTTGAACCGGGGGGTCGGCCTCAGGGTCGCCCGCGAGCCGGTACGCCTCGGCCGTCTCGATGAAGTGCTGCACCCCGGCTTGAACTGCGCGGCGCGCCTCCTCGATAGGGCTCGATCCATCGGCGTAGGCGGGCGTTGTGGCGGCCTCCTGAACCGCGTCGGTGTTCGTCGCCACCTTCTCCCACGCACGATCGATCTCGCGCGCGAGGCGGTCATACGGCTCCAGATATTTGCCGCCGCACCCTTCCGGGTACTGGCGCATCAGGACCTCAAGATCGTCCTGCATCAGGCCGTCTTTGAAGGCGAAGGCCACGGCGGCATAGAACCGGGACGAGCGGTCGCCCCCGATCTCGGACACCACGTCTTCGACGCGGGGGCTGGTGATCCCGCTGGCGCCGGCCGCGCGTTCGCGGCGCTCGACCTGGGGCTTCGGCTGACTTGGGAACGCGGCCTGTAGCTCGGCCGCTGACCACACCTTACCGTCCAGGCTGACGATGCTGGTTGCCACCGCCGTGCGGCCTCGGGCGAGCTTGAGCCGCCCCGGATAGTTCGGGGTGCCAGGGATGCGATAAGGCTGCGTGATGACGCCCGACGCGGAGTCGGCGCCACCCTGCGCCCGGATCGCGGCGCCAAGCTCCTGGGCCTGCTGCGCGCCCAACGGGCGGTCCAGCAAGAGCCAGTGGTGAGCGTTGCCGGGGCTGGTCTCGATGACGAACGACGGCTCGACGCTGAGCCGCCCGGCCTTACCCTTGTCGGCGTCGGCGTCGTTCACGAGGCCGAATACGCCCACGGTGTCGGCGATGCCGCCCCGCTTGCCGCGCTTGACCCCGCTCTGCACGGTGCGGGCCTCGACGTAGACGTTATGTCCGCTCTCGGCCTGCCGGATGGCCTCGGCCACCATGTAGTTCACCTCCCCGATTTTAAACGGGAAGGTCAGCGTCGCTTCGCTAGCCGGATGGATAGCGACAAGCTGCATCAGGCCGGGGTCGTGGTAGCCCGCGAAGGCTGCCGCGACGTGGAAGTTCAGCCGCTCCGCGAAGGCACGAACGGCGATGGGGTCGGGGGCGAGCGTGGTCCCCTCGCTCATGCAACGCCCGGCCCTTCGGTGAGCGACCATTCCCTCGTGATCGGGTCGAGCTCGATGACGACCGGTGAGGGAATGCCCTCGATCCGGCACACCCTGGCTGCGGTGCTCACGGCAACCCGCTTGTCGCTGTAGGTGCCGAGACGCTGGTTACGCTTGCCCTTCCTGATGAGCAGGACCGTCCAGGCGCCGAAGTTCGGGAAGACGCGGACGAGGCGCACGGGAGCGAACGGGACGATCTGGCCCATGGTCAGACCTCCTGCTGCCCGCGCGCCCGGCGGTTCTCGTTGACGAGTCCCAGGCGCCGCGCGGCGTACCAGTCGGTATCCTCGAAAGGCTCGCCCGAGCGCAGGCACCGTTCGGTCAGAACCATGCGGAAGCCGTCGCTCAGGCGGACGATAGTGATCCAGTCGGGCGGGTAGTGGTCGCGTTGGGGCAGGTCGCCGAGGCGGCTACACCGGACGCGGAACCGGCGCAGGCTGTTATCGAGCGCCCATTCCCGATCGTCGCCGAAAAGCTCGTGGAACGCCTTCATCCGCGCGTCCCTCCCTTGCGAGAGGAGGCAGTCAGTTCCGAGAGTAATTCGGCGGCGGTCCCGACACATGCAGCAGCGGATCGCACGGCGTAGGACAGGCCGCGCAGGTCTCGCATCTCCGCGAACCGCCCTGCGGTGTCGGCATAGTTCGCAGCAGCGTGCATGGCCTCGCCGATCGCGTCAGCGATGGGACCGTTCAGGTCGGGCGCGCGGGGCACTGCCGGCGCTGGGTCCGAGGAGGCGTGCGGGGCGGCGCTCAAACGCGACGCTCCAGTTTCTCGCTCACCCCGTAGGCCAAGGCAGCGATCTGGCTGGCCACCTCGGGGCTGTAGGCGAAACGGGTTTGCAGCCGCCGAGCGCGAAGCTCCTCGGGCTGTGGGCCGTCGTGGGACGGCATCGGGATGACGGATTTCGATTGCCCAACGGAGCGCTGGGGAGTATAGGTCAGGTGCATCAACTGAGACTTCCTGACCCCGGCGCGCTGCGAACGCGACCGGGGTTTCTCATGCCCGATAGGGCGCTTCAGGAGCCGGCGGGCCGATCCCGCCAGCGGCGGAATTCAGTCGGCAGTGGCCGCCAGGGCCTGGGTGGCCGGCAGCGCCAGCATCTCGCGAAGCTTCGAGGTCGGGACACGAAACTTGCCGCCTATTTTTATGGACGGGATGTCTCCGGCTTCGCGAGCCCGGTAGGCCGCCGCTTTGCCAATCCCCAAAACTCGTCCGGCCAGAACCACATCAACCGTTGGCTTGGTCAGGACTTCCAGTATGTCGTCCCTCATCCTCCAACCTTTCATCAATGAAATCATTGCGGAAAGTGATGATAGGGAACGAGGCGCTTGTCAAGATACCGCAATGATCCTATTGCGGAAAGAGAAGGGGCTTTGGAGATAGGCAATGACGCAGGGGGGCAGGGATGACAGGAAGCGGATTGGCCGACCGCTGAAGAACCCTGAGCAGGGCAAGCGATTAAATGTCATGTTCCGCCTCGGTGAGGCACGTAAAGATCAACTGATGCAAGCTGCCGAAATTTCTGGACGCTCTATGAGCGAAGAAATAGAAAAAAGGATTGAAGAGTCGTTCGTAATATCATGTATAGATAACTATCTAGAGTGGGAAAGAGAAAACTTTTCTGCTCAGTCGGAGCTTCGCCGCTTGGAGGGTATGTGTGGCGGCCGCGAGAACTTTGAGTTTAGCTGGTTCATTGGTGAAAAGCTGAGGGGGATTAGGATGAAGCTTGGCATCAAGGCAGACACGCCCATCAACGATGTGCCTGAGCAGGACCGTCGCCGGATGATGGAGGAGTTGATTACGGCTCTGCCTCTCCGCTTCGGTGTCTTCGACACGGAGTAGTCGTAGAAGTCTGCGACGCCGGGACCTACAGGTGCCCGCACAGTCCGCACCAGTCTACGCGCGCGTGCGCCTGTCACGAGAGATCCGATAAGAAGGCTCGCGCATTCGCCAGCGTCTCTCTGGCCATACGCCGCGTGGCCACCGCCTCGGCGACATAGAGGCCCGTCCGATACGCCCCGTTCCGCTCACCCCTCGGCGCGCCGCTTCCTCGGGCGCCGCCGTGCATCCGGCACCTGGCCTTCCCGTTCACGGCCGGCGACTGGCACGGGGTCCCGGCTCGGGTCTTCGCGCAGCACCGCTGTGCCATCCGAAAGGGCGAAGGCTGCCGGTCCAGTGAGTGCATGAGGTTGGTTTCCGTTTTCGAGGAGCCCCCCACCCTTGCCGGTGGTGACGTTGCCGACGATCGCCTGACCGCCCTGGTAGACGTGCACGTGCTTGACGCGAACCTTCTGCTCACCACCACGACGAAGCTTTGCCAGGGCCTCGATCTGCGCCGTGTATGTCCGCAGGAGCTTCACCGCGAGGGTGCCATATCGCTCCAGATGGTCGGTGCCGTTCGCCTGCTTGGCACGGGACAGCATGTCCATCGCGACCGAGTGGGTGCCCACCATCTGGACCGCCAGCATGGCCTCATGCTCGTTCTGGGGCTCGATCCCGGCGACGGCGGCGATCCCAGCGTTCATGTTGTTCGGAGAGGGTAGCTTCTCGCCATGGTTCCGCACGATGTCGCCGATGTCGGCAGAGGCACGGCGGGCGAACTCCTCGGACACGGTCCCGAAGGTGGCCCGTTCCTGAGCCATGAAGCCACCGGGGTTGTCGTGGGGGATCTTGATCTTGATGTCGCCCCCTTCCATCCTCGATATCTCGTAGGCGAGGGGCTGTGTTCGGTTCCGGCAATAAGCGACAGCCTTGTCTATCGCGGCCGCCTCCTGTTTCGTTGGTTGCCGCTTCTGATATTTTGAGGCAGGCGCCTGCTCTGACTCCTGATCGAGTTCGCGTCTGCTCAAAACAAGCTTCTCCCGAACGAAGGTTATCCCGTTGCGGTCGAGAGTATACGGTATGAAACTGCGAAAAGTAACCTCGGTTCAATCAAATACTAGTCCAGGGCATGATAACTCCCGGTTATCAGCCCATCCCGGTCCGGACCCCGTCAGAAGTCCAGGGCGCGGCCCTTCTTGGCGTCGCGGCGCCCGGTCCACTTGCCCCAGGAGAAGGGGGTCTGCTTCTTGGCCGTCAGGTCGCGGATTGTAAATCCGCAGCAGGTGGCTAGCGGGTTAGCGAATGAAACTGAGCGTGAGTCTACCTTTGGACACGCGATGTTGAAGCGGCCTCAGGAGTAGCTTCGTTATCGCTTAACCATAGTCTCCTAACAGAGGGGCAAAGTCGGGCCGCCGCCTCGGGAGAGTACAACCGTGCCGTTCTTCGATGCTGATCTGCGCGCCCTGATGGCGGCTATAGACAGGTCCAGGGCCCGCATCGAATTTACGCCTGACGGTACGGTGCTTACCGCCAATAGCCTCTTCCTTGAGCTAATGGGCTACACCCTGCCCGAGGTGAAGGGACAAAACCACGCGCGCTTCGTCTCCCCCGCGGAGCAAGCCAGCGAGGCCTATCGCGCGTTCTGGGCGGCCTTGCGCCGCGGCGAGCCGCAAACACGCGAGTTCAAGCGGTTTGCAAAAAGTGGCCGCGAAGTCTGGATCCAGGCCACCTACAATCCTGTCCTTGATCGCGCCGGGCGCGTGACCCGGGTGGTTAAACTCGCCACCGATGTCACCGCACAGGTGATGCGCAACATCGACCATGACGGGCAGCTCGAAGCCCTGCAGCGGTCGCAGGCCGTGATCGAATTTGCCCTCGACGGCACGATCCTGGACGCCAACGCCAACTTCCTGTCCGCGGTAGGCTACACGCATGACGAGGTGGTGGGGCGCCATCACAGCCTGTTCGTGGACCTGACCGAACGCGAGGGAACTGCGTATCGCGAGTTTTGGGCGGATCTCGGCCGCGGAGAGTTCCGCTCGGGCGAGTTCAAGCGCATCGCCAAGGGCGGGCGCGAGATCTGGATCCAGGCTACCTACAATTCGATCCGGGACCGGGATGGGGTGCCGATCAAGGTGGTAAAGTTCGCTTCCGACATCACCGCGCAGAAACTGCATGTCGCCGATGCGATGGGGCAGCTGGCGGCCGTCAATCGGTCTCAGGCGGTGATCGAGTTCGCGCCCGACGCGACGATCCTGGACGCCAATGCTAACTTTCTGGCGGCGCTCGGCTACAGGATCGAAGAGATCCGGGGACGACCGCACGCGATGTTCGTGGAGCCTGGCTACGCGCAGACGCCGGATTACGCGGCGTTCTGGGATCGCCTGCGCGGCGGTCAGTTCTCGTCGGGCATGTTCCAGCGCTTCGGCAAGGGTGGGCGATCGGTCTGGATCCAGGCGAGCTACAACCCGATCTTCGATCCCACCGGCCGGCTGACCAAGATCGTCAAATACGCTACCAACGTCACCGCCAACATGGAGGCGCGCTCCGTCGCTGTTGAGGCCGCCGAGCGTACCCTCGATAACGTCCAGGCCGTCACGGATGCGGCTGACGCCATGAACGCCTCTGCGCTGCAGATCTCCCGCAGCATGGCTCAGTCCAAAACCGTCGTAGACGACATTCATGGCCGGGCCGGGGAAGCGGATGCTGCCACCGAGCGGCTGCGGGCCGCGGCCCAGTCGATGAGTGGCGTTGCCACGATGATCACGGACATCGCTCAGCAGATCAATCTCCTTGCCTTGAACGCCACCATCGAGGC
>NZ_BPQL01000056.1 GCF_022179225.1 Methylobacterium goesingense
CATCTGACGACGGACAGTCACCGTGGCGGGTGGAATGCCTGTTCTCTGATCGGCGTCATTTCCCGGGGACGGTCGTTTCGACCGTCCCCCACTTGTAGCCTACCGGTCGGGATCGAAGGTCGGCGGGCCGAGGTGGCGGAGGAAATCCAGCTTGCCGAGCTTCACTCCGGATGTGCGCCGGAACGCGTAGGCGGCCGTGACGTGGAAGGAGAAATTCGGCAGCGTGAGGTCGGTCAGGTAGGTCTGTCCCGTGAAGCGGTAGCCCATGCCGTCGGGTAGGTCCGACGCCTAAACGTCCCATTACGGGCGATGCCCGCGTAGCCTGCTTTGGCAAGGGCAGTTCGGGATACGTCCGTCCGTTCTATGACCGGGTCGGGTGGTTATGCGAAGGTCTGCTTTCGGGCCGAATTTTTGAAAAGCGGACGCTGCATAGCACCGAGGCAAACCTTCGTAAGTGCTGACCTGTAACCTTCCAGGCACACATCGTCGGAAAGCCTTTGCGTGCCATTGACGGCGGACGCTTTGATCGCGCTCCTTATCTCCGACGGTTCCTCCCCGGAGGATCAAAAGGGAACGCGGTGAGGATGAGGTCCGAAAGGGCCTCCCCGAAGCCGCGGCTGCCCCCGCAACTGTAAGCGGCGAGCCCATCATCAACACGTCACTGGGTCTTCGGGCCTGGGAAGACGATGAGAGGGCGGTGACCCGCGAGCCAGGAGACCTGCCGTCAGTCGTGGTCACACGCGAAACGCATCGGGCGGGGTGTCCTGATGGGTGTCGAGGCGTTCGGCTGTCCTTACGGCAGGCAAGCGCCCAGGCCTCGTTCGCGGTGACGTGCCACAGACGTCGCCCGAGGCTTGTCCCGTGTCCTTCCCCTCTCGATCCGCGTGCTTGCGCACGCTCGCGCTCGCCTGCGCCTCCCTTCCCGTATCCGCCCTGGCGCAGCAGACCGCCGCCCCCTTCGCCGACGTCCCGCGCGGGGCAGAGGCGGCCGTCACGCTCTCCGAGCTTTCCGTCTCCGCCACCGGCGTGCCGACGCCCGTCGACCAGGTCGGATCGAGCGTCACCGTGCTCACCGCCGCCACTCTGGAGGCCCAGCAGCGCCGCACCGTCCCGGATGCCCTCCAGCAGGTGCCGGGCCTCAACGTCGTGCAGACCGGCGGCCCGGGCGGTCAGACCTCGGTATTCATCCGCGGCTCGAACTCGAACCACGTGAAGGTGCTCATCGACGGCATCGACGCGACCGACCCGTCGAACCCGAACGGCTCCTTCGACTTTGGGCAACTCCTGACCGACGACCTCTCCCGCATCGAGGTGCTCAGGGGTCCCCAGAGCGGCCTCTACGGCAGCGACGCCATCGGCGGCGCGATCTCCTTCACGACGAAGCGTGGCGAAGGACCGGCCAGGGCAACCGCGCGGATCGAGGGCGGCTCATTCGGGACGTTCAACCAGAGCGGCCGGATCAGCGGGTCGGAAAACGGCTTCGACTACTCGGTGTCGATCCAGCATCTCCGGGCTGCCGCAACGCCTGTGACGCCGCCCAACCTCGTCGCCCCAGGAACGACGACCCGCCCGAACTACTACGACAACGAGATTGTCTCGGCGAAGTTCGGCTACCAGTTCACCGACACGTTCCGAATCAACTCGATCACGCGGTTCATCAACTCGAAGCTGCTCTTCAGCGGCGACGACTATGGCACCTTCCCGGTGACGCTGGGCGGCCTGCGCAGCCAGGCGGACGTGCAGCAAGTCTTCACCCGCAACGAGGCCGAGTGGACACCGTTCGCCGGTTTCCACAACGTCTTCGCGATCAACTACTCGAACCTCTACAACCGCCAGGTCCAGAACGCGTACGACCCGTTCAACCCGCTCCCGACCGCCGGCCTCGGCGAGCGCACGCGGTACGAGTACCGCGGCGACTACCAGCTCTCGCCCGGCAACCTCGTTCTGTTCGGCGCGCAGCGTGACGACGAGAGCCTGTCGACCACCGATCCGAACCCGTTCGGTTCCGGCAACCTGCGGGCCAGGAACGGCAATACCGCCGGCTACGGCGAGATACAGCTGACGCCGTTCGACCGTGCCTCTTTCGTCGCCAACGTTCGCCACGACGAGAACGACGCCTTCGGACTGGCCACCACGTTCCGCGTCGCCCCGAGCTACATCCTGCCGTTCACCGACACGCGGATCAAAGGCAGCGTCGGCACCGGCTTCAAGGCGCCGACCCTGAGCCAGCTGTTCCAGAGCTTCCCGGCGTTCAACTTCTTCGCCAACCCCAACCTCAAGCCGGAAGAGAGCCTCGGCTACGATGCCGGCTTCGAACAGCCGCTCGGCGAGCGCGTTCTCGTCGGCGCGACCTATTACGCCAACGACTTCAAGAACCTGATCAACACCAACGCCAGCTTCACCTCGAACGAGAACGTCGGGCGAGCCGAATCCTACGGGGCCGAGGCCTTCGTTGCGGTCCGGTTCACCGACACGCTCTCGGGCCGGGTCGACTACACCAACACCGTGACCAAGAATGAGATTACCAACCAGGAGCTCCTGCGCCGGCCCCGCCACAAGGGCAGCGCCACCGCTCAGTGGACGCCGATCTCCGGCCTGAGCTTCAGCGGGACGGTGATCGTGCTTGGCCACTTCGTAGACGGAAACCGAGACTTCTCGATCCAGAGGCTGAAGAACCCGGGCTTCACCCTGGTCAACCTCGCGGTCAACTACGACGTGAACGAGACGGTGAGTGTGTTCGGCCGGATCGATAACCTGTTCGACCGCCGCTACGAGAACCCCACCGGCTTCCTCGGGCCGGGCCTCGCCGTGTACGGCGGCGTCCGCGTGACGACGTTCTGAGGATTGCGATGTCGATGCGATGGACGCTGGCTGCGCTAGCGATTGCGGTCTGGCCTGGTCTGTCAGGTGCGGGGTGGGCGGCAGACGAGCCGGCGCATCCGGTCCACGTCGTCTCGATGAACCTCTGCGCCGACGAGCTGGTCCTGCGGCTCGCCGACCGCGACCAGGTCACCGCAGTGACCTACCTCGCCCATGACCCGCGCAGCTCCACCGTCGCGCGGGAGGCCACCGGCATCGCGGTGACCCGTGGCCTGTCGGAGGAGATCGTCGCGCTCCGGCCCGACCTCGTCGTGGCCGGAGCCTTCACGACGCGGACCACGGTGGGCCTGCTCAAGCGCGTCGGCTTCCCCCTTCTCGAACTCGGCGTACCCAACGACTTCGAGGGGGTGCGGGCCCAGATCCGGACCGTCGCCGCGGCCCTCGGGCACCCGGCGCGCGGCGAGGCGATGGTCGCGGACCTCGACGCGCGGCTGGCGCAGGTGGTGCCGGCGGCAAAACCGTTGCGGGCACTCGTTATGCGCCCGAATGCCTTCACGGTCGCACCCGGCAGCCTTGGCGATGCGATCATCCGCGCCGCCGGCCTCGTCAACGTTGCGGCAGAACTCGGTCGCGACCGCTTCGGCCAGGTCCCGCTGGAAGCGGCGGCCTTCGCCGACGCCGACCTCATCGTCCTCGACGAGGGGGAGCCCGGCGCGCCGTCGCTGGCCGATGCCCTGCTGCACCATCCCGTCCTCGACGCGCTACGTCGGCAGGGGCGTACCGTCTCAATTCCGAACCGGCTCTGGACCTGTCCAGGTCCGCAGTTCGCCGAGGTCGTGGCCTTGCTCGCTGCGGCGGCACACCAACGGGCGGCACGATGAACGCTCCCCTCCCGCCTCCCATGCGGGTCGACCGGGCGGTCGTCGGACCCCGCGCGGTCGTCTCGATACTCGGCCTGCTTGTGCTCGTCCTGACGGTCGCGTCCATCGCGGTCGGGTATGCCCCTTTCGACGTAACGGCGGCGGCTGGCGACCTCATCGCCGGACGGGCGACCCTCCCGGCGCTGGTGCTCTGGGAACTGCGCCTACCTCGTGCCTTGCTCGGCAGCCTTGTCGGCTTCAGCCTTGGGCTGACCGGGGCGGCGATGCAGGGCTACCTGCGCAACCCGCTCGCCGATCCCGGCATCCTCGGCATCTCCTCCGCGGCGGCCCTCGGGGCCGTGGTGGTGTTCTATGGCGGCTTCGCAGCCTCGCTTAGCCTGGCCCTCCCGCTCGGCGGGATCGCCGGCGCCGCCGTGGCGGCGCTCGCCCTGAACCTTGTCGCCGCCAGAGGCGGCACCACCCTGGGATTGATCCTCGCCGGCGTCGCCCTGTCGAGCCTCGCCGGCGCCATGACGGCGCTGGCGCTCAACCTGTCGCCCAACCCCTACGCGGCCCTGGAGATCGTGTTCTGGCTGATGGGGTCGCTCGCGGACCGCAGCATGGACCATGTCTGGCTATGCCTGCCGTTGATGGCGGTCGGCTGGGGCCTGATGCTGTCCACCGGCCGCGCGCTGGATGCCCTGACGCTGGGCGAGGACACAGCTTCGAGCCTCGGCTTCCATCTGGTCTCAGTCCGTCTGCGCCTCGTCACGGGCGCGGCGCTGGCCATTGGCAGTGGCGTCGCCGTCAGCGGCGCCATCGGCTTCGTCGGCCTCGTGGTGCCCCACCTCGTGCGACCACTGGTAGGCGCGCGTCCCGGCGCCAGCCTATGGCCGAGCGGCCTCGCCGGGGCCGCTCTGGTGCTTGCCGCGGACTTGGGCGTTCGTCTCCTGGCGACGCGCCCGGAACTCAAGCTCGGTGTGGTGACTGCGCTCGTTGGGGCACCGTTCCTGATCGTGCTCCTCCTGCGTGAGCGAGGGCGCGGCGCATGAGCCTCGCGACCGCAGCCCTCGATGTCCGCCTCGGCGGGCGTGCCATCCTGTCGGATATCACCCTGTCCCTGGAACGCGGGACCCTCGTCGGTCTGGTCGGTCCGAACGGCGCTGGCAAGACCACCCTCCTGCGCACCCTCGCGGGCTTGGTCGCCCCGACCAAGGGCCGCGTAAATCTCGACGGTATGGCGCTCAAGGGCATCTCCCGCGACGCGCGCGCCAAGCGCATCGCGGTCCTTTTCCAGGGCACGGGGGCTGGTTGGCCGATGCAGGTGCGTGACCTCGTCGCCCTCGGCAGGCTGCCGCATCGACGCGCGTTCGGTGGCCTCGATGGCACCGATCACGCCGCAATAAACCGAGCGATGACACGGACCGATGTTGCGCGATTCGCCGAGCGGACCGAACCGACCCTGTCCACCGGCGAGCGGATGCGCGTGTTGCTGGCGCGGGCGCTCGCCGTCGAAGCGGAGTGGTTGTTGGCCGACGAACCGATCACCGCCCTCGACCCTGCCCACCAGCTCGACGCCATGACGCTGTTGCGGAGCGTGGCCCTGGCCGGCACCGGCGTCGTGGCCGTCCTGCACGACCTCTCCCTCGCGGCCCGGTTCTGCGACCGGATCGTGGTCCTGGGCGAGGGACGTGTCGCCGCCGATGGACACCCGGACGTTGCGTTGACCGACCGGCTACTTTCGGACGTGTTCGGCGTCACGGTTTGCCGTGGGGCTGGACCGGACGGAACCGCCTACATCCTGCCCTGGAACCGTTCGGGGCCCCATACGGAGGAGATCGATGCAGCCTTCCCCAAACAGCCCTGATGCCACCGTCGCCCTTCTGCGCGGTGCACTGGCCGATCCAACCACGGCCTGGAGCCTTGGCAGCTTCGGTGCCATCGCCGAGTTCATGCGCGATCCCGACGAACCCGTCGTGGCGCTGCCGGACGAGCGCCTGGGACTTGCGACCGCGCGCGGCGCCATCGCCCTGACCCCGAGTTCCGACCTGAGGCCAATCGCCTTTGAGACCGCGGTCGCCTCGGGCTGGAACCACGCGGTCGCCCTCTGCCTGCCGGAAGCGACATGCACGATGAACCGCAGGACCGTGGTGACGGAACTCGGGCCCGACCGGAACGCCGCCCGGGTCGAGGATCGCGACGACATCCTGTTCGACCTCGGCCTCGGCCTGCTCGCCGTGGATGCCTGCGTGCGGGTGCG
Organism: Methylobacterium goesingense; assembly: GCF_022179225.1. Lineage (GTDB taxonomy): Bacteria > Pseudomonadota > Alphaproteobacteria > Rhizobiales > Beijerinckiaceae > Methylobacterium > Methylobacterium goesingense. Next base: position 5,941 of record NZ_BPQL01000056.1, read on the forward strand.
CGATCCGGAGGCCGTCGAGCGGCTGCGGGCCGGCGTCGGCATGCCCCTGTTTGACCATGCTAACCCTATTGGGCCGCATCTCGTCGCCATGAGCCCGCACCGGGTGTTCCTGGCGCGGGTCGGGCGCGTCGAGGTCTATGCCCCGATCCCTGGCCCCGGCGGTACCAGTCCTGAAGGTCCGCATACGCATGTGCTGCCCAAGCTCCTGCGCAGCGGTCGGACCCATGCCGCCACGACCCCGATCCCGGCGGGCTGGGTCCCCTGCGCCGGCCTGCACCCGGCCCATCCCTACAAGGACATGATGGGCGACCGCATCGCCTTCGATACCGACCGCTACGAAGCGTTCCAGGCGATGCTCGACCATTGGGGTGATCCGGAACTCGTGGCGATCAAGCGCGGCGGGCCCGAGGCGCCCGGCGGCACGGTGTCGACCCGCCACGCCCAGGGCGCACGCCGGGTCGCCGAGGCCCAGGCTCGTTACCTGCGCGGCGAGATCATCGAGGGCTCGGCGAGCGACGACGAGGATGCGGAGGCGACGGCCTGACCGTGACCCGGACGGTGCCCGGCAGGAATCTTCCGGGGGCACCCCAGAGGGTGATCGGCCTGATCGGCTGCCCGGGCGCGGGGAAGACGACCTACGCCCGCCGCTTCGACCCTCTCGACGGCTGGGTTCACCTCACCCTCGACGACTTCCGGCAGACGCTCTGGCCGCCGCACCGGCAGGTCTACTGGGAACTGAGGCAGGGCTTACATGGCGATGCGGCCCGGGACCTCCTGCACCGGGTCAAGGAAGCAGCCTTGGATGCCGCCCTGACGAGCGCCTTCAGCGTGGTGATGGCGGACACCCATCTCACCAGACCCGTGTTCGAGCGCGAGCTCGGGATCGTCGCCCGACACGAGCTCACCGTGGAGTGGAAAGTGTTCGACGTGCCGTGGGAGGTGCTCAAGTCCCGCAACGCGGAGCGTGGTCGCGTGGACCCGTCGCATCGCCAGCCGGATGAGGTCCTCCGGTTCACCTACGAGGTTTTCCGATCCCCGGACGCTTGGTGGCGTAGCTTGCCGCCGGAGCAGGTCGAGGTGCTGAGCTGACGGACGGAGTGCGCGATCCATTCTCCCAAGTGTTGCCGGCAGGGCATAACCCCTCGTGCATTGCATTTGGTCCGTTGACGGGCATGGGCGTCGGCATGGTACCTCGGCCGTGACGGTTCCTCCCCGGAGGATCAAAAGGGAACGCGGTGCGGGGGTAGCCCCAACGCCGTGGCTGCCCCCGCAACTGTAAGCGGCGAGCCCTTCGCCACCGACGTCACTGAGCGGCCTCGCTCGGGAAGACGGTGAAGGGCAGTGACCCGCGAGCCAGGAGACCTGCCGTCAGTCGTGGTCACACGCGAGACACGCTGGGCGGGGTGCCCCGGCGGGTGCGGAAGCATGCGCGTTGCGCGTGGTTCGGCCTCGTTCGCGGTGACGTGCCACTGCCGTCGCCCGAGGCCCATCAACGTGTCCCGTTCACCGTCCATCCCGCTGATGTCCGTGCTGGCCTTGTCCTGCGCGATCCCCACCGCCGTCGCAGCCCAGGGGGCGCGCTCTGAGGAGACCGCCGTGGTGCTCGACGCGCTCTCGGTCGAGGGGACCCTCACCGCCACGCCGACCTACCGGGTGCCGGACCTCTACAGCGGCACCAAGACGATCACGCCCCGCCTCGACCTGCCGCAGCAGGTCGACGTAATCCCCCGGGAAGTCCTGATTGACACAGCCGCGACCCGCGTCGAGCGCGCGCTCGACTACGTGCCCGGGGTCGGAAAGCAGAACGATTTTGGCGCTCAGAACCTCGCCCTCTACTCCGTTCGGGGATTCGCGACCCAGGACATCTTCTTCAATGGCTTCAACATCGCCCGCGGCTACAACGGCGCCCCCGACACCCAGAACGTCCAGTCCATCGAGGTCCTGAAGGGCCCGGCCGGAGCCCTCTACGGCCGCAGCGATCCGGGGGGCACCGTCAACATCCTGACCAAGCAGCCCGTAGCGCGACCCTTCGTCGAGATGGGCACGCTGTTCGGCAGCTTCGGCACCGCCCGCACCACGGTCGATGCCGGCGGCGCGCTGAGCGAGGACGGCAGCGTCCTCTATCGCTTCAACGGCGCGCTCGCCCGCCAGGACAGCTTTCGCGATTACGTCGACGGCGACCGGGTGCTCCTGGCGCCGGTGGTGAGCTGGCAGGTCACCCCCGACACCAAGATCACGTTCGAGGCGCAGTACCTGCGCAACCGCCAGACCTTCGACCGCGGCACCGTCGCGGTGAACAACCGCCTCGGCCTCGTCCCGCGCTCACGCTTCTTCGGCGAGCCGGGCGACGATTCCGTGTCCGAGAGCGCGCTGCTGCAGGTGCGGCTGGAGCACGCCTTCAACACCAACTGGCATTTGCGGGTCGCCACGCACCTCAACACCGGTAGCCTCACCGGCCTGCAGACCGGCGCGACCGGGATCCTCGACGACGGGCGCACGCTCTTGCGCGAGTTCCGCCAGCACGACTTCACCTGGGGCGTCGCCATCGGCCAGGCCGAACTCGTCGGGCGCTTCGAGACCGGGCCCATCGCCCACACCCTGCTGCTCGGCCTGGAGCACGAGCGCTACAACAGCACCGAGAACCTGCTGCGCTCGACCCCGCGTCTCGACCCCTTCGCCATCGACCTGTTCAACCCGGTCTACGGGCAGGCCAAGCCTCCGTTCACGCGCCGCTACAGCGCCAGCGAGAACGTCGGCAACACGGCGGTCTACCTCCAGGACCAGATCGCCCTGAGCCCGGAATGGAAGCTGTTGCTGGGCAACCGCACCGACTTTTACAACCAGACCTTCCGCGACAAGGTCGCGAACGAACGCACCGAGCAGGACCGTACCGGCTTCTCGCCGCGGGCCGGTCTCGTCTACCAGCCGCTGTCGTTCCTGGCGCTCTACGGCAACGTCGCCGCCTCGTTCCGCCCCAACACCGGCTTCGATAGCGCGTCGCGGCCCTTCGCGCCCGAGACCGGGTTCGCCTACGAGGTCGGGACCAAGCTCGACCTGTTCGACGGCCTCAGCGTGACGGCCGCCGCCTTCCACATCGAGAAGGAGAACGTACTCACCACCGACCCGGCAGACTTCTTCTTCCAGATCGCCGCCGGGGCGGTGCGCAGCCAGGGCTTCGACGTCAGCCTGGTTGGGCAGGTCACGCCCGAGTTCCGGGTGATTGGCGGATACGCCTTCATCGACGCGGCGGTCACCCGCGACGAGGTGCTAAGGGTCGGATCACCGCTGCTCAACATTCCACGCCACAGCGGCTCGCTGCTCGGCATCTACGAGGTCCAGGCGGGCGACTGGAAGGGTTTTGGGATCGGCGGCGGGTTCCGCGCCATCGGCTCGCGGCTCGGCGACAGCGGCGTCGAGAGCTTCCGCTTGCCGGGCTACGTCTTGACGGACGCGCTGGCCTACTACCGCTACGAGAACCTGCGCTTCGGGCTGAACGTCGACAACATTTTCGACGAGACCTACTACGAGCGCTCCTACAACACCTTCTGGGTCGGCGTCGGTGAACCGCGGCGCGTCACCGTCAGCATGACGGCGCGGTTCTGATGGGCGAGCGTCCGGAGCCGCCAGAGGCGTCGGTCAGTCTATCGCCCCTGTCCGCCCGCATCGCCTCCATCGATGCCCTACGCGGACTGGTGATGGTACTGATGCTCCTCGATCACCTGCGCGAGACCTGGTTCCTGCACGTACCCGTGGCCGACCCGGTCGACGCACGGGCTGCCCTGCCGGCCGTGGCCCTGGCCCGCCTCCTCGTCAGCCTGTGCGCGCCCATCTTCATCGCGTTGACCGGCGTGGCTGCGTACCTGTTCGGTACCAGGCATACACTGGCGGAGACACGGGCCTACCTGCTGAAGCGTGGGCTCGTGCTGATGGCGCTGGAGGTCCTCTACCTCTCGGAACTGTACTGGGGCGTCGCCAGTCCGACGCTCTGGCTGCAGGTGATCTGGTGCATCGGCGTCTGCATGATCGTCCTGGCGGTGCTGGTCGGCCTTCCACGCCCTGTCCTCCTCGCGGTCGGACTGCTGATCGTCGGTGGCCACAACCTCCTCGACCCGATCCACCTCCAGCCTCACCAACCGTTCTTCCCGGTCTGGGCGATGCTGCACCAGCGTGACGTCATCGCGCTGCCGTTCGGGCTGGTCGCCAAGACGACCTATCCCGTGCTCCCGTGGATTGGCGTGATTGTGCTCGGCTACGCGGTCGGCCCGTGGTTTCTGCCCACCGTCGCGGCGCAAACCCGCGAGCGCCGGTTTGTGGCTCTCGGCTGCGGGATGTTCATTGCCTTCGTGATCCTACGTCTGGCGAACGGCTACGGCGACATGCCCTGGTTCGCCGTCGAGGGCGACGCGCTTCGAACCACGATGAGCTTCGTTTCGCTGACGAAGTATCCCCCTTCGCTGCTGTTCCTGCTGCTGACGCTCGGGATCGGGGCGCTGCTCGTCGTCGCGCTTGAACGAAGGCGCGACGCCCCAGTCGTCGCGGCCTTAGCAGTGTTCGGCGGTGCGCCGATGTTCTTCTACTTGCTCCACCTGACGATCCTGCGGCTCCTGTATCACGGTGCCGCCGCCATCTGGGGCCCGACGCAGGGCAGCGTGTTCGGCGTGGCAGATTACGGCTGGGTGCTGGTCTGGTACGTCGGCTTGGTCGTGCCCCTCTACTGGCCGACGGCCTGGTTCTCGCGCTTCAAGGCATCCCGACGCGAGATCGCCTGGCTCAGGTATCTCTAGTGGAGGAAATCTGACGGATAGAACCCGTTCCCTGGGCCCACTCCCGGCCCCTTGCCGACCCTCAGAAGGTCCGCGCCCAGCCTGTTGAGGCAGAGGTCAACGACTGGGTTGGGTGGAAGCGGCGAGACCGTTTTCGGTCGCCAAATGCTTCAAGCGGACATCAACATCGTCCGCTCAACAGGATCTCGGCGACTTCGGGCACGTCTCGGGTCGCCCGCTCGCACAACCCGGAAAGGTCTGCACCGGAGAAGGCGTGCATGTAGAGGGGGTGGAGGGCCATCTCGACGAACCGCACCGCCGTCGGGGTGGCCTCGGCCAGCGCTGCGTCGGAGGCATCCGTCGCCAGGCATTCGGCGATGCAGCTGACGCACCCCCCGAAACCGATCCGGAATCCCTCACGACCGAGCTCGGGAAATGCCTTCGCCTCGGCGATGGTTAGGCGCATCAGGGCGATGCTCTCCTCGGCAAGGGTGAGGTTCGCGAGCTCGATGCCGACCTGGACGAGACGCTCCTTCAACGACCCACTCGTGGGCACGATGGCCATCCGGGCCTGCAACACGTCGACGTAGCGGAGCACCACCGCCGAGAAGAGGGCCTCCTTGGTCGGGAAGCGCCCGTACAGCGTCGTCTTGCCCGTGTGGGCGAGCTCCGCAATCTGGTCGACCGTCGTGCGACCGAACCCCTGCTCCAGGAACAGGGACGAGGCGACAGTGATGATGCGTTCCTCGATCTGCCCGGCCTGGTCGGCGCGCGGGCGTCCACGCCGCGGGCGGTCCGGCGACGAATGGACGGGGGTACGCTTGCCGGATTGGTCCAAGATCGGAGCCGATTTCGCTGGGGGACGCATGCACCGAAGGTGGTGCGTGCGAACGGCCAAGCCAAGGCGTCCCGCACGGCCGTCCATCTGTGATGGTGAGCGGCGAGCGACCTGCGCGAGGGGGCGGAGCGCCGGCCGGTCGCCGTCATCACGAGGCCGAAGGCCCCGTGATCCCTATCGCCCGAGTGCTAGGCGGCCTGCTTGCCGACCGCGGCCTCGGCGGCCTTTGCGTAACGCTCTTCCAGCGCCTTGCTCTCCTGGCCGAGGCGCTCGAACTCCTCGGCCTGCTTCGAGAGGCCGAGTGCCTTCGCGTAAATCACGTGGCACTGGAACGCTGTGGCCACGTAGGTCAGGCCGGCTCGGGCACCGAAGCCGATGGCGACGTCGCGTGTCTCGTCGTCCTGGGCAGCCTTGACGGACATCTCAGTGCCTTCGGCGATGCCGGCCTGGATACGGTCCTTGAAGTCGTTCGGCTGGGTGTCGAGCTCCTTGAGGAAGTCGATCATCGCCTGCTGCTGGCGGCCGCACAGCGCCGCGCCTTCGCCGGCCAGCTTCTTGAACTCCGGATCGGTGAACTGCCCCTCGGCCTGCGAGGCTGCCGCCTTGCCCTGCTCAGAGGCCGAACGGTAGGCCTGGAGGCCGGCGATGTACCAAGTCTTGATCGTCTCGCGGGACATTCGAACTGCCTGTCTGTTGGGTCGTGTGGTCCGCCACGCCGGGAGCGGAGCGGTCCGCGCACCATACTTGGAGCATTAAAAGGACGATGTCGTCCTATTATGAGAAGTCGCGTTTCGGCCCATGGTTCCTGGCCGGTTCCGGTTTTTCGATCAGGTCCGTCAGCCGACGATGGCGTCGTTGAGGTAGGCCACGAGGGGCTGGGCCGCCGCGAAGGTCTCGACGACCACATCGAGGGCGTCGTCACCCTGGACTTGCTTGTTCGTCAGTTTGCGGTTGGCGCAGAACCCCTTCAAGCGCAGGTACTCGATGGCCGGGTGGTCGGGATCGTACCCCTGAGGCGCCCGCTTGAGCTCGCCAGGGCTCGTCAGCCCGTCGGGGAACATCGCCTTCATCTCGCGGGACTCGACGACACCGGTCCATTTCGGCACCGAGGCCGCGATCCGCTTGCGGATGTTGTCGAGCGCCTTCGGCTCGGTCGTGAAGATGCCCCCACCCGCGTAGCAGGCCCCGGGCTCGACATGGAGGTAGTACGAGGCCGACCCCTGGTAGTCGCCGACACCGTTGAGCATCACGAACAGGTCCGTCTTGTACGGCGGCTTGCCCTTGGCGAAGCGCATGTCCCGGTTGATGCGGGTCACGCACTTCGTCGGCTCGGCGTTCGCCTTCTTCACCTTGGGATCGAAGCGTGATGCCGCGTCGATCAGGAGACCTGCCACCTCGACGAGGTTGGACTTCGCACGCTCGTAGTCGTCCCGATGTTCCTCGAACCATTCCTTGTCGTTGTGGGCCGCGATGCCCTTCAGGAAGTCGAAGGTGTGCTTCTCAATCATCTGGGGGCATTCCTTTCGCCGAAATCGAACGATGGGGTTTCGTGAACAGGACGCGCCCCGAGCGCGGGTGACTTCGCCCCCCAAGCCGCGCGAGCCGCGCGAGCGGCGGCCAGGTGGTCGACCAGGGGCGGCGGCAGGGGTGATGCGGGATGCAGCCATGGCTCGTGGGCGAACCCGGCCGGAAGGCTGGCCAGTTCGGGCAACCAGGCGCGGACGTAGCTCTCGTCGGGGTCGAGGTCGCGGCCTTGCTTGACCGGGTTCAGGATGCGCGGCCCACGATCCTGATTGACCCGGCCGTCGTTGATCGCGACCTGGAGCCAGGTGATGCCGGGCTCGTAGTCGTCGAACAACTCCGCCAGTACCGTTCCGACCTCGAACGGAGGCAAGCCCAGGAGCTGCACCGCATAAGAGGCGGCAAGCTGACGGAGGCGGAAATTGATCCAGCCGGTCGCCTTCAGCTCGCGCATGGCCGCATCAGGCATGGGGATGCCGGTGCACCCGTCCCGCCAAACTTCGACCCTGCGCCGCATCTCCGGCGTGATCGGGAGCGGACGCAGATCGTCCTCATAGCGGGAGAAGGTCGTCAGGAAGCCGGGACGGTAGCGGACGCGCCCCTTGAAGGCGCCGAAGGATTTCCCCGCGACTGTCCGGGCCTGACCCGGGTTCGCGCGATGCCAGGCGCGTTCCGCCGCCTCCGTTTCGGCCCTCGCCCTGTCGCTGGACAAGGTGCCCGCCGCAAAGTGGGTCGATAGTAGGCTTGTGCTCAGCCGGTCTCGGCCCGGCATCCACATGCTGGCCAGGTAATCCCGCTCCGGCAGGACCCTGAGGAAGGCCCGCAACAAGGCTATCGGGTGATCGTCCGGCAGCGCCCCCGGTGCGACCTCGACCGCATCGGACAGGAACGGCACGTCGGGTCTAGCTCCGCCCGCTCCCTTGCGACGGATCATCTCGCCGTTGACGGTCAGCAACGGGATGCAAGCCGCCGCCAACTCGTCCGCCCATCGCCGGTGATGGGCAAGTTCCGCGGCCATGCCATCGGCGGCGTTGCGGATGACCACGGAACATCCATGCCGCCGACAGGCCGCCGCGACGGACGTGTCGTCACCAGGGCCGCGCACCTCGAAAGGTATGCCTTTGGCCGAGAAATGCGCCTCAAGTCGCGCCTCGGCTGCCTCCTCAAGGGCGCGCCGATGCGGAGTCCGCCTGGGTCGCCCCCGCCCCTCCGGGGCGATGCGCAGCACCGTGAAGCCCCCGTAGCCGGTCATGGCCCGCCGGAGGGCAAGGTTGTCCTCAAGCCTCAGATCTTCGGCAAGCCAAAGAAGGACCCTGCAATCGGATTGTCGGACGGTCGTAGCATGCATCGGAATGAAATAGGACGATGGCGTACTATTTCAATATCGGGGTCGCAGGTAGAATGCGGATCGTCCGCTTCTTGCCCAAAAGCTAAAGTCCGGGCCTGTCCCGAGCCGTAGTGGCCGGACGGCCGACGGACGACCGCTTATGGGAAGCGCTGATGACGAGTTTGGCGGCTGGGTTGGGTCGGGACCCGTCCGTCCGCTCTACGACCGGGTTGGGTGGAAACCGGCTCGTCCGCTTTCGAGAGAACAGGCCAAGTAACTGCCGTTTGCCGGTGGCCATTCTTCACAGAAGCTTGGCTGGTTGCCTGTTCAGATAAGGTGACCAGTAGGATTTCTCCGATGAGGAAATGCCACGCGAGCAAACACAATCCGGGGCTGCAACCAGCGCTCAGATGGGTTCGATGTCGTGCTTTGACACCTCGCGAATTAAGAGCCTTAAGCCGAAGCACCTTTGATAATCTTGGCATGAGGCGAGGGTGCAGAGAGAACCAGCTCGCAATCGACTCAACGGGATACCGAGGAGCGTTCAGCCAACGACGATGCGCAATCCCGGCTTGTCGACGGGGCTCACTCCGCCGGATGCTGCCGCCCGGGTTTGATTGCGTCCGCCGGCCTTGGCCTCGTACAGCGCCGCGTCGGCGCGGCGGTAGAGGTTAACACCGTCGGAGGTGGCCGAGGCCAGGCCGATGCTCACAGTGACGGCACCCGGCCCAATGCCGGCCGAACCTACCCCCAACTTCGACACCTGGGCATGCACCTCCTCTGCCACCCGCAAGGCGCCGGCCTTGTCGGTGCCAGGCAGCAAGAGTACGAACTCCTCACCACCGACTCGACAGGCAAGATCGGAAGGTCGATGCACGCTCGCGGTAAGGCAGCGGGCTACGCCCTTCAGAACCTCGTCGCCAACGGCGTGACCGTAGCGGTCGTTGAAGCGCTTGAAGTGGTCCGCATCGATAACAAGCAGGGAGAGCGGCTCTCCCGTTCGCCCAGCCTCTGCGCAGGCTCGGGCATACGCCTCCTCGAAGCGGCGCCGATTAGCCAATTCGGTCAGGGCATCGGTCTGTGAGAGCCGGGCGAGTTCCACCTGCATGGCGGCACGTCGGCGAAGCTCTCGTCCGAAGAGAAGGGACAGGATCACGGTCAGGCCGCACAGGACCAGCACGAGCGAGCCGATCACGATCGCCTTCGCCCGCCATTCAGCCTCGACCTCGTCGACCGAGAGCGCCACGTTCAGGATCAGCGGTAAGTCTCCCACGCGGCTGAAGGTGTAGAGCCGCCGGACGCCGTCGCGGACGGAGATTTCGGCGAACGTGCCAGCTCCCTCGCGCGCGAAGCGGTCGAAGGTTCGGGAGCCCGCGATATTCACTCCAACGTCGGTCTCCAGGTAGGGGTGGCGGGTAATGCGGGTGCCGTCCTTTAGGTAAAGGTTGATCGCGCCATCTCGTCCAAGGCCGATCTGGTCAAACAGACGACCGAAGTAGGACAGCTTGAGGCTGCCCAGCACCAACCCACCAAAGGAGCCGTCGGGCTTGTCGATGCGCCGGCTGAAGTTGACCATGCGCTCGCCGGTCAGACGAGACACGATGGGCCGCCCGACGTACAGGCCGAGACGCCGGTTCGCTTTATGGGCCTGGAAGTAGTCGCGGTCAGCGTAGTTGCCCTTCCGTGGCGGTGAAGCTGCGGCATCTTCCACTACGTCGCCGTTCTCATCGAGGACGAACATAACGCCCAGGTCCTTGGCGGTCGCGGCGCGGTCAAACAGGACGAGTTGGCGCAAAGCCGGATCGAGCTTGGCCAAGCCCGGCACACGCAGGTTGTCCTGCACAGCCTGGAGTGTCAGGTCGATGACCTCGACGTTGCGAGCGATATCACGTTCGATGACCTGCAGCAGGTTGCGGGAGGTCTGCTCGGCCTTGTCCCAGGCGTCTCGTCGTAGGTCGACCAGCATCAAACCCGAGACGACGAGCATGCCGATGGGCGCAAGCACGCCGAGCGCGATCCACGTCTGGGCGGAGCGAAGCGATTGCGCAAGACGGGGCGGCAGGGACATCGACGGCCTTTCGCAACCATGGCTTTCCTGGCCTGGTATCTTGTACGCGCAGGCCTACCGAGGGTTTGCGTGTATCGATAAAAAATTTCCTCTTGCGACCTATGGAAAACGGTTCTTGACAGGTCGTGAATACTAGGGCGTTTGCAGCGAAAAGTCTGTCAGGTTAAAAATTTGGCAACGTTCTCGATCTAAGGTGTCTTCGTTCGTCACGGCGGCATCGCCAGAATGCGCATACGGTGAGTTCGGTGGGTTCGTTATACCCGTCACACCGTGCCCGGTTCAAAGATTAACGACGATGCGGACGCGGAACCACAATGTTGCGCGCAACGGTTCCCGTGACCGAGGATTCTTTATTGCGAACCCCGAGTCGGCCAGGGTCCTATCCCGCCGCCCGCCTACGGCCGCGGCGTTTCGAGGCTGCCCGGCGCAGGATGCGCGACAACGCCTCGACCGAGTACGGCTTCTGCAGGAGCTCGAAGCCGTGGTCAGTCTCCTGCGCAAGGACGTGACTGTAGCCGCTGGTCAGGACCACCGGCAGGCTCGGATAGAGCCGCCGGATCATACGGCCTAGCTCGACGCCGGTCATTCCTGGCATGACCACGTCCGAGAACACCACGTCGTAGACGCCCGGGTTTCCGGCAAGGGCTGCGAGCGCCTCGTCGCCGTTCATGACCCAATGGGTTCCGTAGCCCAGCTCCTGCAGCATCTGGGTCGAGAAGGTGCCGACCTCGCGATTGTCCTCAACGACCAGGACCCGGGTACCGCGCCCATCGACCACCGCGTCGACCTGAGCCGTTTCTATCTCCTCGTTCTCACTTACCTCTGCCCTCGGGAGGTAGAGCGCGAAGGTGGTGCCGCGTCCGACCTCGCTCTCGACCACGACCTCGCCTCCCGACTGCTTGGCGAAGCCGAACACCTGGGAGAGCCCAAGGCCGGTGCCCTGGCCAACCCCTTTGGTGGTGAAGAACGGCTCGAAGATCCGGTCGATTTGGTCCGCCGGGATGCCGGAACCCGTGTCGGTCAGCGCAATCCGGACGTAGTCCCCCACCAGGGCGGAATGGGACCGCAACGCCGGTACGCCCCCCACCTCCTCAACCGCGATGTCGAGACGACCTTCGCCGTCCATCGCATCGCGGGCATTGACCGCCATGTTCACCAGGGCGGTATCGAACTGGCTCGGGTCGGCATTGATGTGGCAGGGCTCGTCGCCGACATGGATCGCGACGACGATGCGGGCTCCGGTGAGGGTCTCCACCATCTCGCCGATGGCCCTCACGCTCCGCCCGGCGTCGAACACCTCCGGTCGAAGCGCCTGCCGCCGGGCGAAGGCCAGGAGCTGTCCGGTCAGCTTGGCGGCCCGATCCACGGTATCGGAGATCGCGCCGATGTAGCGGACCCGCCGGTCCTCGGAGAGGTCGGGCCGCTTCAGCAGGTCGGTCGAGGACTTGATCACGGTCAGCAAGTTGTTGAAGTCGTGCGCGACGCCCCCGGTCAACTGTCCGACCGCCTCCAGCTTCTGCGACTGCCTCAGCGCCTCCTCGATCTGAAGCAGGCTGGCCGCGCGCTCCTTCTCCTCGGTGACGTCCCGGGACACGCAGTAAAGCAGTCCCTCAACCGGCACAGCGGTCCATGACAGGGTGCGGTAGCTGCCGTCGCGCGCCCGGAATCGGTTCTCGAACGCCAGCGTCAGGCCACCGGCCGCGAGACGGGCGACCTCTGCCCGGGTCCGCTCGCGGTCGTCAGGATGTTCGAGCCATTCCGAGGTCTTCCCGACGATGTCGTGGTAGTCCCATCCCAGGATGCGCTGCCAGGCCGGATTGATGCTCACCCAGACGCCGCTCGCGTCGGCGACGCCGAGCATGTCCCGGCTCACGTGCCAGATCCGGTCGCGTTCCTGCGTGCGCTCCGCGACCTGGGCCGCCAGCGTCTCGTTCATCGCCTGCAGCGCTTCCTGCGCCCGGACACGTTCGACAGCGTCCCAGATCCGAGCCGAGACATCCTCGACCAGAGAAACCTCGGCGGCCGTCCAGACCCGCGGCTCACTCTGGTTCACGTAGACGACCGAGCGCAGGCGTCCCTCGTGGACCTGCGGCACGGCGATCAGAGCCGCTATGCCGAAGGCGTCCACCCCCAAGCCGGCGGTGTCCGTGTCGGCTTCGACGTCGGAATAAATCGACGTTCGGCCTGCCCTGAGGTTGGCGATGTTTCCCGGTCCGAATGCGTCGAGCGGGTAGGTGTCGGCCAAAGCCGCGACGCCGTCGACGTATTCGGTACCGAGGGTGGCGGACATGCCGTCCTCCTCGACGAAGCCGTAGCCGACCCGGCTGGCGCCGATGTGCTTGCCGAGCGCATCCACCGCCGCCTGCATCCTGTCGCGTGGGCCGCCCTGCTCGCGCAGCGTGTCCGTGAGGTCGAGCAGAAAGCGCTGCCGGGCTTCGGCCGCATCCCGCTCCGAGACCCGCAGCTCAAGCTCTGCGTTCATCTCCCGCAGGCGACGCTCGACCAACCTGCGGCCGGTGACATCGGAGACCGTCAGCACGGCCCCGGCGACCTTGCCGCCATCGAACACGGGAGCGTTCGAGCAGATCACCTCGATGGGCGTGCCGTCGCGGCGGAAGAACGTGGCATCGCGCTCACGGAGGGTCAGCCCCTCGCGAATCGCCTGGACGAAGCCGCATTCGGAGGACGGAAACGGACGCCCGTCAGGATGGTGATGATGGGCCGCCTCGTGCAGGTCCTGTCCGACCAGGGCGTCCGCGTCCCAACCGAGCAGGTCGTGCGCCGTCCGGTTGGCGAAGGTGACGACGCCATCGACGTCAAGCTGGAATACGGCCTGGCTGACATGGTCCGTGACCGTCTGCAGAAGGTCGGTCTGCCGCTGCAAAGCCTCGGCCGCGAGGTGCTGCCCGGTCCTGTCCCGAAGGATCTTCAGGTAGCCGACGTGGCTGCCGTCGTCGGCGAGGAGCTGGATCATCTCGCCCAGGGCAAAGAAGCGCGACCCGTCCTTGCGCACGTGCCAGCGCTCGTCGAAGCCGCGTCCCGCCTCGCGGCTCGCCCTCATCTCGCGCTCGGGCACGCCGTTCACGACGTCCTCGTCGGTAAAGAAGATCCGGCCCGGCTTGCCGAGCATCTCGGCCTCGGACCAGCCGAGGATGGCTTCGGCGCCTGCGCTCCAGCGTGTCACCAGGCCATCGAGGTCGGTGGTCACGATGGCATAGTCCAGGGCACTATCGAGAATCTGACGATGACGGGTGTCTGCGTCGCGGCTTCTCATCAGGGCCTCGTCGCGCGCAACCATCGACCGACGCAGTTCCATCTGCGCCATGACTTGCCGGGCCAGCGCCTCAAGGGCTTCGGCCTGCTCCGGCGTCAGCCCCTCCGGGCGCGGCTTCACGTCCATCACGCCGAGGGCCCCGAGCGGCAGGCCCTCGGGCGTCTCCAGGCGGGCGCCGGCGTAGAACCTGAGACGGGGCTCGCCGATGACCAGGACGTTGTCCCGCGTGCGGGGGTCGGCGGTGAGGTCCGGGATGACCAGCAGGCCGGGCTGGCGCAGGGCATGGACGCAGATCGATTGCGCCAGCGGGGTCTCAAAAGGTTCGAAACCCACGCGGGCCTTGAACCATTGCCGGTCGGCGGCGACGAGGTTTACCAGGGCGACTGACATTCCGCAGATCCGCGAGGCGAGCAGCACGATGTCGTCGAAGCCCCGCTCCGCCGGCGTGTCGAGGATGCCGTAGCCGTCGAGGACCGCGAGCCGGGCGGGATCGCGTGCGGCTTCCACGCCGCCGGTCTCAGGCGCGGTCATTGACGGCCATTGAAGATGCCGGGGCAACGGCGCTGCGCGCGGCCTTTGCATCTTCTCGCTCGATCATGTGTCGGAGCGCGGTCCGCACGACCTCGCTGACGGAGGTGAATTCGCCTCTCGCGACCAGATCCTCGACGTAGGCGATCAAGGGTTCGGTCAGGGCGATGTGTCGGGAATGCTTCGCGGCCATGCCGGCCCTTACCAGCTGCAGCGAGCGGTGTCGCACAGGCGACACCCACCTCACGCGAAGGTGCGGGCGCCTGATGTCGCACCGAGACCATGAATTAGCGCGGTCACGGTTCGTATACGCGGGCGTCCGCGTGAGCAGGACCCAACCAACTGTTTGGGACACGCAAAACAGGGCGTCCGGGATCGTGCCGGTTGACGACCGTGCCCCGACGACACACGGCGCATGTAACTGGATTGAATATGGAGCAATAGGATCGTCAGACGCCCAAGCCGTATCAGACCACGGCCAGCCATCCGGGAAAGGATGCCGTCCCTCACGCGGGGATGCGAGGGTAGTATCGGTTCAACGGCTAGCGAGCACTTTGTGCCGCATTGCAGCATGGAACGCGGGGCAGCCTCGCGTCACACGGCATGCCGGGCCGTCCGGCATGACGGTGTTAAAGGGCAAAGGCCCGCCGCAGGGCATCGGCATCATAAGGCTTCTTGACCACCGGCACCGTGCCGAGGTCGGACGGGATACGGAAGCTCTCGCCGTAGCCTGTCGCGAAAGCGTAGGGGATGCCGAGTTCGGCCAAGCGACGCGCCACAGGGATGCTGGTCTCTGAGCCAAGGTTGACGTCGAGGAGGGCCCGGTCGGGCGGGGAGGCCTCGATCAGGCGCAGGGCGTCTCGGGTGGATGCTGCCATGTCGACGGTCTCAGCGCCGAGCGCGGTCAGCACTTCCTCGGCTTCCAGGGCGATGATCATGTTGTCCTCGACGACCAGGACCGTGCCGGTCAGTTGCAGAGGGATCAGCGGCTCCTTGCGCCTCACGGGGGACGCGGAGGCTGGCGGTGCAGCCCGTAGGTACACGGGCGGCAAAGAGAAGCGGGCCTCGACGCCTGTGAGCTCGTAGCGGATCTCGGCCTCGCCCTGGAGCTCGTACGGGATCGACCGCTCGATGATGGTGGTGCCGAAGCCACGCCGCTTCGGAGCTTGCACCGTCGGTCCTCCGCTCTCGCGCCAGTGCAGAACGAGGTAATCGAGCGCGTCGCGCTCCCAGCGGATGTCGACCCGGCCGTGCCGGTCGCACAGGGCGCCGTACTTGGCCGAGTTCGTCATCATCTCGTGGACGACCAACGCCATCGTCGAAAATGCCTGCGGCTCCAGGAGGACGTCGGCACCGTCCAGCACCAGCCGGTCGGCCTTCTCGCCGAGATAGGCACCGGCCTCCAGCAGGATGAGGTTGCGGAGGGAGCCGGGGCCCCAGTTCGATGTGGTGATCTGGTCGTGCGCCCGGGCAAGGGCTTGGATGCGGCTGCCGACCAGGGCCGCGAACTCCTCGCCGCTGAGCTCACTCGATCGGCTCTGCGTGACCACGCCCCGGATCAGATTGAGGATGTTGCGGACCCGGTGGTTGAGCTCTGCGATGAGAAGCTCCTGCCGCTCCTGAGCGCCCTTGCGCTCCTTCTCGGCCGAATCCGTGAGCCTTAGGATGACCTCAAGCAGGGTGACCCGGAGTGCTTCGGCGGCCCGTAACTCGACCTCGGCCCAGGGAAGGGAGCGCCCGTGCACGACCTCGCGCCAGGCCTCGAAGCTCTTGCGCGGGGTCAGGCGCACGCCGTTCGTTCCCGGGATGGCCGGCTTCTCGGGATTGCCCGCCCAGGTCACCGTGCGCGAGACCTCGGAGCGGAAGAACACGAGGAAGTCGCGCGGGGTGCGGGAGACCGGGATGGCGAGCATGCCGGCGGCGCGTTCGGTGAAGTCCCGTCCGGGCTCGTGCACACGCCCGATCTCGTCGATGGCATAGGGTCGGCTCGCCGCCGTCCGGTTGAGGAAGCGCACGAGGCCGGCGAACTCCTCTGCCGTCGGCGTCGCGCCCTGGAGCGTGACCTCGCCATTGACCCAGAGCCCGATGCCGTCGCAGGGCACGATGCCGGAGAGCTCGTCGAGGAAGCCGGAGAGCTCCTCAAGGCTGGTCCCGCCTGAGGCGAGCGCGCTCATCAGGCGGGTGTGGATTTCGCGCGAGCGGCCCTCCTGGGCGGC
>NZ_BPQL01000057.1 GCF_022179225.1 Methylobacterium goesingense
GGGCCGCCGCAGGCCGGCCTGTTCGGGCGCCCCGAGCGCTTCGACATCATGAACGCGGCCTTCCTCAACGGCGTCGCCAGCCACATCTTCGACTACGACGATACCCACCTGAAGACCGTGATCCACCCGGCCGGTCCCGTCGCCTCGGCGATCCTCGCCTATGCGGAGATGCACCCGGTCTCGGGGGCGGACTTCCTCAACGCCCTGGTGCTCGGCGTCGAGACCGAGTGCCGCATCGGCAACGCGGTCTACCCGAACCACTACGACGTCGGCTGGCACATCACCGGCACCGCCGGGGTTTTCGGCGCGGCGGCCGCGACCGGCAAGCTGATGGGTTTGAGCGAGCAGCAGATGGTCTGGGCCCTCGGGCTCGCCGCCTCGCAGCCCGTGGGCCTGCGCGAATCCTTCGGCTCCATGAACAAGAGCTTCAATCCGGGCCGGGCCGCCTCGAACGGCCTGTTCGCGGCGATCCTGGCCTCGAAGAACTACACGAGCTCGGACGGGATGATCGAGGCCAAGCGCGGCTGGGCCAACACCATCTCGACGAAGCAGGATTATCGCGAGATCACGGAGGGGCTCGGCACCCGCTACGAGGCGGCGCTGAACACCTACAAGCCCTTTGCCTGTGGCATCGTCATGCATCCGGCCATCGACGCCGCGGTGCAGCTGCGCAACGAGAACCACCTCGTCCCCGACGCGATCGAGCGGGTCGACATGAAGGTCCACCCCCTGGTGCTCGAACTCACCGGCAAGACCGCGCCGCGCACCGGCCTCGAGGGCAAGTTCAGCATCACCCACGCCGTCGCGGTGGCCCTGGTGGAGGGGGCGGGCGGCGAGCGGCAGTTCAGCGACCGGGCGGTGAACGACCCCGTCATCGTGGCGCTGCGCGCCCGGGTGAAGCCGGTGGTCGACCCCGCGATCCGGCCCGAGCAGGTCGAACTCACGGTGGTGCTGAAGGACGGCCGCAGCCTGCCCCGGCGCATCGAGCACGCCATCGGCAGCGTCGAGCGGCCGATGTCGGACGCCGCGCTGGAGACCAAGTTCACCGACCTCGCGGAGGGCATCCTGCCCGACGACCAGGTCCGCCGGGTCATGGGCCTGTGCTGGCGCATCGCCGAGTTGGCCGATGCGGGCGAGGTGGCCCGGGCCGGCGTCCAGGCCTGACGCGACGGTCCGGGATCGACGCGCCGACCCCGGCCGCGTATGGCGAAGCCTATCCCCGGGCCCTGCCTTGCGCGCCGCCTCCCCTGCCCCCACCGAAGGATCATGGACCTGAAGGCCGAGTTCTCGACCACGCGCCTGATCGTGATCCTGGCCTTCGCGGGTTTCGCCAGCACCTTCGCGGGACGCTCCATCGAGCCGCTGGTCGGCGTGCTGGCCCGTGATCTGCGCAGCGATCCTCACACGGTGGCGCTGCTCTCCACCGCCTTCGCCCTGCCCTACGCGCTGATCCAGCCGATCCTCGGCCCCGTGGGCGATGCTCTGGGCAAGGAGCGGATCATCACGATCTGCCTCGCGATCCTCACCCTGGCGCTGGCGGCTTGCGCGCTCACCACCGACCTCGACACCCTGTTCGTCCTGCGGATGATCGCCGGGGGCAGCGCCGGCGGCGTCGTGCCCCTGGCGCTCGCGCTGATGGGCGACCGCATCGCGATCGAGCGCCGGCAGGTCGCCATCGGCCGCTTCCTCGTAGCGGTGATCCTCGGGCAGCTCTCCGGCTCGACCTTCGCGGGGTTGATCGAGGGGGCGATCGGCTGGGCCGGGGTCTTCGCCATCACGGCGGCGGTGGCGGCGCTCGGCTGCGGCGCGGCCCTGCTCGGGTTCGACCGCAGCGCGAGCGCACCGGCCCGGCGGCCGGAATTCCGCACGGCGGTGGCGCGCTACCGCACCATCGTGGCCAATCCCCGCGCCCGCATCCTGTTCGGAGCCGTGTTCATCGAGGCGATCGCGGTGTTCGGGATCTTCCCCCACCTCGCCCCGCTGATCGAGGCGCGCGGCGAGGGCGGGGCCCGCGAGGCCGGCCTGGCGCTCGCCGGCTTCGCCGCCGGGGGGCTGATCTACTCGTTCTCGGTGGGCCTGCTCCTGCGCTTCCTCGGCATGTCGCGGATGCTGATCGGCGGCGGCCTCATCTGTGCGGGCGCCCTCGTCACCATCGGGCTCGCTGGAACCTGGCAGCTCGACTGCGCCGCCCTGGTGGCCATGGGGCTCGGCTTCTACATGCTCCACAACACCTTCCAGGTGCAGGTGACCGAGGTGGCGCCAACCGCCCGCGCCTCGGCGGTGGCGCTGCACGCCTTCTCGTTCTTTTGCGGGCAGGCGCTCGGCGTCGCGATCCTCGGGGGCGCGCTCCAGGGCCTCGGCCAGCTCACCGCCTTGAGCCTCTGCGCCGTGGTCATCGCCGGCCTCGGAATCGTCACGGCGCGCCGCCTGGCGACGACCCCGTCGCGGTGACATCCGGGCCGCCCGGATGCGGGCCGGCGGTCCAAGGGCGGATGAGCGGGCGCGGCGAGGGTTGACGGAGGCGACACGGGGTCGATCTCTCCCGGGACCGACGATCCCGCTCGAGCGAGGCGCAAGGCATGACCGAGGCGACGCGACGAACCCTCCTGGCCTCGAGCCTGGCGGCCACCGCCCTCTCGGGCTCCAGCGCTCCGGCGCGGGCGGCCGACGCGGTGCCGGCCGGGGCGCAGGCTCCCGGTTTCTACCGCTACCGCGTCGGCGACATCCGCGTCACGGCGGTGACCGACGGGGCCAACACCATGCCGCTCCCCGAGCGCTTCGTGCTCAACGCCGACCGCGCTGCGGTCTCGGCGGCGCTCACGGCGGATTTTCGCGACGGGGCGAATCTCACCGTGCCCTTCACGCCCCTGGTGATCGAGACGGGCGGCCGGCGCGTCGTCATCGACACGGGCAACGGCGAGGCCGCCTTCCAGAAGAGCGGCGGCGCCGTGGGGCAGTTCCATGCCAACCTGAAGGCGGCGGGCTTCGACCGGGGCGCCATCGACGCCGTGGTGATCTCCCACTTTCACGGCGACCACGTGAACGGCCTGCTGAACCCCGAGGGCAAGCCCGCCTTCCGGAACGCCGAGATCCACGTGCCGGAGGCCGAATGGGCCTACTGGATGGATGACGGCGCCATGAGCCGGGCGCCGGCGGGTCGGATGCAAGACCAGTTCCGCAACGTCCGGCGGGTCTTCGACGGGCTCGACCGCAAGGTGACGCCCTACGCCTGGGAGCGGGAGGTCCTGCCCGGCCTCACGGCGCTCGGCACCCCCGGCCATACGCCCGGGCACACGTCGTTCCTGCTCGCCTCGGGGAGCGACAGCCTGTTCGTGCAGTCCGACGTCACCAACGTGCCGGTGCTGTTCGCGCGCCATCCGGGCTGGCACGTGATGTACGACCAGGATCCCGCCATGGCCGAGGCCACGCGCCGCCGGGTCTACGACCGGATCGCGGCCGAGCGCACCCTGCTGCAGGGCTTCCACTATCCCTTCCCGGCCGCCGCCCACCTGGAGCGGACGGCGGACGGCTACCGCGAGGTTCTGGTGCCTTGGGACCCGGTCCCGCGCTGAGCGGAACCGGTCCGGCGCCGGGGATACCCGGCGATCAAGGCGCCATGTCGGGGACGGGCTTCAGGACGCCGCCCTGGCCGCTGGCGGCGCTGCCGGTCGCGGCCGGCACCTCCGAAGCGGCGACGGGCTGGGGCGGCGGCGTGAGCTGCAGGTGCTCGCTGGTGTAGACCAGCTCCTGGTAGGCCTTCTGCGCGTCGTCGTTCAGCTTGGTGCCGTAGCTCGGCACGATCTGGCGGATCTTCGCCTGCCACTCGGGCGTGGCGACCTTCTGCGCGAAAACCTTCTCCAGCACGTTCAGCATGATCGGCGCGGCGGTCGAGGCGCCCGGCGAGGCACCGAGCAGGGCCGCGATGCTGCCGTCCTTGGCGCTGACGATCTCCGTGCCGAGCTTGAGCACGCCGCCCTTCTCCGGATCGCGCTTGATGATCTGCACGCGCTGGCCGGCCTGGACCAAGCGCCACTCGTCCTTCTTGGCGTTGGGGAAGTACTCGCGCAGGGCCTGGTAGCGATCCTCGTCCGAGAGCATCACCTGGCCCGCGAGGTACTCGATCAGCGGATACTGATCGACGCCGACGCGCACCATCGGCCAAGCGTTGCTCAACGTGGTGGAGGTCAGCAGGTCGAAGTACGAGCCCTCCTTCAGGAACTTGGTCGAGAAGGTCGCGAAGGGTCCGAACAGGATGACGCGCTTGCCGCCGAGGACGCGGGTATCGAGGTGGGGCACCGACATCGGGGGCGAGCCGACCGAGGCCTTGCCGTAGGCCTTGGCGAGGTGGCGGGTGGCCACGTCGGGATTCTCGTTGACGAGGAACGAGCCGCCCACCGGGAAGCCGCCGTAATCCGCGCCCTCCGGAATGCCGGAGGCCTGGAGCAGGTGCAGGGCGCCGCCGCCCGCGCCGATGAACACGAACTTCGCGTCGACGGCCTGCCGGCTGCCGTCCTTGAGGTTCTTGGAGCTGATGCGCCAGGTGCCGTCGGTGTTGCGCTCGATGCCCTCGACCTCGGTGGAGAGCCTGAGGTCGAACTTCGGCTGGGCCTTCAGGGCGGCGACGTATTGCCGGGTGATCTCGCCCCATTCCACGTCGGTGCCGACCGGCGTCCAGGTGGCGGCGATCTTCTGCTTCGGATCGCGTCCCTCCATCATCAGCGGGACCCACTTCTTCAGGGTCTCCGGATCGGTGGAGTATTCCATCCCGGCGAAGAGAGGGCTCGCCTTCAGGGCCTCGTAGCGCTTCTGCAGGAAGGTGATGTTGTCGTCGCCCCAGACGAAGCTCATGTGCGGGGTCGAGTTGATGAAGGAGCGCGGGTTCTTGAGGACGCCCTTCTGAACCTGCCAGGCCAGGAACTGCCGGGTGATCTGGAAGGCCTCGTTGATCTTGACGGCCTGCTCGATGCGGACGGTGCCCTTCGAATCCTCGGGCGTGTAGTTCAGCTCGGCGAGCGCCGAGTGGCCGGTGCCGGCGTTGTTCCAGCCGTTCGAGCTCTCTAGGGCGACGCCGTCGAGGCGCTCGATCATCTCGAGCGACCAGTCGGGCTCGAGCTCACGCAGCCAGACGCCGAGCGTGGCGCTCATGATGCCGCCGCCGATCAGCAGAACGTCGACCTTGCGCGCCTCGGGGGCGGCCAGCACGGAGGTGCCCGGCAGCGTCGAGGCCGCCAGACCCGCCAGGGCGCCGCCGATGATCTGCCGACGGTTCATCGGCATTGCGTTATGCTGCATTGCAGCATAACGAACGTGAACTTTATCGTCAATGCTCATGATATTTTTCGAGCCGCATCAAGTTTTATTTGAATACCTCATCGCTACAGCACGGACCGCCGCGAGACAACCCGATGGGATCATGGCTGGCATGTCCCGGGAACCCAGACGCGGGGCGGTGATTGTTAACCCCGTCTTCGTTCCGTGCCGCACTGCGTCATCGTTTGCGCTGCGCTGCACCCAATCGGATCGGATCGCGTTCACGCGTCGCCGGCCGAGAACGGATGCCGATCGGCGTTTCAGTCCGCCACCACCGGGACCGCTCCGCCCGTGCGCCGGCGGGCGGCCCGGCCCAGGGCAAGCACCATCGCGCTGCCGGCCGCCGTCAGGGCGACGAGGGGCAGGAGGGCCAGCGGGAAACTGCCGGTCTGATCCTTGATCACGCCGAGGAGCCAGGTCGCGCCGCCAGTGCCGAGATGGGACAGGGTGTTGATGCCAGCGATTCCGGCCCCCGCCGTTCCCGCCGAGAGCCACTCGGTGGCGAGCGCCCAGAACGGCCCCTTGATGGCGTAGTTGCCGACGAGCACGAGGGTGAGGAGGAGGAGGGTCACGGCCAGCGAACTCGTCAGGGTCGTGGCGAGCAGGCAGGTCGAGGTCAGGGCCAGCGGCAGGGCCGTGCTCCAGACCCGCTCGCCCGAGCGGTCCGCGCGCAGGCCCCAGACGATCATGAAGACTGAGGCGATGCCGAACGGGATCATGTTCAGGAAGCCCGTCTCGAGGTTCGAGAGACCGAAGGACTTCAGGATCTGCGGCATCCAGAGGGAGAGGGCGTTACTCGTGGCCGAACTGCCCGAGTAGATCAGCGCCAGCGCCCAGACATACGTGTTCGAGAGCACCTTCCATAGGGGCAGGTGATCGGCGACAGGGCTCGCGGCCCCGCGATCGGCCGCGATCCGGGCCGTGAGCCAGGCCTGCTCCGTTGGGCTCAGCCAAGCGGCCTCGCTCGGGCGGCTCGGCAGGAGGATGAGGGCCGCGAGCCCGAGGAGCACGGCGGGAATCGCCTCCATGATGAACAGCCACTGCCAGCCGCGCAAACCCGCGACCCCGTCCATCTGCAGGAGGGCCGCCGAGAGCGGTGAGCCGAGGAAGCTCGAGAGCGGGATCGCCACCATGAAGGTGGCCACGATCCGGGCCCGATAGGCCTTCGGGAACCAGTAGGTCAGGTAGAGGATCACGCCGGGGAAGAAACCGGCCTCGGCTGCCCCGAGCAGGAAGCGGCCGAGATAGAACGTGTAGGGGCCGGTCACGAAGGCCATGCCGATGCCGACGAGGCCCCAGGTGACCATGATCCGGGCGATCCAGATCCGCGCGCCGAAGCGTTCCATGGCGAGGTTGCTCGGCACCTCGAACAGCACGTAGGCGACGAAGAACAGGCCGCCACCGATGCCGAACATGGCCTGGCTCAGGCCCACGTCCTTGTTCATGGTCAGAGCGGCGAAGCCGGCATTGACCCGGTCGATATAGGCGATGAAGTAGCAGAGGATCAGGAACGGCACGAGCCGCAGCCCGACCTTGCGCATGACAGCGGCCTCGGTGGCGGCCTCCTCGGTCGGGGCGTGGACGGGGGTCATGACCTGTTTCTCCCGATTGCGGTGATGGGGGCCGTCCGGACATGCAGAACAATCAGGTGGAAGCGGGCGCGGGGGTCCTGCGGGCTTGCCTTCGCGGGCCGGCACGCGCACCGCACCGGGCAAGGGCCGCCCTGCTGGCGCTCGCCCTGCTCCTGCCGCTTCCCGGAGAGATCGCCGTGGCCCTAGATCCGACCCCCGCGCTTCGCGCCGAAATCGCCCCCACGGGGACGCTGCGGGCCGCGATCAACTACGGGAATCCCGTGCTCGCCCAGAAGGGCGCCGACGGCGAGCCGGCCGGCGTCTCGGCGGACCTCGCCCGCGAACTCGGCCGCCGCCTCGGCGTGCCGGTGGCCTTCGAGACCTTCGACACGGCCGGGGCGGTGGTGTCGGCGCTCGGCGGCGCGCGCACTTGGGACGTCGCCTTCCTGGCGATCGATCCGGAGCGGGCCCAGACCATCGCGTTCAGCCCGGCCTACGTCATCATCGAGGGCGCCTACCTGGTCCGCGCGGACTCGGCCCTGACCGCCAACGCGGAGGTCGACCGGCCCGGCATCCGCATCGCGGTCGGGCGCAACACGGCCTACGACCTCTATCTCGGGCGCCACCTCAAGGCGGCCGAGCGGGTCTTCGCGCCGACCTCGGCGGCGGCCCTGACGTTGTTCCTCGACGAGAAGCCGGACGTGCTGGCCTCCGTGCGCCAGCCCCTCGAAGCCTATGTCCGCGACCATCCGGGCCTGCGCATCCTGCCAGGGCGCTTCATGGCGATCGAGCAGGCCGTCGCCAGCCCGAAGGCGCGCGCGGGCACGGCCGCGTATCTGCGCGATTTCATCGAGGCGGCGAAGGCTTCGGGCTTCGTGGCCGGGGCGCTCGCGGCCAGCGGCCAGCACGACGCGGTGGTCGCGCCGCCCGCGCCCTGAGGCGGGGCCGGGCGGCGCAGACGCCGCCCTCACGTCGGCACCTTCGGCAGGCGGAACAAGGCCCGGGGGGGCGTCCGAGAGGACGATGCGGCGCTCGGCCGGATCGGGCAGCGACTGGCCCCAATTAACCGCTCCCGGCCGAGATGATCCTTGAGGAGCGGCAGCGCCCCGCGCGCGACGCAGTCGCCGGTCTCGCCGGCCCCGTCGCGGTCGCGTCCCGACAGCTTGACCCGGCCCCGGCCGCCGCGCCCCCTCCCCGCCCGGTCGACCCGGATGCGGCGTCCGTGCGATGAGGGCGGAGGCCCCGTTCATCGGAACACCATGCAGCTCTACCACCCCATCATCGTGCCCGCGCTCGCGGAGGCCTGGGTGCTCGACCGCCTCGCCGTGGAGCCGACCGGCGACCGGGACCGGCCGAGCCTGC
Organism: Methylobacterium goesingense; assembly: GCF_022179225.1. Taxonomy (GTDB): domain Bacteria; phylum Pseudomonadota; class Alphaproteobacteria; order Rhizobiales; family Beijerinckiaceae; genus Methylobacterium; species Methylobacterium goesingense. The sequence goes on from NZ_BPQL01000057.1 coordinate 8,244, forward strand.
GCTTCTTCCGGAACCGGGCGGTGGCCGCACTAACCGCGCAGGCGATGCAGGAATCCTGGCAGAAGTCCCGGCAGAAGTCGCGGCAGAAGTCCTGGGAGCCCCGCGCAGGCGCCACGGCGCCGGGGGACGACGAGCGCCAGGGCGCCGTCCTGGCCTTCGACCGCGCGACCCTGTCGTCGGCCACCCCGTTGGTTTCCGTGCGGGAGGTGCGGGACGACCTGCGCGAGGACGAGCACGAGTTGCGCGCGCGCTCAGACCTGCTGCGCTTCCGCGCGCGGGTCCGGACGATCCACCTCGACGACGAGGAGATCGACGCCTGGCTCGCGGCCTACGCGGCCGGCCACCCCGACGACGACGGGACCGGCCGCTGGACCCGGGCCGTGCGCGAGGCCCTGGAGGATCTCTACCGGGACCCGAGGCGGATCCCGGCCGATCCGGGGGCGGATCGCTAAGCAGGTTTCGCAAAAGTGGCCGCCGGCTTTATGGCTAAAACCTGCGACATCGCACAGAGCCAAGCAGGGTGAAGCGTTGGCTTGCCAAGGCGAACCTGCTTAGCGCGCCGCCCCGATCCTCAGCCCGGCGTCCAGGCGACCCCGGCATCGAGGGGGAAGACCGGGCGCGCCAGCTTCTCGAACGGGAACAGGCCGTAATCCGAACTCGTGACGCCCCGGCTCGCGCATTCCACCACCGCCCGGGCGATGGGCTCGAAGACCGGCCGGCAATACATCCGCGACTTCAGGATCAGCACCCGGACCGCGGCCGGGTCGAGTCCGAGGCTCGTGAAGACGCTGAGGTCCCAGGGCTCGTGCGGCTGCTCGCTGACGAGGATGCGGGCCGCGCCCGTGTCGAGCACCGCCGCCCGGCCCATGCTGCAGCGTTGGCCCGTATAGGTCGGGCCGGTGATGACGTATTGCCCGTCGCTCAGCGCCGCCACCGTTCCGGACACCCGGAGAGGGTCTTGCGCGGGAAATCCCGGCAGGGGCACGCGGTTGCCGAGGTCGAGCGCGACCCGGGCGCTCGCCCCCGCCGCATACAGGGCCGCGACCGCTTGTGGGTCGCAGATCGGGCCGGCGAGGATGCCGTCCATCCCGGCGTCCAGGGCGGCGGCGAGCACGTCCATCACGTCGCAGGTGCCCCCCGACATGCAGTTGTCGCCGTGGTCGAGGAGGAGCACCGGGCCCGCTCCGGGGCCGGCCAGGGCGGCACGGGCCGCCGCGATGGACGCCGCCAGGGGCGCCTCGTCGTAGACGAAGTCCCATCGGGCGGCCCATAAGCGCGCCGCGAGGTCCTGCGCGGCCCGGTCGGCGGCCTCCTGGGTCTCGGCCGTGACGGTCACCGAGACGCCGGCCTCCGACAGGTCGGCTAAAGAGAAGCCACCGAAGATCGTGGCGGCGAGCACGCCGGACCGGCCTTCCGCCGCTCGGGCGGCCGCGACAGCCTCCCGCATCGGGCCGGGCACCCGGGTGTCCATGCACAGGGTGTGGGCGAGCATCGGCGGGTGGACGAAGGCCCGGCACGGAACCAGCCCTTCGTCGAGCATGCGCCCGACGATGCCGGCGACGAGGCTGCCCGTCTCGGCCATGTCCACGTGCGGGTAGGTCTTGAAGCCCGCCAGCGCGTCGCAGTTCGCCACCATGCGGGCGGTGATGTTGCCGTGCAGGTCGAGGGCGACGCCGAGCGGCACGCCGGGCGCAAGAGCGCGGATGCGGGCGAGGAGTTCGCCCTCGCCGTCGTCGTGGCTCTCCGTCACCATCGCCCCGTGCAGGTCGAGCAGGATGGCGTCGCAGCCGGGCCGGATCGCGTCGAGGATCGCCGCGCTCAGGGCCTCGAAGGCTGCATCCGCCACCGGGCCGCTCGGGTTGGCATGCGCGGAGACCGGCACCACGAGGCTGGCGCCCCGGCCTTCCGCGAAGCGGATGAACGTGCCGAGCGCCGTGGTGCTGCCGCGCCCGGCCGCCAGCGCTTCCGCGCCCCAGAGCGGATTGAAGGCCGCGAGCGGCGTCGCCAGGGGCGAGAAGGTGTTGGTCTCGTGGTTCACCCGGGCGGTGACGATACGCATGCGGTGCGAAGCCTTGCTGGGGGAAG
>NZ_BPQL01000058.1 GCF_022179225.1 Methylobacterium goesingense
CGCCGCACGCGTGCGGCGCACACCAGCACGATCGCCGAACGGTTTCGGCCCGGCCGGGTCCGAGATTCGATCGACCTTGTCGTCGATCCCGTGGGCGTGCCACGGCCGAACCCACCACAAGCGTGGTCGCGCCGTAACGCGACATCAGCGTCGGGCCGGCAATCCGTATCGGGTTTGGTGCTTGGGGGCTGAGGCGATCGCCGACTGGCGTATCTTCGCGCGCTTCAACGGCAAGGATCCGGGTCGTCGCGCGGTGTCCGACGCGCCGATGCGCGGTGCACTCTGGCTTATCCATAGGATCGATCGCCCCGGGGAAGGCGGCGGGCAAGCCCACCGCCGACCCACCCGCGACCCTGCCCGGATCGGTATTGGACCACCCCTGAGCCGTCGGGAGGATCGTCCGGTGCCGTGTTCAGAAGTCGCGCTGGACGCGAGCCCGGACCTGGACAGTGTCTTCGCTGGTCTTCGTCCGGATGGTGTTGGCGAGGTTGTTCACGAAGGCCGCATTCTGCGCCGGGAACTTGCTCAGGTCGAGCACGCGGCCCGACGTGACGCCGTACTGCGTGTAGATGCCCTCGAACCCGATATCGAGGTCGCGGACCGGCGACCAGATCAGGCTTCCGCCCACGACGAAGCGGTAGTTGTCGCGCAGGACCTGGCTCACGTCGAAGAAGCGTGTACCGGGCGTTCCCGGACCGGCGCCGGTGATGCCGTAATAGGCGCCCTGGCGGGCGCGGGCGCCGCTGGCGAAGTTCAACTCGCCGTAGGAGCCGAAGACGGCTGAGCGCAGCTCCGGCGTCCAGTAATGCAGGAACGAGGCGACCGCGGTGAAAGTCGTCGAGAGTTCGAGCCGATTTGTAAAAGGGTTGAGCACCGCGTCGTTGAAGTACTGGTTGAACGCCGAACCCTGGATCGAGGATGTATTGCCGATGTAGGAGCCTGTATAGGCCGAGAAGCCCGTATACATCCCGGCGCCCTCGCCGTAGGAGGCTTGGAGGTAGAGGGTGTCACCGGGCGCGATGAACGGCAGGTTGACCTTCACGCCGCCCTGGACCGCCCAACCGTAGGCGGTGGCGAGGCCGGGACCCGTGACGCTGTTGGCCGCCGTCACCGCGCTGCCGAGGTTGGTGCCCGCGAAAGCGCCCGCAATGGGATTGGCGTAGTTCAGCTCGTGCACGGCCGCTGAGAGTTGGGCCGAGCCCCAGGTCGCGTCGTAGCGCAGGACGCCGACGAAGTCGGGCATGCGGTTGCGCTGCACGATGTCGACGAAGCCGACGCCCGTCGGCGTGCCGGTGGCGGAGAAGCCGATGAAGAGCGGGCTGGCGGCCAGCGTCGTGCCGGGCGCGTTCGCCGCCGTGAAGAGCGGTGTGCGGCGGAAGCTCGGATCCTCCATCGAAACCGTGGCCGAGAAGCCCGAGCTGCCGAGTTTGGTCGTATAGGCGGCGAGGTTTGTCGAGGTCACGTCCGAACTCATCGAGGAGGCGATGATCTCGAAGTCGTGGGCATAGAAATCGTAGAACGAGGTGGCGCGCCCCGCCGTGAAGCCCGCGAACTGGATGAACGCCTTGTCGGTGTTGAAGAATTGTTGCACGCGACCGGCTTGGTCCTGCCCGGTGGCGCCGAAGGCGTTGCCGATGCGCTCCGTGGTGCCCGACCGGATCGTCGGGATGCCGGTACGGCTGGCCGCTTCGAGCCTCAGGAAGGCCCGCAGGGTCCCGTAGCTGGTCTGCGTGCGCGCATCCACGTTGATGCGGGCGAGGCCACGGTAGCCGGTGAGATCGCCGGGCGTCGAGGTTCCGCTCGAGCCCCGGCTGTAGGAGGTTTGGTATCCGACCTCGAAGCGCGCGCGCCCGGAGAGCCGGATGCAGGTATCGGTGCCGGGAATGTAGAAGAATCCGTTGCCGTAGGCGTTGCAGACGCGAACGAATTCGATCGGTGCAGCGACCTTAGCGGGAAGATCTGCGGCGCTAGCCGCGGATGTTGCGGCAAGAGCCGCAACCGATGACATGAGGACTTTGTTCAGGTGGTGCACGCGTATCTCCCACGAGATCTGTCGCTATGTCCAGCATGCCATGACCGGTGCCGCCGATCCGAAGATCCGTGCATGATGTTTGCCGGGTTGATAGACTTTTGAGGCTTATAAATTGATATGCGATCGGACTGTGCTAGTCGCACCGGATTTCTAATCGAACGAATCAAGCATAGTCTAGTTATATGCGGGAATATTTGCAGATAAATGCAAATTTACAACATTCCGGTGGCAAGTACATATAGATTAACTCAAGCTAAATCGCATTCGCGCCGGCACGAATCGGCGGCGTGATTAATCCCAAGCTTGGTGCGCGGCCGGTCGTCCGAGAATGGTGGCGCCGTACGGGGCCCGTACGGCAGCCGATCGCTCAGAACACCCAGAGCCGGTCGGGCGGGCATTCCACCCAATGCGTTCCGGGCCCGACCCGCTGGTGCGAGAGCAGACGCAGGCTCTGGTCGCCGCAGCGGAACAGGTGCTCGAACTGGTTGCCGAGATAGATGGAGGTCTCGTACTCCACTGGGATCCGGTTCTCGCCCGCACCGTCGACGAGGCGCACGGCCTCGATCCGGATCACCCCCTTGGCATCCTCCCTGGCAGCTCCGCCTTCGGTCCGGTCGGTGCCCCAGAGCGGGTGCTGGCCCAGGGTCACGCGGGCGCGTCCGCCCTGGCGTTCGACCACGCCGACGTTCAGCGTGTTGTTGGTGCCCATGAACTCGGAGGCGAACAGGGTGGCGGGGCGTTCATAGAGCTCCTCCGGGGTGCCGGACTGGATCAGGCGGCCTCCGTCGAGGAGCACGATCTGGTCCGCGATGGCCAGCGCTTCGCTCTGGTCGTGGGTGACGAAGACGGCGGTGATGCCGAGGCGCTTGATGAGGGCCCGGATCCAGATCCGGGCCTCTTCCCGAAGCTTGGCATCGAGGTTCGAGAGCGGTTCGTCGAGGAGGATCACCGGCGGCTCGTAGACGAGGGCGCGGGCGATGGCGACGCGCTGCTGCTGGCCCCCGGAGAGCTGGGAGGGATAGCGCTCGCCCAGCGCCCCGAGGCCGACGCCCTCCAGCGCCGCCTGCACCTTGGTGCCGATGCCGGTCTTCGACTCGCCCCGCAGGCGCAGGCCGTAGGCGACGTTCTCGGACACCGTGCGGTGGGGCCAGAGCGCGTACGACTGGAACACGAAGCCGAGGTCCCGTCGCTCCGGCGGCAGGTTGACCTTGGTGCGCGCGTCGAAGACCGGGCGGCCGTCGATGCGGATCGACCCGTGGGACGGCTCCTCCAGGCCCGCGATGGAGCGCAGCAGCGTGGTCTTGCCGCTACCCGAACGCCCGAGGAGGCAGACGACGGAGCCTTCCTCGAAGCGGGCGTCGATGCCCTTCAGAACCTCGACGGAGCCGTAGCGGAGATGGAGGTCTTCGATGACGAGCTTAGGCATGACGCTTGTTCCCGAGTGCGAACATCAGGCCGAGGCCGACGAGGATGAGGGCGAGATTGACGGTGGAAAGAGCGGTGACAAGGTCGACGGCACCGGTGCCCCAGAGGGAGACCAGGAGCGAGCCGATCACCTCGGTGCCGGGGCTGAGCAGGTAGACGCCGGTGGAGTACTCGCGCACGAAGGTCACGAAGATGAGGACCCAGGAGCCGATCAGGCCCGCCTTGATCAGCGGCAGCGTGATGTCGCGGCTGACCTGGGCGGGGCGTGCGCCCGAGACCCGCCCGGCCTCCTCCAGTTCGGGGCCGATCTGCAGCAGGGACGCACTGACGAGGCGCATGCCGTAGGCGAGCCAGACCAGCGTGTAGGCGAGCCACAGGCTGAACAGGGTCTGGCGGAAGGGCTGCAGGATCGGCGTGAACAGGAAGAGCCAGAACATCGCGAGGCCGGCGATCAGCCCCGGCATGGCGCGCGGCACCAGCACGAGGTAGTCGAGAACCGCCGTCCAGCGCGAGCGCCAGCGGTGCAGCGCGAGGTTGACCAGGGCGTAGAAGCTCACCGAGAGCGCGCCGCCGACCGTGGCGATGAGCAGGGTGTTGACGATGCCCCGGACGAGGTTGGGGTATTCCATCAGCTCGCGGAAATGTGCGGTCGTCAGGTTCTCCCAGATGCCCACGCCTTCACCCCAGGAGGCGAGGAAGGAGCGGAGCACGAGGGCCGTCACGGGGATCACGACGGTGACGCCGAGCCAGGCCACGATCAGGCCGAGGGCCGGCCAGCGCCAGGCGCCGATGGCGAGGGGACGCTGGGCGCTCGCCTTGCCCTTCACCGCCACGTACCGGCTGGCGGCGGCCAGCAGCTTGCGCTGGGTGTAGACCAGGGGCAGCGTCACGAAGATGATCGAGACGACCACCACCGCCATCAGGTCGTAGGACGGCGTGCCGAGCTTGTTCGTGAGCTTGTAGAGGTAGGTCGCCAGCACCAGGATGCGCTCGGGGTCGCCCAGCACCAGAGGCAGGCCGAACAGCTCGAAGCCGAGGAAGAACACCAGCACCGTGGCATAGAGGATGCTCGGCATGATCATCGGCAGGCTGACCGTCAGGGCCACCCGCAAGGGGCCGGCCCCGGCGGAGCGGGCCGCCTCCTCCACGTCGGAGCCGAGCGAGCGCAGGGCCGAGGATGCGTAGAGGAACACGTGCGGTACGTGGGTGAGGCCCGCGATGAGGATCAGCGAGGTCTTCGAGTAGAGGTACCAGGGGATGCTCCCCGTGAGGCCCTTCACCCACAGGCTGACGATCCCGACGGGGCCGAGCGCAACCACGAAGCCGAAGGCGAGCACCACCGAGGACACGAACATCGGCACCAGCACGAGGGGCTCGATGAAGCGCTTGCCCGGCAGGTCGGTGCGCACCAGCAGGAAGGCCATCATGCAGCCGAGCGGCACCGCGATCGCGGTCATGCCGACGGCGATGATCGCCGAATTCAGGAAGGCATCGCGAAAATCCTCCTCCTCGAAGAGGACGAACTCGTAGGCCTGGGTCGTCAGCGTGCTGTTGGGCTGGAAGAACGGCCCGCTGAGGAAGCTCTGGTAGACCACCAGCCCCACGGGGCCGAGGATCAGGAGCGCGGTGATCAGGACGACCGCGATGCGGAAGGCGCGGGGCATGGCTCTAGTTCGCCGCCAGCGCGCGCTGCCACTGCTTCAGAAAGCGCAGGCGGGTGATCTGGTCGAGGTAGGTCAGGAGCTCGGGCCCGACGCGAATCGGCTTGAGGGTGACTTCCGTGGCGCCGGGCAAGCTCTTGATGCCGTGGGTCTCCTGGAGGTCGTCGCGGACCGAGGTCATGGCGTGGCGGGCGAGCTCGACCTGGCCGGCCTTCGACAGGATGAAGTCGAGGAACAGCTTGGCGCTCGCCGGGTTCTTGGCCTTGGCCGAGACGAAGGCGATGCGCGACATCACCTGGGTGTAGTCTTTGGGCAGGACGAAGCTGAGGTTCGGGTCCTTGCGGTTACGCTGCAGGACGTAGGAACCGATCATGTTGTAGGCCAGCGTGTGCTCACCCGAGACCACGCGCTCGATCATGGCGCCGGTGGAGGTGTAGAACTTGGCGCTGGCCTTCCCCATCGCCTTGACCGTGTCCCAGGTCGTCGAGGGACTGATCTGCACGTCCTGCGTCACGTAGAGGAAGCCGACGCCGGACCGCTCCGGATCGTAGGAGGTGACCTTGCCCTTCAGGGCATCGGGCTGCGCCGCCAGGAGCTTGGCGAAGTCCGCGTGGCTGCGCGGCACGTCGGCCTCGGGCACCAGGCGCTTGTTGTAGGCGAAGACGATGGGCTCGGCGGTGGTGCCGTAGGCCTGATCCTTCCACTTCGCCCAATCGGGCAGCGCGCTCTTCTCCGGCGAGGCATAGGTCATCGCGTAGCCGTCGTTGACGAGCTTGATCTGCAGGTCCATCGCCGAGGACCAGATCAGGTCGGCGGTGGCGCCCGCGGCGGCTTCCGCAACGTAACGGCTGTAGAGTTCGGTGGAGTTCTGGTCGGCGTATTCGACCTTGAGCTTGGGATAGAGCGCCCGGAACTGGGTCAGGAGTTCGGAGACTTCGGCGGCATCGGCTGTCGAGTAGATCGACAGGGCGCCTTCCTTGTTGGCGGCCTCGATGAGCTCCGCATAGGCGGCCGGATACCCGGGCGGTACGGGGGTCTGAGCCTGGGCCTCGCCGGTGAGGGCGAGGATCGACAATGCGAGCGACAATACGAGCCGCTTGTTCATGATGAGCTCCCTGGCGATGGTGCGTCTCGTTGCGCACCTGTCGAAGGGTAAGGTAACCACCCGACCTTGCATCATCCTGACACGGCATCCCGCCACGTCAGGAAAGATACTTCATCGCCACACCTTCGGCCGCCGGGGAGAAGGGGTCACCATGCGGATCCTCATCGTGGAGGATGACGCCGCGCTGGCCCGCGGGATCGTCTCCGCCCTGCGCCTGAGCGGCTTCGCCGTCGACCGCGCCGCGCGCGGCGCCGAGGTCCTGCCCTGGCTGCGCCAAGAATCCTACGCCCTCGTCGTGCTCGATCTCGGCTTGCCCGACCGCTCCGGCTTCGACGTGCTGCGCGAGATCCGCCGGGCCGGCATGACGGTTCCGGTCATGATCCTGACGGCGCGGGCGGCGGTGGCCGACCGGGTCACCGGCCTCGATCTCGGCGCGGACGACTATCTCGCCAAGCCGTTCGATCCGGCCGAGCTCGAGGCGCGGGTTCGCGCCCTGGTCCGGCGCGGCAGCGGCCAACCCGATCCGATCCTGACCTGCGCCGACCTCGTCTTCGACCGCTCGGGCCAGGTCGCGACGCTCGCCGGGCGGGTGCTGCCCCTGCGCAAGCGCGAGATGGCGATCCTCGAATCCCTCATCACCCGGGTCGGCCGCGTCGTCTCGAAGGAGCGCCTGACCGCGGAGGTGTTCGGATTCGACGAGGAGATCACCCCCAACGCCGTCGAGGTCTACGTGGCGCGTCTGCGCCGGCACCTCGGCGAGACGGGGCCGCGCATCGTCACGATGCGGGGGCTCGGCTACCTGATGGAGCCTGGTCCGCCCGGGGACACACGGTGAGCATCCGCTCCCTGCGCCTGCGGGTCGCCGCCTACCTGTTGATCCCGATGGCGGCCCTGGCCCTGGCGCTCGCGGCGGGCGGCACCTGGTTCGTGGACGCCTTCGTCACCCGGGCCTACGACCGGGTGCTGGCCGGCTCGATCCTGTCGATCGCCGAGCGGCTCTCCGTTCAGGACGGGCACGTCACCGTCGACATGCCGGCAGCGGCCTTCCGCATGCTCTCGAATTCCGAGCGCGACAGCATCTTCTACAGCGTCTCGGCCGACGGGGAGTTCGTGACGGGCTACAAGGATCTCGGTCTGCCCGCGACGCTGCCGCCCGTCGAGACGCTGGCCTACCGCGACGGCGTCTTCCTCGGTCAGCGCGTGCGCATCGGCGCGATGCTGAAGCCCATCTACGTCACGAACCACACGGCCCTGGTGCAAGTGGCCGAGACAACGCACGGCCGCGACCTGCTGGTGCGGCGGATGCTCACCGCCCTGACGGTCCTGGGCTTGGTTCTGGCCGCCATCGGCGTCCTGCTCGTCTGGTTCGCGGTGCAGATGGGGCTGACGCCCCTCGACCGCCTTCGCCGCGAGGTGGAGCAGCGCCGCTTCGACGGGCGCGGCGCGGTGCCGCCCTTCACCGTCGCGGGCGTGCCGGGGGAGGCGCTGCCCCTGGTGGGCGCCCTCAACGAACTCCTGCGCCAGCTTAATCACGCCCTGACGGTCATGCGCGAATTCACGACCGATGCCTCGCACCAGCTGCGCACGCCCGTGGCGATCCTGAAGACCCACCTCAGCCTTCTCGACCGCCAGCCCCCCGGGAGCGCGGCCTGGAACACCTCGCGGGCCGACATCGCGGCGGCCGTCGACCGCCTCGATCACCTCATCGCGCAACTTCTCACGCTCGCGGCGGTGGAGGAAGGCGCGGCCCGGCGCCCGGAACCGGTGACGATCGACCTCGCGCGCCTCGCCCGCGACGCCACCGCCGACTTCGCCGGCCTGGCGCTGCGCCGGGACATCGACCTGTCCTTCGAGGCCTTGAGCCACCCGTCCATCCGGCTGGAACCGCTGCTGCTCGAGGAGATCCTGCGCAACCTGATCGACAACGCCGTGCGCTATACCGGGCCCGGCGGACAGGTCGCCGTCAGTGTCGCGTCGGCGGCGGACGAGGATGGCGGCGCGGTCCGGATCGCGGTGGAGGATAACGGCCCCGGCATTCCAAAGGCGGAGCGCGAACGGGTCTTCGAACGCTTCCACCGCCTCGACGCGAATCGCGACACGGACGGCAGCGGTCTCGGCCTCGCCATCGTGCGTGCCTACGCCGATCAGCTCCGCGCCCGGGTGACGCTCGCCTGTGGCCGGGACGGACGCGGTCTGCGCGCCGAGATCATTCTGTCGCCCGAACTCAGGCCGGCCGGAGGTTCGCCGCTGCGCGAGGTCGCTGCGCGCAGCGAGAACGAGGCCTGCGCCTGACCGCGACGATGGCGCTGACGAAGCACTTGGTCAGAATGGCGAGCCCGGCTCGCTCGTTCCCCAACGCCCGAACGTCGATCGCCACCGTGGCGTGAGGCCGTCCGGGCAAGACGAGGCTGCGCGGGGTGCCATCGACCCCGTGCAGCCGACGACCCGGGTTTACGCCGCGAGTTCGCGCATGACCCTGATCAGGTCGGACTTGCCCTCGAAGCCGATGCCCGGAAGCTCGGGCATGACGATGTGCCCGTTCTCGACCCGCACCCCGTCGGGGAAGCCGCCATAGGGCTGGAACAGGTCCGGGTAGCTCTCGTTTCCGCCGAGCCCGAGGCCCGCCGCGATGTTGAGCGACATCTGGTGACCGCCATGCGGGATGCAGCGCTTGGGCGACCAGCCGAACTGCTCCAGCACGTCGAGGGTGCGCAGGTACTCGACGAGGCCGTAGGACAGGGCGCAATCGAACTGCAGGTAGTCCCGGTCCGGCCGCATGCCGCCGTAGCGCAGGAGGTTGCGGGCATCCTGGTGCGAGAACAGGTTCTCACCGGTGGCCATCGGGCCGGGATAGAACTCCGACATCGCCGCCTGCAGGGCGTAGTCCAGGGGGTCGCCGATCTCCTCGTACCAGAACAGCGGATACTGGCGCAGCATCTTGGCGTAGGCGATGGCGGTCTCGAGGTCGAAGCGCCCGTTCACGTCGACGGCGAGCTGCGCCTGGGCGCCGATCTCCGCCAGAACGGCTTCGATGCGGCGCTGATCCTCCGCGATCGGGACGCCGCCGATCTTCATCTTCACGACCGTGTAGCCCCGGTCGAGGTAGCTGCGCATCTCGGCGCGCAGCTGGGTGTCGTCCTTGCCCGGATAATAGTAGCCGCCGGCCGCGTAGACGAAGACGCGCGGGTCGGCCGCGATGCCCTTCTGCTCGGCCAGCATCCGGAACAGCGGCTTGCCGGCGATCTTGGCTGTGGCGTCCCAGATCGCCATGTCGAGGGTGCCCACCGCCACCGAGCGCTCGCCGTGGCCGCCGGGCTTCTCGTTGGTCATCATCGCCGCCCAGAGCTTGTGCGGATCGAGGTTGTCGCCGGCCGCGTTCAGCACGCTCGTCGGGTCGGCCTCGAGCAGGCGGTTCCTGAAGCGCTCGCGGATGAGGCCGCCCTGGCCGTAGCGGCCGTTGGAGTTGAAGCCGTAGCCCACCACCCGGCGGCCGTCGCGCTCGACGTCGGTGACCACGGCCACGAGGCTGGCGGTCATCTTCGAGAAGTCGATGTAGGCGTTGCGGATGGGTGACGCGATCGGCTTGGTGACTTCGCAGACGTCGACGATACGCATGGGTCTCTCCTTGGAGCGTAGCGGGGATTGGAACGGCGTGGGGTCGGACGGGCCGTGGCCCTACGAGGCGGTGGCCGTGGACGCCGGCAGGCGGTGACCCGCCTTCGTCTCGGGAACGACGTCCTCGGCGGCGGTGGTCGCGCGGTTGCGGTAGGCCGCCTCGGCCTTGTCGCGGTCGAAGGCGCCCTCCCATTTGGCGACCGCGATCGTGGCGACCGCGTTGCCGATCAGGTTCGTCACCGCCCGCGCCTCGTTCATGAAGCGATCGACGCCGAGCAGCAGGACGAGGCCTGCGACCGGGACGGTGTGGATGCTCGACAGGGTGGCGGCGAGGGTGACGAAGCCGGCGCCGGCGACGCCGGCCGAGCCCTTCGAGGTCAGGAGCAGCACTCCGAGGACCACGAGCTGGTCGCCGAGGCCGAGCGGCGTGTTGGTGGCCTGCGCCACGAAGATCGCCGCCATGGTCAGATAGATGCAGGTGCCGTCCGCGTTGAAGGTGTAGCCGGTGGGCAGCACGAGGCCGACGACCGACTTCTCGCAGCCGAGCCGCTCCAGCTTGGCCATCATGCGCGGCATCACGGCCTCGGTGGAGCAGGTCCCGAAGGTGATCAGGATCTCGTCCTTGAAGTAGCCGAGGACCTTGAGGAGCGGGAATCCCGTCCAGGCACAGACGGAGCCGAGCACGAGCACGATGAACAGGATCGATGTGGCGTAGACACCGAGCATCAGGTAGGCGAGCGACCAGACGGTCCCGAAGCCGTACTTGCCGATGGTGAAGGCGACGCCCGCCCCGGCGCCGATGGGGGCCAGCCGCATCACCATGGCGACGATGCGGAACAGCGCGTCGAGCAGGCTGTCGACGACGGCGACCACCGGCTTGGCCCGCTCGCCCGCCTGCACAAGGGCGAGGCCGAAGAGCAGCGAGATCAGGATGATCTGCAGCATGGCGCCCTTGGCGAAGGCATCCACCATCGTGGTGGGGATGATGTCCATGAGGAAGCCGACGAGGCCGGGCTGCGCCTCCGCCCGCTTGGCGTAGGCCGCGATGGCGCTGCCGTCGATGTGCGTCGCATCGATGTTCATGCTGACGCCCGGCTGCATCACGTTGACCACGACGAGGCCGATGACGAGCGCGAGGGTCGAGACCACCTCGAAATAGACGAGCGCGCGGACCCCGATGCGCCCGACCTCCTTCAGGTTGCCCATCTTGGCGATGCCGACCACGATGGTGCCGAAGATGACCGGCGCGAGCAGCATCTTGATGAGCTTGATGAAGCCGTCCGCCAGGGGCTGCAGGGTCACCGCGACGTCCGGCAAGAAGTACCCGATGAATCCACCCAAGATGATCGCGATGAAGACTTGAACATAGAGCCGGCCGAGCCATGACTTCATGTCGTGTTTCCTCCTCTTACCGCTTCGCGGCGGTCAGATCTTCGATCCCTCTTGCGGGGTGTGATGCCTCCCATACGTGTGGACAGCCGCGCTCGGCCAATGCCATGTTCGGTATGCGCTATGCGTGAACGGCACAGAGATGGAACTGGACTGGCTGAAAGATTTCCTCGCGCTTGCCGAGCAGAAGACGTTTTCGCGCGCCGCCCAGGCTCGGCACGTGTCGCAACCCGCCTTCGGTCGCCGCATCCGCGCCCTGGAGGACTGGATCGGGACGCAGCTTTTCGTGCGCGGTGCTCAGGGGGCGGCCCTCACTCCGGCGGGCTCCCACTTCGAGCCAGCCGCCCATGCGTTGCTGCGGGGCCTGGAGCGCGCCCGGCGCGAGACGCGGGCCGCCGGCGCCCAGGACACGGCGACGTTGTCGATCGCAGCGACCCACGCCCTCTCGTTCACGTTCTTTCCGAGTTGGGTCCGTGGGGTGATGCGCACCCAGACGCTGGGCACCCTCAACCTCATCTCCGATAGCATGGAAGCCTGCGAGCAGATCATGCTGTCGGGCGAGGTGCACTTCCTGCTCTGCCACCATCATCCGGACGCGCCGACGCGCTTCGAGCCCGACCGGTTCGAGAGCGTGCGCGTCGGCGACGACGTGCTCGTTCCGCTCTGCACACCCGCCGCGCCGGGCCAGGACCAGGGATCGTGGTCGCTGCCGGGATCGTGCTCGGACCCGATTCCCTATCTGGCGTACAGTTCGGCCTCCGGGCTGGGCCGGATCCTTGAGAGCTGTCAGGCCGAGCCGCCCATCCACCGCGCGACCCGCTTCACCTCGCATCTCGCCGCGACGTTGACCACCATGGCGCGGGAGGGGCACGGCGTCGCCTGGCTACCGCAGACGGTCGCGGCCGACGACCGGTCCTGTGGTCGCCTCGTCCGCGCGGGACCCGAACAGTTCGATGTGCCCATCGAGATCAGGCTCTTCCGATCCCTGGAGTGCCGCAATCCAGCCGCCGACGCGCTCTGGAATTTCTTGAGCCAGCCCCAGATCGTCTAGTCTGCAGCCGAACACCGTCGGAGATCGAGGGCCTTCGACCATTCCCGGCTCCCGCCGGGGCGGCGTTCCTCGTTTTGCGCAACCGAGGCGCGCCACGGGACCGGTGCGGGAGATCCCCACCGGCATGCGCCGGCCCTGACGCTCCGGCGATCGCTCGGCGAGCCACAGGCTGGGAACCATCCCGCCACCGGCCCGTTCTGACACATCCCAAGCGAGACTCGACCCTTACCCGCCCGGCTCCGGCCGCGGCGGGTTTCTTTTGTCACGCACACCGCGTTTACAAGCCTTGACTCTCGTTATCGTGCGTCGAACTTAGTCGGGAGCTTCGCACAGAGACAGAACACTGGATTTCAGAAAATGAAAAACTTGCGATCACCGCTGCTCTTGAGGATTTTTCCTGCGTTATGCAGCCTGTTTTTCATTGGAAACAGCAGTGCTGTTGCGCAGACTGCGGGTGATTGGGTCCTGGGACGGTATAAAGGCGGGGCGTACTGGTACCCTGGTGTCATCCAGAGTGTTTCCTCTGATAGGATCGTTGTCGCTTACGATGACGGCGACCGGGAGGCGATGAGCCTATCCAACGTGAGGCCATATGCCTGGGCAATCGGAACGCGCGTCGAGTGCAACTTCCAAGGCGGCGGGAAGTGGTTCCCGGGTGTGATCGCTTCGTTGGCCGGCGAGTCTCTCGGCGTCAATTACGATGATGGCGACAAGGAGAAGACCAAGACCGGTCGCTGTCGCTCGACATAGATCGTCGCTTCGCGGTGCGGGCTCCCGTATCGCGGACCACGCCAATCGCCCGGCCGCCGTGATGGCGCGCCGGGCTTCTTCATGTCCTGCCCCATCAGCCATGCGGCCTTGCGGAGGACCTGAAGGGCACGGCCCCGGATCGGCGGGCCGTCACCGGATGCCGGGTTCTTGGCCGTAGGCCTGGGGTCGTACGGGCAGAGAGCCATGACAGGATGGCCGGTGCTGCGGCGGACCGGACGGAAAATCTGGGCGAGGGTGAGGACGGTCGCTTGGAAGGCACGGAACCGATTCGCTCGACGGTCCGACTGTGCCGACTTTCGTGCGTCCGCACAGCACAGCCTGTTCCGCCATGACGGCAAGATCCGCTGCGGACGGCAATTGATCGTCCGAGAAAAAACTGGCTGGGGCGCCAGGATTCGAACCTGGGAATGGCGGTACCAAAAACCGCTGCCTTACCACTTGGCGACGCCCCAAAGCGCTGGCGTGGCGTTGTCTAGACGCAGTCTTCGGCCCTGGCAACGGGGGAGGGGCGGGCTTTATGATCCGGTGTGTGGAACGAAGGGAAGCGGCATGCTCGGACGGATTGCAGTCGTGACCGGGGCGAGTTCGGGAATCGGGCGCGTCGTAGCGCTTGGGCTAGCGCGGGCCGGCTACGACCTCGTGTTGGCGGCGCGCCGCGCCGAGCCCCTTGAACGCGTGGCGATTCTGGCGCGGGATGCGGGGGTGGCCGCCGAGGCGGTGGTCACCGACGTGGCGGATGCCGAATCGGTGACGCGCCTGTTCGCCCATGTGGCGGAGCGCTTCGGGCGCCTCGACGTCCTGTTCAACAATGCGGGCGTCTTCACCCCCGGCGCGGCGATCGACGCGGTCAGCCTCGCGGACTGGCGCCGCTCGGTGGATGTGAACCTCACCGGCGCGTTCCTGTGCACTCAGGCGGCGTTCCGGATGATGAAGGACCAGGATCCGCGCGGCGGCCGCATCATCAACAACGGCTCCATCGCGGCGCAGGCACCGCGTCCGCACTCGGCACCCTACGCGGCCACCAAGCACGCCATCACGGGCCTGACCAAGGCGACCTCCCTGGACGGGCGCCCCTACGACATCGCCTGCGGGCAGATCGACATCGGGAACGCCGAGACGGAAATGACGGCCGGTATCGCCACTGGCGCGCGCCAGGCGGATGGCAGCGTCCGGGCCGAGCCCGTGATGGATGCGCGGCACGTGGCCGACGCGGTGGTCTACATGGCGGGGCTCCCGCTGTCGGCCAATGTGCAGTTCATGACCGTGGTCGCCACCAACATGCCGTATCTCGGGCGCGGTTGAGTTTTGCGCATCGCGCCCGAAGCGCCTACAGAACGGCACTTCGCCGTACCTTCGCGGCCGCCCCTTCGCGAACGCCGTCCGCCGCGCGCGGACATGGAACGCCTTGCCCGCCATGCTGATGCAGAACGACTCGAAGCCCGCCGACGCCAAGCCCAGCGACGCGAAGGCCGACCCCGTCGCCCGTCGCCGCACTTTCGCGATCATCTCGCACCCGGATGCCGGCAAGACCACGCTCACCGAGAAGCTGCTGCTGTTCGGGGGCGCGATCCAGCTCGCCGGCGAGGTCAAGGCCAAGCGCAACAGGGTCTCGACCCGCTCGGACTGGATGGGCATTGAGAAGGAACGCGGCATCTCGGTCGTCACCTCGGTGATGACGTTCGAGTACGGCGACTGCGTCTTCAACCTCCTCGACACGCCGGGCCACGAGGACTTTTCCGAGGACACCTACCGCACCCTGACGGCGGTCGATTCGGCCGTAATGGTGATCGATGCGGCCAAGGGCATCGAGGCGCGCACCCGCAAGCTGTTCGAGGTCTGCCGCCTGCGCGACATCCCGATCGTCACCTTCATCAACAAGCTCGACCGCGAGGCGCGCGACCCCTTCGAGCTCCTCGACGAGATCGAGAAGGTGCTCGCCCTCGACGTGGCGCCGGTGACCTGGCCGATCGGGCGCGGCCGCAGCTTCGCCGGCACCTACGACCTCGGCAACGGCCGGGTGCGCCGCCTCGACGCGGCGGACGACGCCGGAACCGTGGCGGTGACGGGCGTCGAGGACCCGCTGTTCGACGCGCTGCTCACCGAGGACGGCGAGGCGGCGACCTGGCGCGAGGAGGCGGAGCTCGCCGAGACCGGCCTGAAGCGCTTCGACCTCGAGGCTTTTCGCGAGGGCCACCTCACGCCGGTCTTCTTCGGCTCGGCGCTGCGCAATTTCGGCGTGCGCGACCTCATCGACGGGCTCGCCCGCTTCGCGCCCCCGCCGCGCGGTCAGGACGCCGACAAGCGCCTCGTGGAGCCGACCGAGGCGAAGATGACGGGCTTCGTGTTCAAGATCCAGGCGAACATGGACCCGAACCACCGGGACCGCATCGCCTTCATGCGGGTCTGCTCGGGGCGGCTGAACCGGGGGATGAAGGCCAAGCTCGTGCGCACCGGCAAGCCGATGTCGCTCTCGGCGCCGCAGTTCTTCTTCGCCCAGGACCGCGCCATCGCGGACGAGGCCTTCGCGGGTGACGTGGTGGGCATTCCCAACCACGGCACGCTACGAATCGGCGACACCCTGACGGAGGGCGAGGAGATCGTGTTCCGCGGCGTGCCGAGCTTTGCGCCCGAGATCCTGCGCCGGATTAAGCTCACCGACGCGATGAAGGCCAAGAAGCTGAAGGAGGCGCTGCAGCAGATGGGCGAGGAGGGCGTCGTGCAGGTCTTCCGCCCGCATGACGGCTCCCAGGCCATCGTCGGCGTCGTCGGCGCCCTCCAGCTCGACGTGCTGAAGGAGCGCCTCCAGGCTGAGTACGGCCTGCCGATCGACTACGAGCCGACCCGTTTCTCGATCTGCCGCTGGATCACCGCCGAGAAGGAGCCCGAGCTCGACAAGTTCATCGGCAGCCACGGTTCGGCCATGGCGAGCGACCTCGATGGTGCGCCGGTCTTCATGGCCACCACGGCCTTTTCGCTCCGCTACGAGGAGGAGCGGGCGCCGGAGGTGCGCTTCAGCGACATCAAGGATTACCAGAAGCGCGCCGCATAGCGTCAAGCTTTCACGGGCTTATACTCAAGGTTCGGGAAATCATCGCGGGTCGGCGTGAAAGCCGAAGACAGACGCTGAAAATGGGTTTAGCGTCGGGTGCATTCGCTCTCGGCGCCTTCACGCACGGGCATGCGTACAAGGCTTGGGCGTCGACGTCGTGAGCTTTCTCCTTGCGTGAGGGCTTGAGCAATGACGACCCTTCCGGTCCACGATTTCGGCCACAGCATGGCCCGCCCGGTGGTGAACGCCATCGACGGCCGCGATCTGTCGGAGGCGCTCCGACAGGGCGTCGACGACTTCCTGGCGATGCCGACACACGCGCTCTTCATCGGGCTGATTTACCCCATCGTGGGCGTCGTGCTGGCGACCTTCGCGTTCGGGACCGAGGTGCTGCCGCTGGTGTTCCCCCTCGCGGCGGGCTTTGCCCTGATCGGGCCTTTCGCGGCGATCGGCCTGTACGAGCTGAGCCGGCGGCGGGAGCAGGGTCTGTCGACCGACTGGGCCTATGCCTTCGCGAGCCTTCGGCGGCCGGCGGCGGGGGCTCTGGCGGGCTTCGGGCTGGTGCTGGCGGTGATCCTGGCGTCCTGGCTGCTCGCGGCCCAGGGCATCTTCTGGGCGCTCTACGGCGACGCCGCTCCGGTCTCCGTCCTCGACTTTGTGCGTGAGGTGCTTACGACGCCGCGCGGCTGGGCCCTCATCGCCATCGGCAACCTCGTGGGCTTCGCCTTCTCGCTCGTGGTGCTCGCCATCAGCGTGGTCTCGGTGCCGATGCTGGTCGACCGCGAGGTCGACATGCTCACCGCCGTCGAGACATCGCTCGCCGCCTTCCGGCGCAACCCGCGCACCCTCACGGCCTGGGGCTTCGTGGTGGCCGGCCTGCTGATCCTCGGTTCGCTGCCGCTCTTCGTCGGTCTCGCCGTGGTGATGCCGATCCTCGGCCACGCGACCTGGCACCTGTATCGGCGGATCATCCCCGCCTGATCTCGGACCCGCCGGACGTCAGAATTTTCCCAGCATCGGGAAATCGATCGACAGGGCCGACTCGGCGGCGAGCGGTGCCTCTCGGCGGCGCGGCTTGCGGTTGATCACCTGCTTCAGCTTGGCCTTCAGCACAGACATGTCGAACGGCTTCAGGATGAAGGCGTCCGCACCGGCCTGGTGCGCGAGGTTGATGTCCTCGAAATCGAAGGACGCTTCGGTGAGCAGGAACGGCGTGTTCATCAACGCGTCGTCGGCGCGGATCTCGCGCAGGAAGGCGAGGCCGTCCATCGGCTCCATGTCGAGGTCCGAGATCACCAGCGCGTAGCGGCGCTCGCGCATGCGCTCGAGGGCGGTGACGGCGTCGGTCACCCCCTCCACGTCCGGGAAGCCGAGCCGGTTCATCAGCAGGATGACCAGCTTCAGGAGCTTCTCCTGGTCGTCGACGATGAGGATCGCGGGCGTATCGCTCATGGGCTTTCACGAATCCGGGTGCGGGGCGACGGGGTCGCGCCGGTCTGGCTCTAATCAGACGAACAAGTGGTCGATGCCCTGCTTCGTCATCGATTCGGCCTGGAGGGTGACGGCGAGCGCATGGATGGCCCCCGCCTTGGGCGTGCCACGCTGGAACATCGGAAGCAGGCTGGCCTTCTGGAAGATGCCATCATTCACCGGGGTGCGGATGCCGGTCGTGAAGGAATTCACGAATTCACGCTTCACGATTTCGCGCCACTCGACGATCTGCACGTCGCGGTGGCGCGAATCGTTGCTGATCCGCGCGAAGGTGTCGCTCACCGAGGTGCGCTCGCCCTCGATGATCTGCGCGGCGAAGTTCTGCTCGATGATCAGGAAGCTGGTGATCACCGCGAACTCGTTCTTTTTCTGGGCCTGACGCGTGATCTCGCCGATCTGCTGGGTGCGCGAGGTCGCGTCGGCCGAGAGATTCAGGCGCGAGAAGTAGATCAGGTGGACGAGGGTCGTCCGTTTGGCTCTCATGGTGGCGATCCACAACTGCGGTTCCCCGACGATAGGCAGATCGACGATAACGCGGCGTAAACATCCGACTTGGCATCGGATGTACCCGGCAAAAGCTGCCGCATCGGCGCGGACCCTGCGGTTCTTGCCGAGCAATTGCGAGCGTATCCCTAGGTTTTTCAGTGGCTTAGTCTTGGCATGACGATTGCGGCATCCGGTCTCAAAGCCGGTGCGCGCTACGCATCGGGTGTCGTCTCGTCAAAGAAGGGCCTCGGCCATGGATGTCTTCACCGCGCTGCAGACGGCCGTTTCGGGCCTCAAGGCCCAGTCGTTCTCGCTGGAGAACATCTCCGGCAACATCGCGAATTCGCAGACCGTCGGCTTCAAGCGGGTGGATACGAACTTCGTCGATCTCGTCGCCGAGCAGCAGACACCGACGCGGCAGGTCGCCGGCTCGGTAGCCGCCAACTCGCGGCAGACGACCACGGTGCAGGGCGGCCTGAACGCCACCGAGATCGGCACGAACATGGCGCTGAACGGCGAGGGCTTCTTCGTGGTCCAGACCAAGTCCGGGGACGCGAACGGCCAGTCCAGCTTCTCGACGAACGATTCCTACACGCGACGCGGCGACTTCGCCCTGGACAAGGACGGCTACCTCGTCAACGGCGCCGGGTCCTACCTCAAGGGCAACAGCCTCGACCCCGTCACCGGGCAGGCCACCGGCGAGGGCCCGGTCAAGGTGACGAACTCCATCCTGCCGGCGCACCCCACCGGCACCATCACGTACTCGGCCAACCTGCCCAAGACGCCCGCCACCAAGAACGCGAATGCCAGCATTCCGGGCTCCGAACTCCTCGGTACCCTGGCCTCCGGCGCGAATCCGGCCATCCTGTCCGGCACCGGGAGCGCCACGGTCTCGGCGGCGGATGCGGCGAGCTTCATCAACGGAAGCGTCGATGGACCTTCGCTAACCGCCTATACCGCGAGCGGTGGCCCCGTGGCGATCCAGACCCGCTGGGCCAAGGTCCAGAACGCGGATGCGACGGCCGGGACTAACGACGTCTGGAACCTGTTCTACGCCAACCAGAGCACGGTCACGAGCACCGCGACCGCATGGACGAATGCCGGTACGGCGTTCCAGTTCAACAACAGCGGCCAGCTTACCGCGCCGGCCACCTCGACCGTCGCCATCCCGGCCTTGACGGTCGACGGCGTCAATCTCGGCAACATCCAACTCAACTACGGCAGCGGCGGACTGACCGGCTACACCTCCTCGGGCGGCACGGTCACGACGAACACCCTAACCCAGGACGGTTATACGTCGGGAACGCTCAACAACCTCAGCGTCACCGCAGACGGCAAGGTTATGGGCAAGTACAGCAACGGGAACACGATCGCACTCGCGAACATCAAGGTGGTCCAGTTCAACAATTCCGACGGCCTCAAGGCCAACTCGAACGGCACCTACGAGCAGACTCTCGGTTCCGGAACGCCCCTCGTCGGTCTGAACGGAACGACGATCATCGGCAGCAACGTCGAGCAGTCGAACACCGACATCGCCAGCGAGTTCTCCAAGATGATCGTCACTCAGCAGGCCTATTCGGCCAACACGAAGGTCATCTCCACCTCGCAGGACATGATGTCCGCCTTGATCAACATCATCCGCTGAGTTCGAGAAGCGCGATCGTCACGTAGAATCGGGGGGAGGGGTTCGTGAGCTTCAACACCGTCAATACCGCCTCCGCCGGGCTGAAGGTCACCCAGGCCGCGATCGGCGTCGTCTCGCAGAACATCGCGAATGTCGGCACAGCCGGCTACACCAAGCGCACCGTCACCTCGGTGGCGCAGGGCGTCGGCAATTCGAGCGTCTCGATCGGCACGATCGGGCGCGCCCTCGACGCGGCGTCCCTGAAGCAGTTGCGCATGGAGACCTCGGGGGCGGCCTATACCGGCTCGCTCGCGGCGGTGCGGACGCAGCTCGATCAGCTCTACGGCACGCCGGGCACGGCCACCGCCCTCGACGGGGTGATGAACGATTTCGCGCTCTCGCTGCAGACGCTCGCGAGCGACCCGACCTTGGTCCCCGCGCGCTCGGCCGTGCTCACCAAGGCCGCCAACCTCGCCGACAGCATCGGCGGCATCGCGGAAGGCGTCCAGAACCTGCGGACCGCCACCGAGAGTCAACTCGGCAGCGACACCGTCAAGGCCAGCGCGTACCTGGCGTCGATCGCCACCCTGAATACGCAGATCGCCGCCACCAACGACGAGGGGGCGCGAAACGCCCTTCTCGACCAGCGCGACGGGGCGATCACGGGCCTGTCGGCCTATCTCGACGTGCAGACCGTCGACCAGCGCGACGGCACGGTCTCGGTCATCACCAATTCGGGGATGACGCTGGTCGATCGCGGTTCGGCCGCGACCCTGAGCTTCGATGGGCGCGGCACTCTCTCCCCCGACGCGGCCTACACGCAGAATCCAGCGACGCGCGGCGTCGGCACCATCACGGCGACCACGCCCGGAGGGGCACGCATCGACCTCATCGCCGCCAATGCGATCCGGTCCGGATCCCTCGCGGCGGGAATCGAACTGCGCGACACGGTCCTGCCCCAGGCACAGCGCCAGCTCGACGAGCTGGCGGCCGGCCTCGCGCGCTCGATGTCCGACCGGCAGGCGACGGGAACCGCCGTCACCGCCGGCGCCGGTAGCGGGTTCGACATCGACCTCGACGGCCTGAAAGCGGGCAACGCCATCACGGTGAGCCTGCGCGATGCCGCGGGCGTCCAACGCAACCTCGTGCTGATGCCCTATGGCGGCAGCACCGCACCCACCGTCGCCGCCGCCGACCTCAACGATCCGACCGCGATGGTCGTGCCCTTCAAGGTGTCGGGCACGGCGACGGGCCTGCGCGACGCGATCCAGGCCGCCCTCGGCACGACCTTCAGCGTCACCACCCAGCCCGGCGCCGGAACCGGCGGCCTGCGCATCACCACCGATCCCACCACCGGGGCGCCGACCCTGCTGGGCGTCGCAGCGAGCGTGACCCAGCCGCTGAACACGACGGATTTCCAGACGGGGCAGGGACAGCTGCCGCTCTTCGTCGACATCACCGCCAAGGGAACCCTCTACACCGGATCGTTCGACACCGGCTCGCAGCTGACGGGCTTTGCGCAGCGCATCGCACTGAACCCCGCGCTGGTCGGAAACACCGCCAACCTCGTCGACACTTCGGGGAAGTCGCTCGCCTCCGACCCGACCCGGCCGCAATTCCTCTACACGGCGCTGACCGGGGACAACCGGACCTTCGGGGCGGCGAGCGGGATCGGGGGCGTGAACGCACCCTACAGCTCCAGCGTTCAGACCTTCGCCCAGCGCATCATCGACGCGCAGGGCGCCGGTGCCGCCACTGCCAAGAGTCTCGACGAGGGCCAAGGCATCGCTCTGGCGACCGCCCAGTCGCGCGTCGCCTCCACCTCCGGCGTGAGCATCGACGAGGAGATGTCGAAGCTCGTGCAGCTCCAGACCGCCTACAGCGCCAACGCGCGGGTGCTCACCGCCGCCCGCGACCTCCTCGACACCCTGCTGCGGATCTAGGTGCCGCCCGCCATGCGCCCACACCTCGCGAGGTCCCGATGAGCATCGCGCCCTTCAACGCCAGCACCTATGTGGGCGACCGCAACACCGCCAATCTGGTCGGGTTGAAAGGTCGCCTGGATACGCTGACGAACCAGCTCGCGAGCGGCAAGACAGCCACGACCTATGGCGGCCTCGGCGTCGGACGGACCACCAGCCTCAGCGCGCACGCGGCCCTCTCCGCCCTGGACGGCTACGACGCCGCCATCACGGGGGCGACCACCCGGGTGGCCCTCGCCAACACCAGCGTGACGCAGGTCAACACCCTGGGTGCCACGCTGCAGCGCTCCCTCACCGCCAGCAATGCGTCCACCGCCGTCGACACGCCCAAGCTCGCGCGAGACAGCCTGAATGCCGCAATCGATGCCCTGAACGTCGACCTCGGCGGACAGTATATCTTCGGCGGCCGCGCCACCGATTCCCCGCCGGTGGCCACCACGGACGCGATCCTGAACGGAGAGCCCGCGGCGGGCCGCGACGGGCTGAAGACCCTGATCGCCGAGCAGAAGTCGGCCGATCTCGGCCCGAACGCCAACGGGCGCATCGGCGCGAGCGCGGCCGGCACGGTGGTGACCCTCAGCGAGGAGGGCACCGGCGTGGCCGGCACCGAGGCCCGGGCGAATTTCGGGTTCCGGCTGCTCTCGGCCACCAGCTCCAACACCGCCGGGATCACCGCCGGCACGACGACCAAAGCCACCAGCCCTGACGTGACCTTCACGATGGCGGCCGCACCTGCCGAGGGCGACCGCATCCGGGTCGCCGTCAACCAGCCTGACGGTAGCCAGAGCTTCGTCGACCTGACCGCCCGAGCCTCCTCGGCGACGGGGGATGCCGACACGATGCCGGTCTTCGCGACCGCCGCCGAGGCGCAGACCTACCTGAACGACCGTTTCAAGGCGGTCCCCGTCGCCAGCATCCAGGGGCCGGCCGCCCTCGACCTTCAGGCGAACTTCGGCGCCGGCACTCCGGCCTCGCTCACCCTCGGCATCACCGGTACGCCGAAGGCCGGCGACACCGTGACGATCAACGTGGCCCTGCGCGACGGCACGACCCAGAGCCTGACTCTGACCGCACGCGCGAGCGCGGACGCGACCTCGACCACCGATTTCGCCCTCACCGGCGATATCGCCGCGAACCTGTCGAACGCCGTCAACAATGCCCTGAAGGGCGCGGCCACGACCACCCTGAGCGCGAGTTCGGCCTCCCGCGCCACGCAGGACTTCTTTGCTGGCTCGGCCTCGGCCGGGCTCGCCCCGCGCCGGGTCGAGGGCAACGGCTATGCCGGGCAGGCCAGCGACAAGACGGTGATCTGGTACACCGGCGACGACACGGCCGCCGATCCCCGCGCCACCGCAACGGCGCAGGTCAGCGCCACCCGGGTGCTCAACATCGGCGTGCAGGCCAACGAGGCGCCGATCCGCGCCGTCCTGTCGGGGCTCGCGATGGTCGCGGCGGAGTCCAGCACCGGCGGCGCGGCCGGAACACCGCAGGCCCAGCACTTCAACGCGCTCTCCGAGCGCGCGCGCGACCTGCTCGTGTCCGACACGGCCAAGGACGGCGTGCCCGGCATCGCCGCCGATCTCGGCCTCGCGTCGAGCACGCTCGCCAATACCAAGGCGTCGAACCGGACGAGCCGCGCCGCGCTGGAAGGCTCCCTCGACGGAGTCGATACGATCTCGGCGGAGTCTGTCACCGCGCAACTTCTGCAACTGCAGACGCAACTCCAGGCGAGCTACCAGGTCACCTCCATGCTGTCGAAGCTGACCCTGGTGAACTATCTCGGCTAATACGGGACCTTGATGAGCCTGACTCATCGAGGTCCGCCCGCGCGACGGCGCGGCGGCGGTCGTCCGCCGGACCTCAGGGAGGCTGACCTATGTGTCAGACCCAGTGAGACTTGCTCGAAGCCCGTATCCGGGTGGCTTTGCGCGCCGCCCGAGATGGCCTAATCCTGGAGCGACAGCATCCCCGGGGAGCCCGCACCATGAACGTCGCGATCCGTGCCGGCTTGATCTGCGCCGTGCTCAGCGGTGCCGGGCCCGCCCGCGCCGCGGAGCGACCGGTGCCGCAGCCGCAGCGGGAAGCGATGCTGCCCTGTCCGCGGCTGGGACCCGGCTTCGTGCGGGCTCCGGGTTCTGCGACCTGTGTGCGGGTCAGCGGCCGCGCGGTGGCCGGGGTCGATCTCGGCACGCAGCATTCCGGCCCGGTCACGGCGGGCCAGCTCTCCATCGACACCCGCAACGAATCGGATCTCGGCCCCGTGCGCGCTTTCGTGCGCATGGGACACGGCCGACCCTGAGCGGACGAAGCCTCAGCCGCCGCCGTTGCGGAATCCGCGCGGGACGCGGCGCCGCTCAGAGGTTGCGAGACAGGACCAGGGGCTGGCTGCGGGCGACGCCGCTGCGGCCGTAGGGGGAGGGACCTTGCGAGGGCCGGCCGTAGACCGTCGGCGTCCGCGCGCGGTTCATTTCGTCGGCCAGGGTTTTCACCAGACCCTCCGACACGGTCCGGGCGGTGGCCAGCACCGCCTGGTTCGTCTCGACGGCCTGCGTGAAGCGCGCATGGGCGGCCTTCAGGGCGGCGATGCCCTCGGGTGCGAAGCGTGCGAGCGCGATGGCGTTGGCCTTGATCGCCTCCAGGCCCTGGAGATAGTCGGAGGCCAGCCCGGTCTTGCGCTCGGTCTCGGCCAGGCCCTCGCGCAGGCGTCCTACGCGGACATGGCCGCTCTCGCGGGCGAGCAGCGCCTCGAGGGCGTCCAGGCTCACCATCACGGCGGCGACCAGGGCGGCGGCGCCGGCCCGGTCGGTGACGCGGGGAAGCTGGCCCTCAGTTGCTCGCTGCACCGGTTCCCTCCTGCATCTTCATCATCTCGCGGAAGACGCCGTCGGCGATGCCGACGCCGCCGCTCTTCACGATCTGCGCGGCATATTCCTTGGTGAGCATCGAGCGGTAGACGCCGCCGCCAGTGCCGTTCTCGCCCAGGGGACCGTCGGTGCCGTCGGACTGCGTGAGGCGATCCAGCGACTGCTCGAGGAACATCGACTCGAAGTCGGTCGAGGCCTTGCGCGCCTTGGCCTCGGCGGCGGCCTTGCCCGTGGTGGTGGCCGCGGACCCGACCGCGCCCTGCACGGATTTGGCGATGTCGCCGATGATGGCCTTGCCGACCCCGAGGGCGGCGCTGGCGGCGAGTGGTGCGAACAGCATGGGTGTCACCTCGCTTGGCTGAGACGGAAGGGGGCCGGCATCACATCACCTCGATGTCGGCCTGAAGGGCGCCCGCCGCCTTGATGGCCTGCAGGATCGAGATGAGGTCGCGGGGGCCGATGCCGAGGGCGTTGAGTCCGTCGACGAGTTCGCGCAGGGTCACGCCCTCCTTCACCAGGGCGAGCTTGTTGCCGTCGCCGGTATCGACCTTGACGCCGGTACGCGGCACCACCGTGGTCGTGCCGTTCGAGAAGGGCGCGGGCTGGCTCACCTGCGGCTGCTCGGTGATGGTCACGGTGAGGTTGCCCTGCGCGATCGCCACGGTGGAAACCCGGACATCGCGGCCCATCACGATGATGCCGGAGCGCTCGTCGACGATGACCCGCGCGGTCTGGTCGGGCTCGACCTTCAGCTGCTCGACCTCGGTGACGAGGCGGATCATGTTGCCCGAGTAGCGCGCCGGGATCTGGAGGGTGACGGTCGCCGGATCGGTTGGCTCGGCGGTGTCGGCCCCCATGAAATCGTTGATGGCGGCGGCGATGCGCTTCGAGGTGGTGAAATCGGGATTGCGGAGCGACAGGCGCAGGGAGCGCATGTCATTCATCTTGAACGCCATCTCGCGCTCGATCATGGCCCCGTTGGGCACGCGTCCGTTGGTTGGGACGCCCCGTGTGATCTTGGCGGCGTCGCCCTCGGCCGAGAAGCCCGCGATGGCGACCGAGCCCTGTGCCAGGGCGTAGACCTCGCCGTCGGCGCCGAGCAGGGGCGTCACCAGCAGGGTGCCGCCCTGGAGGGACTTGGCGTCACCCAGCGACGAGACCGTGATGTCGATGCGGTTCCCCTGCGTGGCGAAGGGCGGCAGGCTCGCGGTGACCATCACGGCCGCGAGGTTCTGCGTGCGCATGGTCGCGCCCCGCGTGTTGACGCCGAGGCGCTCGAGCATCGCCTGGAGGGATTGCTTGGTGAAGGGAATGTTGTTGAGGGTGTCGCCGGTGCCGTTGAGGCCGACGACGATGCCGTAACCCACGAGTTGGTTCTGGCGCACTCCCTCGACGCTGGCGAGGTCCTTCACTCGCGACAGCGCCCGGGCAGGCACCGTCTGGCCGATCGCCATCGCCAGCACCAGGAGGCACAGGGCGAGACGGCGGAGCGGGGCGGGACAGGCAAACCGATCGATCATGGCGCACTTTGAGACGGACGGGTCCCGTTCCATCTGCCAGGAGCGTGCCACGCGGACTGGGTTCGCTAAGCTATTGTTATAAAATTAGTTTTCGAAAAGACCATGCTCCGTGGGCGGGCCGTCCGAAACGCCGTTCCTGCCGACCCGGCAGCTTCTGCCGGGCCGTTTGCAATTCGTTAACCACGCCGCCCGGATGCTGGGGCTGTTGGGCGGTCCATCGCCCCGATCGGTCTCAAGCCATGCGCGTCGACACCCGCTTCGTCACCACGGGCACCGCCTCCGCCGGAACTCCCCGCCGCGCCGAGGGCGCACCCGCCTTCGCGGTGTCGAATCCCGCTGCGGCCCCAAGCAGCGCCGCAGCGACGCCGGCCGCCACCCTGGCGGGGCTGGACGCGATCCTCACCCTCCAGACGAACACGGACACGCCGGAAGAACGCCGCCGCCGCTCGGCAAAGCGTGGCAACGACCTTCTCGACGGGCTCGACCGGCTCAAGGCCTCGCTCATCATGGGCCGGGTCTCGACGCGGGATCTCCAGGCCATCGCATCGCGTCTTGCCGAGCGCGCCGGTGTCAGCGGCGACCCGCGCCTCGACGGACTGATCGCCGATATCGAGTTGCGGGCGGCCGTCGAGATCGCGAAGCTCTCGGCAGCCCGCGCCGCCTGATATCCGGGGCCCCGCCTCGGTCAGCGTCCCCGTCTCGGAAAGGGTCGGATCACCCCTTGGATTTGGCCTTCGCGCGCGGGGCCGCCTCGGTCTCCTCCACCGCCTCGCTGCCCTCGGCGTTGATCTGTTCGGCTATCTGGCTGAGGAGCGCGTCGGTCTTCTTCTCTTCTTCCAGGGTCTGCTCCAGCAGTTTGGCGGCGTCCTCGTAGCCGAGCTGGCGGGCCCAGGTCTTCAGTGTGCCGTAGCGGGCGATCTCGTAATGCTCGATGGCCTGGGCGCAGGCAGTGAGCACCGCATCGGCGGCGGGGCTGCCGGCGAAATCCTCCAGGTCCTCCTCCATCTCGGACGTGATCCCCTGCATGGCCTCGCAGGTCTTGGCCCGGGCCGGCTTGCCGATGATCTCGAAGACCTGATTCAGACGCTCGACTTGCTCGGCGCTCTCCTCAGCATGGGTCTCGAAAGCGCTACGCAGGTCCTCATGCTCGGCCGCCTTGGCGGACTTCTTGAGAGCGCGGACGGACTGCTTCTCGGCATAATAGACGTCCTTCAA
This sequence comes from Methylobacterium goesingense, assembly GCF_022179225.1. Lineage (GTDB taxonomy): Bacteria > Pseudomonadota > Alphaproteobacteria > Rhizobiales > Beijerinckiaceae > Methylobacterium > Methylobacterium goesingense. The sequence goes on from NZ_BPQL01000058.1 coordinate 27,281, forward strand.
CGTCTCGTAGAACGCGTCGTGCAGGGTCTTCGTCTTGGTGGCCATGACGCTTGCTCCAAATGATGGATGATGAGGAAACGAATTCTCTGGCCCGGCCCCGGACCTTCGTAAGGTCAGGGGCAGACTTACAATCGTGCAAGTCGGCCGGTGTTCACGTCAGGCGAGGCTGAAAAGTTTGGATCGGCCTGCGCTATGCTCGGATGGCAGCGCGTTTCGACGGCGCCGAGCCCAACGTGAACCCCTCGTGGCGGTTCCGCGATATCGGTGGGTCGGCTCCTGTCCGGGCCTGGACGCCTGTGGATCGGCTGGACGCGACGCCTGCAATTTAACGCAGGACGGCGTGGCCGTGACAAAGAGGCGTCGCTGTCGCGCGTTGGCCTTCGCCCCCAAGTGCTTACAGCCGTTGCGTGTTTGCCGCAGCGCCAGAATCATCCGTGAGGATTGCGGTGGGCGGCGTTCACGATGCGTTGTCGTGGCCTGGCCCCTGCATTATAGCCACGCGAAATGGTCGCCGCGAACCGGCTGCAAGAGGCGCGAATGGCGAAGATCACGATTGAGGACGGGTACGTACCGAGTGAGAACGAGCCGTTCATGAATGATCGGCAGCGTGAATATTTCCGCCGAAAACTTCTGAGCTGGAAATCGGACATTCTCCGCGAAGCCCAGGATACGCTGGTGGCACTCCAGACCGAGAACGAAAATCATCCCGACCTGGCGGATCGTGCCTCGTCGGAAACCGACCGCTCGATCGAATTGCGGGCGCGCGACCGCCAGCGCAAGCTCAACGGCAAGATCGACGCCGCGCTGGCCCGGCTGGAGGACGGCTCCTACGGCTATTGCGAGGAGACGGGCGAGCCGATCTCCCTGAAGCGCCTCGACGCCCGACCCATCGCCACCCTGTCGCTCGAAGCGCAGGAGCGCCACGAGCGCCGCGAGCGGGTGTATCGCGACGATTAGAGACCGGCAGCGTGGGGGGCGACGCCCCCGCCTCGCCTGCTGCTCAGAACGGCAGGATCACATCCACCAGCTGCTGGCCGTAGCGTGGCTGCTGGACGTCGCTGATCTGACCGCGGCCGCCATAGGCGATGCGGGCCTGGGCGATTTTCGTCGACTCGATGGTGTTGTCGGACTCGATGTCTTCGGGACGCACCACGCCGGCCACGATGAGTTCGCGCACCTCGAAGTTGATGCGGATCTCCTGCTTGCCCTCCACCACGAGGTTTCCGTTCGGCAGGATCTGCGTGACGATGGCGGCGACGCTGGTGGTGACCGTCTCGTTGCGCTGAACCGAACCGGCGCCATCGCTCGACGAGGTCGAGGTGGCATTCAGGAGTTTGTCGGCCGCGATGCCCGCCGCCGCGACCCCGGCGTTTTTCTCCAGGCCGAAAGCGTTGGGCAGGCCGAAGCCCTCGGCGTTCGAGCGCGAGCGCTTGGTCTCGTTGTTCAGGTTCGCCTTGTCGGTGACGTTCACCTTGACGGTCACGAGGTCGCCGATGCGCGCTGCCCGCTGGTCCTTGAAGAAGGCGCGCGAGCCGGTCCGCCAGAGCGAATTCGGCGCGTAGGAGACGGGCTGAACCTCCGGCATCGGCAGGCGCACCGGCTTGTACCCGGCCTGCGCCGTCGGATCCTCGATCGCCGAGAGGGCCGGGGTCGCCCCGATCTGCGAGAGCCGGTCGACCGTGTTGCAGGCGCCGAGCGCCGTGCAGAGCAGCGCGACGGCCAGGGGGCGGGACGCATGGTGGGTCATCGGGCGGGGGAGCATCGGGACCGAACCTTTGGAAAACCGGATGGACGGGCCGACCGCGAAGGGTCAGCGCTGAAGGGCGGGCGCGTCGAGGGCGGCGCTGGCCTGCCGGATCGCCGGGGCGGGGCCGACCGAGACCCGGCCGGGGCCGATCACGGTGGCGGACAGGATCTTCTTCGAGATCGGGTTGGTGACCGTGATGGTGGCACCGAGGCGGCCGCTCTCGTTGGCGAGCGCCCGTAGGGAGAGGTTGAGGCCGGGCGCGTCGAACACGATGGTGACCGCCTCGCCGCGCGCGACGAGATCCGGCGGCGCGAGGTCGCCAGCACGCAGGATCGCGCCCGCGCTGAGGCCGCGCTGGGCCACCTGACCCGCGAGCCCGCCCTGCGCACCCTGTGCGTCCGGCGGGGTGGCCTCGCGCGGGCGCCGTTCCAGCGTGATGTCGGCGGCGGTGACGGCCTCGCCCCGGTTGAGGGCGCGGCCGAGGACGGCGACTTCGCGGATCTCCACGACCTGGCCGGTGACGCGCAGGGAGGCCTGGCGCTCGCCCAGGGTGATGAGGGCGGCGATGCGGCGCGAGCGCGGATCGTAGGCCACGTCCAGGGCAGAGGCCGGCCCGTCGAGGTCGACGGGGGCCAGCAGCACCGGCGCCTCGCCGTCGAGGCGTACGGCGAGGTTGCGGGCATCGAGAGCGTGGCCCGCTTCGAGGGCGCGCTTGAGGGCGGCCTCGATCTCGGGCGCCGTGACCCGGCGCGCCGAGCGCAGCACCGAGACCTGGACCCGCCCGCCCGTCTCGACCGCGCCGAGGCCGAGGCCCGCGACCGCGTCGGCGATGCGCCGGGCCTGGATCGTGCCGGTCGCACCCAGGGCCGGCGCACGGAACAGCGGCTGGTGGGCAGCCTCCGCGGAGGCGCCCTCCACGAGGTCGCCGAGGGTGAGGACGTCGCCACGCGCGGTGACGTCGCCCCGCAGGCGTAAGGGGGCGCTCCCCCGGTCGTCCTGCGCCAGCACCTGGCCGACGAGCAGACAGAGCGCGAGGACGGCGAGCAGGGCGCGGCCGACGACGCCGGCGCTGAGGGTGGCGACCCGCGTGGGGCGATAGGGGGTGATCTGCCGGAGGGCGTGCATGGTTGGGAGCCCGGTCAGCTGCGGAACATCTGGGAGGTGGTGGAGAGCATCTGGTCGGCGGCCGTCACCACCTTCGAGTTCATCTCGTAGGCGCGCTGCGCGGCGATCAGGGAGGAGATCTCGGTGACGGCGTTGACGTTGGCCTCTTCGAGATAGCTCTGCTGGAGGTTGCCGAAGCCTTCGGCGCCGGGCAGGCCGTTGATCGCCGGCCCGGAGGCCGCGGTCTCGATGAAGAGGTTGTCGCCGATCGATTCGAGGCCGACCTTGTTGACGAAGCGCGAGAGCTGGAACTGCCCGAGCGCCTGCGGCGCCGTCTGGCCCGGCACGGTCGCCTGCACGGCGCCCTGCGCGCTGATCGTCACCGAGGTGGCGTTGTTCGGCACCGTGACACCCGGATCGACGAGGTAGCCGTCGCGGGTGACGAGCTGGCCCTGTGCCGAGAGGTCGAACGAGCCGTCGCGGGTGTAGGCGGTGCGGCCGTCCGGCAGGGTGACGCGGAACAGGCCCTCGCCGCGGATCGCGACGTCGTAGTCCTTCTCGGTGCTCGTCAGAGTGCCCTGGGACATCACCCGCGCGGTCGAGGTGGTCTTCACGCCCGAGCCGATGGCGAGGCCGGCGGGGAGCTGGGTGTTCTGGTCCGAGGTCGAGGAGCCGGCCCGGCGCAGGTTCTGGTAGAGCAGGTCTTGGAAATGGGCTTGCTGGCGCTTGTAGCCGGTGGTGCGCAGGTTCGCGATGTTGTTCGAGATGACCTGGACGTTGAGTTCCTGGGCCGCCATGCCGGTGGCGGCGGCGTAGAGGGCGCGCATCTGCGGTGTTCCTTACGCGACGTCGGCGAGGCGGCGGATTGCCGTCCCGCGCAGGTCGTCGAGGCGCGAGATCACGCCCGAGACCATGGTGTAGGTGCGGTTCACGTCCATCAGCCGGGTCATCTCGACCACGGGCCTGACGTTGGAGCGCTCGAGGGCGCCCGCCTCCACCCGGCCCGCGAGGCCTGCGGCCTGCGGCTGGGCGGTGGAGCCGTAGAGGTTGGCCCCCTCGTTGGTGAGGGCCTGCGGGTTGGCGAAGGTGACGAGGCGAACGCGGCCCCGGATGCCCAGCTTGGTGGAGACGGTCCCGTCCGGGCCGATGGCGATCCCGGTCTCCTGCGGGCCGATCTGGATCGGGCCGCCGTCGCCCTGCACGGGGTAGCCGTCGCTGGTCACGAGGGTGCCCTGCGCGTTGGTCTCGAAGGCGCCGTTGCGGGTGTAGCGGTCGCCGTTCGGCGTGCGCACCACCAGGAACGCGTCGCCCCGCACGGCGACGTGGAGCGGGTTGCCGGTCTGCTCGATCGGCCCCTGCGCGAGGTCGAGGGCGGTGCCCTGGTCGATGACGTAGGAAACGCGCCGGTCCGGCTTCTGGAACGAATCGGCGCTCGCCACCGGCATCAGGTATTCCTGGAAGCGGCTGTTGCGGGCCTTGAAGCCGTTGGTCGAGACGTTGGCCATGTTGTTGGCGATGACGTCCAGTTCGCGCTGAAGCGCGACCTGGCTCGAAACCCCCACGAACAATGCGTTCTGCATGACACCCTCAGCCCCGACACGCGACGACGTCAGGGTGTCCGCATGGTGCATGCCAATCGCCCGCACGACGATTTTTCGTTCGCTTCGAATAGGTTAGACAGAGGCCAGGTGACCCGCGACGGGGGACGCGCAACGCCGCGCGGCAAGTCCGACCCGGCAGCTTTTGCCGCCTTAACGACACGTTAACTCTGTTCGCCCGATACCGATGTCAGGCTCCTCCGAGCAGGGGCGCCAATCCGACGATCCAGTCCCATCCCCGAGGTCCCGCCATGGCCAAGAAGCCGAAGAAGGCCGCGCCCGAGGGCGAGGAGGGCGCCGAGGGCGAAGCCCCGAAATCCGGCAAGAAGAAGCTCATCGTCATCGGCGCGGTGGTGCTGGCGCTCGCGGGCGGCGGCGGGTTCTTCTTCATGAAGAAGAAGGCTGGCGGCGACGGACACGGCGATGCGGTAGCCGAAGTCAAGAAGCCGGTCGTGTTCCTCGATGTCCGCGAGATGATGATCAACCTCGCCAGCGAGCCCGGCCAGGACAAGACGCGCTTTGCCAAGATCAAGGTCGCGATCGAGTTGAAGGACGCCAAGGTCGAGGGCGAGGTGAAGCCCCTGATGCCGCGCATCGAGGACGCCTTCCAGGTCTACCTGCGCGAACTGCGCGCCAGCGACCTGTCCGGCTCGGCCGGCATCTACCGCCTGCGCGAGGAATTGCTGCGGCGGGTGAACGTCGCGATCCATCCGGCCCGCGCCGAGGCGGTCCTGTTCAAGGACGTCGTGGTCCAGTAGCCGGCGGTGGGCGGAGCGGGACGACGAGAACCATGCGAGTGACGAGAGTCTGATGGCCGGACCGGACGACGCGATCGACGAGGACGACTGGGCGGCCGCACTCATCGCCCAGAACGGCGAGGGCGGGGAATCCTCGCTCGCCGACGAATGGGGCGCCGCGCTCGCCGAGCAGGGCACCACGACCCATGCCAGCGACGTCGCCGCCGAATGGGCGACGATGATCGAGGACGGGGAGACCGACAATCTCCCCGAGCTCGCCGGCAACGACCGCATCCTGAACCAGGACGAGATCGACGGCGTCCTCGGCTTCTCCCTGCGCGAGCTCTCGGCCTCGGGCGCGGGCGGCGTGCGCGCCATCGTCGATTCGGGCGTCGTCCAGTACGAACGCCTGCCGATGCTGGAAATCGTCTTCGACCGGATGATCCGGTTGTTGTCGACGAGCCTGCGCAACTTCTTCCAGGACAACGTCGAGGTGACGCTGGACAACATCACCTCGGTGCGGTTCGGCGACTATCTCAACGCGATTCCGCTGCCGACCCTGCTGGGCGTGTTCCGGGCCGATGCCTGGGAGAATTCCGGCCTCGTCACCGTCGAGTCGAATCTCGCCTACTCGACCCTCGACCTGCTGCTCGGCGGTAAGCGCGGCGGCTCGTCGACCCGCCTCGACGGGCGGCCCTTCACCACCATCGAGATGCAGCTGGTGCGGCGCCTCGTGGAGATCATCCTTACCGACCTCGAACTCTCGTTCCAGCCGCTCTCGCCGGTGCGCTTTGCCATCGACCGGATCGAGACCAATCCGCGCTTCGCCACCATCACCCGGCCCGCCAACGCGGCGATCCTGATCAGCCTCAAGCTCGACATGGATGGCCGAGGCGGCCAGCTGCAGATCCTGTTCCCCTACGCCACCATCGAGCCGATCCGTGAACTGCTCATGCAGAGCTTCATGGGCGAGAAGCTCGGGCGCGACCACGTCTGGGAAAGCCACCTCGCGACCGAGATCTGGCAGGCCGACGCCACCATGGAGGCGGTGCTGCACGAGATGATGCTGCCCCTCAAGCGGGTGCTTTCCCTGAAGGTGGGCGACACCCTGATGTTCGACACCAAGCCCTCGGACCTCATCGCCGTGCGCTGCGGCGACTGGGCTCTGACGCAGGGGCGTATCGGCCGGATCGACGACAACATCGCAGTTCAGCTCACCCGGCCCCTGCGCCGGTCCCGCACGACCCTCCAGGCCTTCGAGGCCTCCATGAACAACCGCACGGACGGGTGACCGATCACATGAGTGTCCGCCCATGAGCCTCCTCGTCACCCTCACGGCCGACGTCCTCGTGGCGATCCTACTGGTCGCCAGCATCGTCTCCTCGGTGCGGCTGAGCCGGCGCATCACCAAGCTCAAGGCCGACGAGGCGGCCCTGCGCCAGACGATCGGCGACCTCGTCATGGCGAGTTCCACCGCCGAGCGCGCGATCGTGGGCCTGCGCGCCACCCTGGACGAATGCGACCGCACCCTGAGCGACCGCCTCGGCACCGCCGAGCGTTACGCCACGGATCTCGCCGCCCACGTGGAGGCTGGGGAAACGGTGATCGCCCGCATCGCCTCGATCGTGTCCCAGGCCGCCCCCGGCCGCGCCCCCCAGCGCGCCCCGGCTCCCGAGATCGTGGAGAGGCGCGACCCCAGCGAGATCGTCGTGGCGCCCATGCGCGCCGCCCCCGCCCCGGCGAGCCCCAACGGCGAGCGCCTCGGGGTCGCCGCCGCCGCCGCGCTCGCGATGTCGGAGCGGGCGCTCGGGCGCCTGCGGAGCAAGGCCGCGTGAAGCGACCCGGCCGCCTCGTCCGCTTTCCACAGCCGCGCCCCTTCCGGCTGCGGTTGATCGATGCCGTGACCCTGGCGGCCGCCGGCCTGCTCGTCCTCAAGCTCTCGGCCATCGCGGTCGAGGAAGCGAAGCCCGGCGCGCCCCTGCCGGATTTCGCCCGCGTCCTGGCCAAGGCCCGCACCAACTACGAGCCGTCGGACCCGGTAACGACGGGATCTGTGACCCCAAAGGAGCCGGAAAAATCCGCGCCGGAGCCGGAGAAGCCTGCGCCGCGTCCTCCGCCGCCGCCCGAGGCGATGCCGGCTTCCGAGCGGGCACTGCTGGAACGCCTGGCCGCGCGCCGGGACAGCTTGAAGCAGCGCAGCGAAGCGCTGGATCTGCGCGAGCAGCTCCTCGGCACCGCCGAACGCAAGCTCGAGGAGGGTGTCGACACCCTCAAGCAGGGCGAGGAAAAGGGTGAGGGCGGCGGGACCCAGCGCGCCGAGGCCGAACGGGCCGCCCTGAAGAACATCGTGACGATGTACGAGACCATGAAGCCGAAGGATGCCGCACGGGTGTTCGACCGGCTCAACCTGGAGGTGCTGGTTCCCATCGTGCTCGCCATGAACCCGCGCAAGATGGCCGAGGTGCTGGCCCTGATGCAATCGGAGCCGGCCGAGAAGCTGACCGTGGCCCTGGCCAACCGCGCCCGGGGCCAGGGCGCGTCCCCCGTGCCGACGGTGGCCTCGGGGCTCGGTCCCAACGAGCTTCCGGCGATCGAGCCCACCGGCCGGCGCTGAGAATCGGGATCGCTGCCCCCCGGGAAACATCCTCGCGGCGTCCCGCCTCCATTGCGCCGCGCGCCCTCGGCATTTAGGGGCAGGCCATCCGTGGGGCCAGGACGCGCCCTCCGGGTCCGGGGAGCCATCATCGTGACGTTCACCAGCCTGATCAGACCTCTCGCCGTCGTGGCGATCACGCTCGCCGCCGCGAGCCCGATCCGCGCACAGGACGCCGAGGCGCCCGAACCCGCGGCGGAAGCTCCCGCCAAGCCCAAGCCCCGCAAGCCCGTCCCCGCGAAACCGGCCCCTCCCAAGCCCGCTACGACGGCAGCCGCGACGCCTGCTGCCTCGACCCCGGCGGCCGTCTGGCCCGTCGGCGCGACGTCGCTGAGCGAGGTCTACGGGGACTGGACGGTGACGTGCGCCCGCGCCGACGTCTCCGTCGCAAAGACCGAATGCGCGGTGATGCAGGCCCAGGGCGCCAAGGGCCGGCGGGAATTCGCCATCGAGATCCGCCCGCCGTCCGATGGACGCGCGCCGGGCTTCATCCTGATGCCCCTCGGCCTCGCGATCGAGCCGGGGCTGACCTTCAAGCTCGACGACGCCGTCCTCGGCAAGGGCGCGCCCTACCTGTCCTGCAGCCAGGAGGGCTGTCTGGTGCCGATCGCCCTTCCGACGCTGGCGACCGACACCATGAAGACGGCCAAGAACCTCCTCGTCTCGGCGATGAAGCCCGAGTCGAAGGACCCGACCGTTATCAGCGTTCCGCTGGCCGGGTTCGCCCCGGCCCTGGCGCGTGCCACCGCCTTGACGAACTGAACGCCTGGGTCAATCCGGAACCTCAGCCCGTGGCGAGGCTGTGAAGGGCGCCTTCGGATCGATCCGGCGGCGCGATCGTCATCACGTCAGGAGACGCGCCATGATCCACCCCATGCTGGCCGCCGCGACCATCGCCGGACTGCTGCTCGGACAGGCGGTCGCCCAGGAGGCGCGCCCGCCCGGTCCCCCGGAGCCGCCCCCGGGTCCGGCCGCCCCGGAGACGCCGGCCGACCGCCAGAAGAACAACGCGGCCAAGCTCGCCGGGCTCGTGGCCTTCGTGCGCATCCATTGTCAGGATCTGCGCACGGACGACGCGCGCTTCCGCGGGGTGGTGACGGGGCTCGGCGTGCCCTTCGACGACCTCGAGGCCGGCGACCTTCATCTGCGGGCGCTGGCCTATGCGGATGTCTACGCCCGGGACATCCCGACGAACTGCACCCGTGCGGCGGAGAATTTCGGCGAGACCGGCCGCACCATTCCGCGCCTCTTCGCCAAGCGGTGACCCGCGCCGCGCCACAGCATTAATCGCGCGTTAGCCGCAACGGAGGAGAGTAGCGGAACTTGTAGCGTCCGGTGGCAGGTCCCGAGGAGGGATCGGCCGTCGATCGGGGTTGGCGTATCCTGCAATGGTTCTGCGTGCCGGTCCCGCGACACGACGGCGTCGGCCCTGGGCCGGCCTGTTCGCGGCGTCGCTGGTCGCCGGGAGCCTGTGGTGCGGCGGTGCCGCCGAGGCGGCACGCCTGACCAGCATCAAGGGTGCCCAGGCCGAGCGCTACGGGCGCATCGTGCTCAGCTTCGACAGCGCGGTCTCCGTCAAGGCGCGGGTCTCGGGCTCCGTGCTGGTACTGAGCTTCTCGGAGCGCTCGGGTGCCGCCGCCGAGCGCATCGCCATCGAGATGCCGGATTACGTCTCCGCGGTTCGGCGCGATCCCGACGGGACCGGCCTGCGCCTTGCCCTCCAGCGGCCCTACCGCGTCAACGTCCAGGAGGCGGGCGAGACCGTCTTTGTCGATCTCCTGCCGCAGGACTGGGCCGGGCTCCCGCCAGCCCTGCCGCCCGAAATCGTGGCCGAGCTGTTCCAGCGCACCCGCGCGGCGGAACTTGCCCTGAAGGTGGCGCGCCCGCCGGTCGAGCCGACGCCGCTGCGCCTCGAACTCGCGCAGCTTCCGACCCTGACCCGGCTCAGCCTGCGCCTGCCCCCCGGTGCCACGTCGCCCTTCGACACCGTCGGGGCGGCGACCCGCGTGACCGTACCTGGCGCGTGGCGGATCGACGAGGCCGCCACGCGTGGCCGGCTGAAGCCCGCCATCGAGTCCCTGCAGGTCGAGCCCGATCCCGCCGGCCCGCGCCTCCTCGTGACGCCGGCGCCCGGCTACGAGATCCGCACGTTCCGCGACGAGGACGGCGTCACGGTCGATGTCGCCCGCGTGCCGGCGCCGGACAAGGCCAAGTCGGGACAGGACAAGACCGCTCAGGACAAAACTCCTCAGGACGGCGCGGCTCCGGACAAGACAGGCGCCGAGGCGATCGCCGCGTCGCAGAAGGCCGCTGCCGATGGAGCGAAAGCGGCCGAGGCGTCGCGCCCGCGTAGCGCAACCGGCGTCGAGACCCGTGCGAGGCCGCCCGCCGATCCGGTCGTCCAACGCCCGGCGGGTCCTGGTGTGGTATTCCCGTTCCAGCGCATGCCCCCCGCCGCCCTGTTCGAGCGGGCCGGCATCGCCAACCTCGTCTTCGAGACCGCCGAGACTGTCACCGTGCCGGTCGGGGACGCGCTCCTCACGCCGTTGGGCCCGCCGCTGCGTCAGGGCCGCGTCACGGTGCTGCGCTTCCCAGTGCCCCGCGATCGCCTGTTCGACCTCGTCCCCGCCGGGCCGCAGGACGCACCCACCGGCTGGGAACTCGTGGCGAGCGAGAACCTCGCGGCGAGCGAATCCCTCGCGGCGATCCGCACCACGGACGCAGCGGGCCGCATCGCGGTCTCCGTTCACCTGCCGCGCCCGGGCGCGGCCTCATGGCTCGACCTCGACGGCGAGCGCATCGCGGTGGTGTCGGGTTACGGTCCGAAGCCGGCCGGCATCCCGAAGCGGCAGGTCTTCGTCGATTTCGAGTTGCTGCCGAGCCGGCAGGGTGTGGCCGTGCTGGCCCAGGCCGACGAACTCCGCGTGCGCCCCGACATCGACGGCGTCGCCATCGGCCGGGATGCCGGCATGGCCATCTCGGGCGTGGCCCGCGCCGTCGAAGGGCCCCTCGGCGTCCTGAACGATCTCGCGATCGAGCGGGCCCCCTGGGAGGCGGCCCAGCGCGGCGACGTGCGCGAATTGCTCCGCGATCAGCTTCAGGCCGCCGCCGACGCGCCCCGTGCCGCGCGCGGTCCGCTTCGGATGATGCTGGCGCGCAGCCTCCTCTCAAACCGCCTCGCGATCGAGGGCCTCGGCGTGTTGAAGGCCGCGGCCGGCGAGGATCCGGTTCTGGCCGGACAGCGCGACGTGCCGATGCTCACCGTCATCGGTAACGCGCTGATGGGCCGGATCGGGGATGCCCGCAGCGGTCTCACCGCCGAGATTCTCCGGAACGATCCGGAAGCACGCCTGTGGCAGGCTTATCTCGATGCCTTGGAGGGCCGCTGGTCGAGTGCCGACACCGGTTTCCGGGTGGCGGCGGGCGTGCTCGACCGCTACCCCGACGACCTTCAGTCGCTGTTGCGGGCCGCCGCCGCCGAGGCCGCAATCGAGACCGGCGACTGGGACGCGGCGAACCGGCAGATCATCGCCGCGACGCGGGGCGCCGACCGGCCGATTCAGGAAAACCTAGCCCTCCTGCGCGCCCGGATCGACGAGGTCACCGGACAGACCGTTGCGGCCCTCGATGCCTACGAGCGCCTGAGCGGGAGCACCGAACCGGGCATCGCAGCGGCAGCTCGGCTGCGCGCGACGATGCTGGGTCACGCCGCGGGCAAGATCCCGGTGGCGGAGGCCATCGACCGGCTCGAGGTGCTGACCCTGTCCTGGCACGGCGGCGACCTCGAGCCCCGGACCATCGCGAACCTCGCCAAGCTCTATGTCGAGGGCGGCCGCTGGCGCCAGGCATTCCTGACCGCGCGGCGCGCCGACGCCATGGGCCGGGACACGGCCCTGGTTCGGGAGGTGCACGACCTGGCGCAGGGCCTGTTCGACGACCTCTTCCTCGGCGAGCGGAGCGCGAAGCTCACCGGCATCGAGGCCCTTGCGCTGTATTTCGACTTCAAGGACTTCGCCCCGATCGGGCGCCGCGGCGACGAGATCGTGCGGCGCCTCGCGGACCGGCTGGTGGAGCTGGACCTGCTCGATTCTGCCGGCGAACTGCTTCAGCATCAGGTCGACCACCGCCTGAAGGGCGCGAGCCGGGCGAGCGTGGCCGCGCGCCTCGCCGCGATCCGACTGATGGACGACAAACCGCTCCAGGCGCTCCAGAGTCTCGACGTGACCTATCTGCCGGAACTGCCCGAGGACCTGCGCCGGGCGCGCTCACTCCTGCGCGCCCGGGCGCTTTCGGACCTGTCGCGCACCGACCTCGCCCTCGAGACCATCGAGGGGGAGCCCGGCCCGGACGCGGCCCGCCTGCGCGCCGACATCCTCTGGACCGGGCGGCGCTGGCGGGAGGCCGGTGAGGCGCATGAGGCCCTGGTGGGCGAGGCTTGGCGCCGGCGCGCGCCACTCGACGACACCTCTCGCACCGACATTCTCCGCACCGCCATCGCGTACGGGCTCGCGGGCGAGACGCTCGGCCTCGAACGGCTACGGGCGAAGTTCGCCGGTCCCATGGCCGAGAGCGTCGATGCCCGCACCTTCGCGCTCCTCACCCAGGCCAACGCCGTGCGCACCGCCGGCTTCCGTGAGATCGCCCAGAAGGCCACCAGCGCCGAGACCCTCCAGGCCTTCCTGTCGGAATATCGCAAGCGTTACCCCGAGAGCGCCGTTCCGGCGCCTGCCAAGCGCGACGCGGACGCCCGCGCCGATGCGCAAGGGCCGGCGACCCCGCCTGGCTGAGGCACCCGACTCGGCCACGCACGCGCCCGTGATGCTGCGGCGTAAAAGCCTCTCGCGATTCGTGAAATTCGCGTCGCGTCGCGGCAACAAAAGCGCGGAGGCGACGTTCTCAATCCAATCGCATCCCTCATTGCGGCGACCCCGACGCGCCCCGCACATCAAAGGCTTCGCCATGCTCACGGAACCTCTCGATTCGAAGTCCGGCAAGACCCATCTCGACATCTACGACAGCCAGCAACGCAGCACGATGGCCTCGCGCCTCGGCGTTTCCGAGGACCGCTTGAAGCGGGCCGTGCGTCTCGTGGGTAGCCGCATCACCACCCTGAAGAGCTACCTCGAGCGCTGATCCGGGCCGCGATACGGGATCGACATGTGAGGGCGCCCCTAAGGGGCGCCCTTTTGCGTTTGATGGGTGCTTTTGAAGGGGTGCTTCGCCGACGGGGGTCCGTGCTCAGACGCCGTAGCTCTGGATCAGCGATCCGGCCACCAGGGTCCAGCCGTCCACCAGGACGAAGAAGATCAGCTTGAAGGGCAGGGCGACGGTGGCCGGCGGCACCATCATCATGCCCACCGCCATCAGGATCGAGGCCACGACGAGGTCGATGATCAGGAACGGAATGAACAGCAGGAAGCCGATCTCGAAGGCCCGGCGCAGTTCCGAGATCATGAAAGCGGGAGTGAGGACTTCGAGCCCGACGGCCTCGGGTCCGGCCGGCAGCGGGGCCTTGGCCATGTCGAGGAAGAGCTTAAGGTCCTTCTCGCGGACGTTACGCAGCATGAAGGTCTTGAACGGAGCCGAGGCGCGCTCGAAGGCGACGCTCTGAGTGATCTGCCCGGCGATCAGCGGCTCGATGCCGGTGCGGTAAGCCTCCCGCCCCACCGGCGCCATCACGAAGGCGGTGAGAAACAGCGCCAGACTGGTGATGACCGCGTTGGGCGGCGCGCTTTGCGTGCCGAGCGCAGAGCGCAGGATCGACAGCACCACGATGATCCGCGTGAAGGACGTCGCCATCACGAGGACCGAAGGGGCCAGCGCCAGGACGGTGAGGAGCGCGACGAGCTGAAGCGCGCGCTCGGTGACACCGCCGGTGCCGAGATCGACCGAAAGGCTCTGGGCGTGCGCGGCCCCCGCCGCCAGGGTCAGGCCCGCCCCGGCGAGAATCGGCGGCGCGAAGCGGCGGCTCAGGCGACGGTTTGAGCGATATAGGGCGGGTATCATACCGATTCCGGTGGGTGCGACGCGGCTCGGCCGCGTGCTTCTCTTATCACCCAGGCCCCGGCGCGCACCCCCTTCGCGCCACGCGCGCCTAGTGCTTGCGGTCGAGGGGGCGTCCGAGCAGGCGGGCGAACTCGGCCTCGATTTCCTCCACCGAGAAGGGATTCGGGCTCGCGGGTGCCGGAGCAGGCGCGGGAGCGGGCGGCTCGGGCGGTGTCGGCAGAGGGGCCTCGGCCATGGGCGGGGAGTGCACCGGTTCCTCGATCCGAGGCGCATCCGCGACCACACCGTGGATCACCGGCTCCTCGTAGGACGTCACCGCGACGGGAGACTCCGGCGCGGGGAGATCGACGAAGACCGGTTCCGACGGCTCGGGCTCCTGCGCGGCGGAATGCGTCGCGGGCTCGGCTTCGCGGAACAGGCTCTCGTCCAACGCCTGTTCGGGTGTGGGCTCGGGCTGCGCGGCGGTAGCGGCCATTGCGGCGGCGATCGGGTCGACCGCTTCCGCAGGTTGCGGATGCTCCGGCCCGGGGGCGAGGACGGGTTCGGGCGGCGGTAGGTAGGCGTCCTGAGCGCGGTCGTGCGAAATCGGCTCGGGCTCGGGCTCGGGCTGGGTCGCAGCTTCCGGCTGATGCCCGGCTCCAACCTCGTGTGGTGCTTCCGGCTGGGGCGTGGCTTCGGTCGGCATGGGCGCGGCGGGACGCACGGCTGCCGAGGGCCGGCGCAGGGCCTCTTCCAATTGGCGCGCCATGTCGGACAGGATCGCGGCATCGATCGTCCGGGTGGCCGGCGGTGCGACCACCGGAGCGGGCGCATCGGGGAGCGGCGCGGGCACCGGCTCCGGTTGGCTCACGGGCATCCGGACCCGCTCGGCGAGGGCGGCGGGCACGAGGTTGACGAGGGACGGCGGTGCGCGGCGGATCACCCGCGCGAGCTGCGACTCCTTGCGGGGCGGCGCTTCGCTCGGCGGGGCAGGGCGGAACAGGTCTTCGGGGGCCGGCTGCGGCGGCAGGTCCAAGGGCCGCGCGACGGTGGGGATCGCCTCGGATCCGGGCATGGGTGCCGGCACCACGAGGGGCATCTCGAAGCTCTGCTCGCGATAGGCCATGGCTTGCCCCTGGGGCGGCAGAGCTTGCAGCGGGGAGGCCTGCGGCGGGGAGGCCTGCGGAAAGTCCACTTGGGGGTCGGGGCGCTGCGCGACCGGCGCGACCATGTCCTGAACGGGCTCGGAGGGTTCGTCGTAGGCGGTCTCGTCGGTCGCCAGACGGGCGTTCATGCCGCGTGTGATGTTGCGCTCGACCACGACATCGTTGGGGCCGCCGACGAGAAGCAGATGCTCGACGTTGTCGCGTCGCAGCAGGATCAACTGACGCTGGCGGTCCAGCTCGTAGATGTCCACGATTCCGAGTCGAGGCTGGCGCCCGCGCGCCGCGGTCTTGCTCGCGAAATCGGTGCCGCGTCCGGTGAAGCGCCGCAGCACGAGAAGGCCCGCCGCCAGAACCAGGAAGATGATCGCAAAGATGATCGCGAACTGAAGGGAGAAGGGTCCATCCGAGCTGAAGAACGATGACAAGACCGGGGTCTCTCGCTTTTAGGGGCTCGTGGCCCGACGCAACACTAGTGGTGTCAGTATCATGGCGCCGCCGGTGCAGGGCAATAACGTTAAGACTTCGTTAACAGGTCGTTTGTGGGGATCCGTCTCGCTTCGGTGCCACAAGGGCTTGCACGACGGTGCCACAAGGGCTTGCACGACCGCCGAGGCCCGCCGGCCGCTCCGATCACGGGCCGGCGGCTAGGCCGTTTCCCGGAGGCGGAGCCGGGACCGCCCTGAACCGAGAGATCCCCGCGGGATCGGGGCAGCCGCACGGCGCCATTTGAAGCGGGTCACGGATCGGAACCCCGTACGGGTGCCGCCGCGTTGGCGTTCGGATGTGTGAGGGAGACCGGACCCGTGCCCCCAGAAGATACCCGCCACGACGATCATCTGCGCGATGCCGTCATCCTGGCCCGTGAGAATGTCCGCTCGGGCGGTCGGCCCTACGGGGCGGTGATCGTGCGCGATGGAACGGTGCTGGCCCGGTCGGTGAACACGATCGCGCTGACCAACGACCCAACCGATCACGCCGAGATGGTGGCCTTGCGCGAGGTCAGCCGCCGCCTGGGCACGCCGAAGCTTGAGGGTTGCATCGTATACGCCAGCGGAAGGCCCTGCTCGATGTGCCACGCGGCCATGCGCCTGTCCGGCATCCGCGAGGCCTATTTCGCCTTCAGCGCGGAGGAGGGGGAGGAATACGGACTCCTCGGTGCCGGCATCTACGCCGAGTTGTGCCGTCCCCTGGCCGATCAGCCGATGCGGGTGGCGCACCGCCCGGTCGTGGAGCCGGAGCACCCCTACGCCCTTTGGCGCGATCGCCAATCCCTCGCGCGGGAGAGCTGAGCCGGCGATCGTGCAGCGCTGGATCCCCTTCCTGGCGGCGGCGCTAACCGTCGGAGGGGCTCTGGAGCCGAGGCGCGATGCGCGTCCGGCAACAGCCGCCTGTGTGCCCCTGAACCCCACCGTCTCCCCGCCGCCGGAATGCCTTCAGGCCCGCCCGCCGACGCAGCGCGAGCCCTGACCCCGCAGCGCCGATCTCCCGGCCGATCTCCCGGCAGATCTTAACGCGGCGTTAACCATGGGGGCGGCAGATTTTGCCGGTCCCACCGGGCAGATTCTTCCGTGTGTGGGGAGGGGTCGCCACCATGTCCGTCACCGACCTTTCCATCCTCGGCATGCTGCGCACGCGCATGCAGTGGCACCAGACCCGCCAGAAGTTGATCGCCGAGAACGTAGCCAACGCGGACATGCCGGGTTTCAAGCCGCGCGACCTCGCGAACCCTGAAATCGGCCGCCCCGGCGGCGCTCTCGCGCAGCCGGCGGGTGCTGCCACGGGCGGGGGCCTCGCGGTGACCAACGCCGCCCATATCGGGCCCGCCGGAGGACCGGAGGGGCCGGGCGCCGATCCGCGCCGGGTGAAGGGCTTCGAGATCCGGCCAAGCGGCAACGGCGTCAATCTCGAGGAAGAGATGATGAAGGCCGGCGAAAACCAGGCGGATTACCAGATGGCCGCCTCACTCTATCAGAAGAGCCTCGATACCCTGAAGATCGCCATCGGAAAGCGCTGAGCGATGACATCGGCTGACCGGACGGAGGGCGCCCCGTGGACTTCCTGAAATCTCTGACCAGTGCCGCTTCGGGGCTCAAGGCCCAGTCGAGCCGGATGCGGGTCATCGCCGAAAACATCGCCAACGCGGATTCAGCGCCCACCGCCCCCGGCGCCGAGCCCTACCGCCGCAAGATCCCGACCTTCCGCAGCCAGGTCGACCAGGAGACCGGTGCATCCGTGATCGAAACGGGGCGCGTCCGCCGCGACACCGCGCCGTTCCGCACCAAGTACGAACCCGGCAACCCGAACGCCAACGCCAGGGGCGAGGTCGCGATGCCCAACGTCAACGGGCTGATCGAGAACATGGACATGCGCGAGGCCCAGCGCTCCTACGAGGCCAACCTCAACATGATCACGGCGACCCGCCGCATGGTCGCCAGGACGCTCGAGATCCTCAAGGCCTGAACCTTCGCTTCACCTGAAAGCCTGCCGCCATGACCACCAACGCCTTCGCCGCCGGCGCCTACGCGGCGATCCAGAACATCGGTGCCAAGGGCGCGCCCAAGCTCGCGCCGGCCTCTCAGACTGCGGGCTCGAACTTCACGTCGCTCCTGTCCTCGACCCTGGAATCCGTCGGCGAGGCGGGGCGCCGAGCCGACGGCCAGGCCATGGCGGTTGCGGGGGGCAAGGCCAACGTCGTCGATGTCGTCACCGCCGTGGCCGAGAGCGAGACCGCCCTGCAGACCCTCGTGGCCGTGCGCGACCGCGTGATCTCGGCCTACGAGGAAATCATGCGCATGCAGATCTAGCCCGGAGATCCGGACCGACCGCAGGCCCCTTTTTTCGTATCCCGCTTTCGTATCCCGTTCGCTCAGCCGCGAGATGACATCCCCACCATGACCGGTCTCGCCATCATCGACGTCGCCCGCGACGGAATCTTCGTCTTCCTCAAGGTCGCCGGTCCGAGCATGATCGTGGCCCTGGTGGTCGGGCTCGTGGTCTCCCTGGTCCAGGCACTGACGCAGATCCAGGAGCAGACCCTGATCTACGTGCCCAAGATCGTGGCGGTGTTCGCCACCCTGCTCCTGACGCTGCCCTTCATGGGCGATGCGCTTGGCGGCTACATGACGCGCATCGCGGCCCGCATCGTGTCCGGCGGCTAGAGCCTGCTATGAGAGGCCATGAACCTCCTCCTGCCGGGCATCGCGGCGGCCTACCTCCTCACCTTCGCGCGGATCGGCACCATGGTGATGCTGATGCCGGGTATCGGCGAGCAGATGGTCTCGCCGCGCCTGCGCCTCGCCTTCGCGCTGCTGCTGACGCTGATCCTGTTCCCGACCGTGCGTCCGCTCCTACCGATGCAGGGCGGTGCCATCGCGGGGCCGGGCCTAATCGCGCTCCTCATCGGCGAATTGCTGGTGGGCCTCATGCTCGGACTGACGGTACGCATGCTGCTCGCCGCCCTGCAGACGGGGGGCATGATCATCTCGCAGCAGCTCGGTTTGTCCTACGCCATGACGGTGGACCCGACGCAGGGCGGACAGCAGGCGGCGATCGGCAACTTCCTGACCCTTCTGGGGGTCACGCTGATCATGGCGAGCGACCTGCACCACGTGGCCCTGGACGCGATCGGGCGCAGCTACGTGCTGCTGCCGCCGGACGGGGTGCCGGGCCTCGGGGAGGCGGCGAGCCTCGCCCTCAAGGCGGTCACGCGGGGCTTCGCGCTGGGCGTGCAGATCGCCGCGCCCTTCATCGCCTTCGGCATCCTGTTCAATATGGGTCTCGGCGTGCTGGCGCGCCTGATGCCCCAGATGCAGGTGTTCTTCGTGGCCGTGCCGGCCTCGGTCCTCATCGGCATGCTGGTGCTGTTCGGCAGCCTCGGCGTGATGATGGGCGTCTTCCTGGACGATATCGGGCGCTATCTCGGCGATCTCACCGGGCGCTGAGCCCGAGCCGGGGGGCTTGATCCGATGTCGGACGAGGCCGATCCGGAGGACAAGACCGAAGACCCGACCCCGCGACGGATCGAGAAGGCGATCGAGCAGGGCAATGTTCCCAACAGCCCCGAGATCAACACCTTCTTCATCCTGGCCGCCTTCACCATGGCGCTGCTGATGGCCTCCGGCTCCATCGCGCAAGGGCTTCTGGCGAGCCTGCGCGGCTTCCTGATGAACGCGCACCAGGTCCCCTCGGACCCGACCGCCTACACCGAGATGGGCATCCGCATGCTCATCATCTGCGCGCAGGCGCTGGTGGTGCCCGTGGCCCTCGTGGTGGTGGCCGGGCTCGCGGCGGGCTTCGCGCAGCACCCGTTCGTGTTCAGCACCGAGGCCCTGGGTCCGAAGTGGGACCGGATCTCGCCCATGGCCGGGGTCAAGCGCATCTTCGGCATGCAGGCGCTGTTCCAATTCGTGAAGGGGCTGGCCAAGCTCGGCATGGTGGGCATCGTCGGCGGCACCATCCTGTGGGGCGAGCGCGACCAGCTCGAGGTGTTCGTGCGCCTCGATCCCATCGCCATCCTGGCGACCATCCTCGGCCTCGCCCTGAAGATGATGGCCGGCATGCTCTGCGTCTTCGTCGCCATCGCGCTCGGTGACGCGCTCTACCAGCGTTACAGCTGGCGCCAGCGTCTGCGCATGTCCAAGGAGGAGATGAAGCAGGAGCACAAGGAGAGCGAGGGCAGCCCCGAGGTGAAGGGCCGCATGAAGCAGTTGCGCGCCCAGCGCGTGAAGAAGCGCATGATGGCGGCCGTGCCCGACGCCACCGTCATCGTCACCAACCCGACCCACTACGCCGTGGCCCTGCGCTACGAGGCCGGCATGGCCGCGCCGATCTGCGTCGCCAAGGGCGTCGACAGCCTCGCCCTCAAGATCCGCGCGGTCGCCAAGGAGCACGACGTGCCCATCCTGGAGAACCCGCCGCTCGCCCGCGCCCTGCACGCCACCGTGGAGATCGACCAGGAGATCCCCGCCGAGCATTATCGGGCGGTGGCGGAAGTCATCGGGTACGTGATGCGCCTGCGCCGTCGCGTCGCGTGAGGAGTCGCGCTCGGGCCCGCCACCCTTTATGCACCTTCTTTCATGAGAATTCCCGGCAACTTGCGCCGGTTTGCCCTTGTCGCGACGCCGAGCGGGGCGCTAACCGGAATGGCTTCAGGAGTGGATCGGCGGCGGATGGGCGAGTTCAGCGGACCGGGTAAGCCCGCGTCGAACGCGATCGATCGTTCCGAGCGGCCGGGGCGGGTGGGCCTGCTGCTCGTGCTGGCGGGGCTCCTCGTCGGCGCGGCGGTGGGTCTGTCCTTCGTGGCCAACGAGCAGGCGCAGCCGCTCATCCTCGGCCTGCTGGCGCTCCTGGCCATGGCGGGCGTGTTCTGCCTCTTCGCCCTCGCCATCGGGGCGATCCAGCTCGGGGGGCAGACCGCGCGCGACGACATCACCAAGGCCATCGTGGACGCGGCGCCCGACGGCGCCATCGTGGTGGAGGAGGGCGGACGCCTCATCTACGCCAACGAATCCTACCTGCGCATCGCCGGGGGCGAGACCTTCGCGAGCCTGCCGCCGGTGGAACGGGTCTTCGTCGGCTCGCCCGAGGTCTCCGAGGCGGTCTACCGCCTGGCCCAGGCCGCCCGCGACGGGCTCGGCCATTCGGAAGAGATCCGGATGGCGCCGCCGCCCGGCGGTCCCGAGCGCGCCTTCGCGTGGTTCCGGATCGGGGTGCGGCCCATCGAGCGGCCGCGCCGGCCCGCCACCCTGTGGACGGTGAGCGACATCACGCACGAGCGCGAGCGCCAGGAAAACGTCTTCCAGGAACTTCAGCACGCGATCGATTACCTCGACCACGCGCCCGCCGGCTTCCTGTCGATCGATCCGGCCGGCTCGATCGTCTACATGAACGCGACACTGGCGGCCTGGCTCGGCTACGACCTCGCCACGGTCGGCTCCGGGGGCCTGCGCCTGCCCGAGATCGCGCCGGGCGCCGACATGCTCACCGCCTCCGAGGGCCTGCCCGGCGAGGTCCGCACCGACCGCTTCGACCTCGACCTGCGCCGCCGCAACGGACATCCGCTGCCGACCCGCCTCTACCACCGCGTCGCCTTCGGTCAGGACGGCCGGCCCGGTCCCTCGCGCACCTTCGTGCTCAACCGTTCGGCGGGTGCCGAGACCGACGAGCCGCAGCGCGTGGCCGAGGTGCGCCTCGCACGCTTCCTCAACAACAGCCCCATCGCGATCGCGACCCTGGACCAGGCCGGACACATCGCCCGGGCCAACACCTCCTTCGCCC
Organism: Methylobacterium goesingense; assembly: GCF_022179225.1. Lineage (GTDB taxonomy): Bacteria > Pseudomonadota > Alphaproteobacteria > Rhizobiales > Beijerinckiaceae > Methylobacterium > Methylobacterium goesingense. The sequence goes on from NZ_BPQL01000058.1 coordinate 48,547, forward strand.
GGCTGTTCGGCGGCCTGCCGCGCCAGGCCCTGCCGGACGGACGCAACGAGCTGCACAGCGAGCCCACCATGTGGGACGCGGTGGCCGAGCGAGACCGGGCCGGCCTGGAGGCCGCCCTCGCCAAGGCGGCGGCCGGTCTGGTCGAGGTGGCGCCGATCGAGATTGCCCTCGCGGGTCCGGGCACGCGCTCGGCCCGGGTCTGGCTCAGCCCGGCCGGTGGCGAGCCGGCCGGAACCTCGCGAGACGACGAGGAGACCGGCAAGAACGACCGCGAGCGCGTCATCCTCTACGCTCTCGACACCACGGCTCAGCGCCAGCTCGAACAGCAAGTCGCCCAGGCGCAGAAGATGGACACGGTGGGCCAGCTCGCCGGCGGCATCGCGCACGACTTCAACAACGTCCTCCAGGCCATCATCGGCTACTCGGACCTGCTGCTGGCCAGCCACAGGCCGACCGACCCGGCCTTCCAGGACATCATGCAGATCAAGCAGAACGCGAACCGGGCCGCGAGCCTGGTGCGCCAGCTGCTCGCGTTCTCGCGCCGCCAGACCCTGCGCCCGGAGGTGATGAATGTCGGCGAGGCGCTCTCCGACCTCACGCTGCTCCTGAAGCGCCTGCTCGGCGAGCGCGTCGACCTCGACCTCAAGCACGGACGCGACATCTGGCCGATCAAGGCCGACGTGAACCAGTTCGAGCAGGTCATCGTGAACCTGGCGGTCAACGCCCGCGACGCGATGCCGGAGGGTGGACGCCTGCTCATCCGCACCGCCAACGTGACGCACGACGCCGTGCCGGTGGAGAACCGCCTGGGCATGCCGACCGGCGACCACGTGCTGATCGAGGTGCTCGACACGGGACAGGGCATTCCGCCCGACGTGATGGAGAAGATCTTCGAGCCGTTTTTCACCACGAAGGAGATCGGCAAGGGCACCGGCCTCGGGCTCTCGACGGTGTTCGGCATCGTCAAGCAGAGCGGCGGTACCATCGACGTGCGCTCGACAGTGGGGGAGGGCACCGCCTTCCGGATCTACTTCCCGCGCCACGAGCCGAGCGCCGAGCCGGCTCCGGAGCCCGAGATCGCGCTTGCGCCCCCCGCCGGCCAGAGCAGCGCCGCCATCGCGGCGAGCCGGCTGAAGGGCGCGCCGGAGCTGGCACGGCCCGAGGCCGGCAAGCCCGCGCCGCGCAAGGTCGCGCAGGACCATACCGGCCAGGGCGTGATCCTGCTTGTGGAGGACGAGGACCCCGTGCGCGCCGTCAACAGCCGTGCCCTCTCGGCACGCGGTTATACGGTGCTGGAAGCGGCCTCCGGCCTCGACGCGCTCCGCATCATCGCCGAGACCAAGGAGACCATCGACCTCGTCGTGTCGGACGTAGTGATGCCCGAGATGGACGGGCCGACCCTGCTGCGCGAGCTCCGCAAGCAATCTCCCGACCTCAAGGTGATCTTCGTCTCCGGCTACGCCGAGGATGCCTTCCGCAAGAACCTGCCGGACGGTGAGGATTTCAACTTCCTGCCCAAGCCGTTCAGCCTGAAGCAGCTCGTCGAGACCGTGAAGGAAACGATCGCCCGCTAGCGTTCGCCGGCACACGAAGATTCACCCGGTGAACCCCCGGAATCTTCGTGTGCCGGCCTTGTTCAATGAGAACAAAACAGGTACATAATCGGCATCCGAGGCGCATTGAGCCTTGCTCCTCCCCCATGCATAAGGATGCCGACGAATGGCCCAGCCCGCGCTGAAAGTTGTGGAATCCCCGATGGTGGACAAGGACAAGGCCAAGGCGATCGACGCCGCGCTGTCGCAGATCGAGCGGGCCTTCGGCAAAGGCTCGATCATGCGCCTGGGCAAGAACGCCCAAGTCGCGGAAGTCGAGGTGATCTCCACCGGCTCGATCGGCCTCGACATCGCGCTCGGCGTCGGCGGCCTGCCGCGCGGCCGCGTCATCGAGATTTACGGACCCGAATCGTCTGGCAAGACCACGCTGGCTCTGCACACCATCGCGGAGGCCCAGAAGAAGGGCGGCGTCTGCGCCTTCGTGGATGCCGAGCATGCCCTCGACCCAATCTATGCGCGCAAGCTCGGCGTGCAGCTGGACGATCTCCTGATCTCGCAGCCCGACACCGGCGAGCAGGCCCTGGAGATCACCGACACCCTGGTGCGCTCGGGCGCCATCGACGTGCTGGTGGTGGATTCGGTGGCCGCGCTGACGCCGCGGGCCGAGATCGAGGGCGAGATGGGCGATAGCCAGCCCGGTCTTCAGGCGCGCCTGATGAGCCAGGCCTTGCGCAAGCTCACGGGCTCGATCTCGCGCTCCAAGTGCATGGTCATCTTCATCAACCAGATCCGCATGAAGATCGGCGTGATGTACGGCAGCCCCGAGACGACCACGGGCGGCAACGCCCTGAAGTTCTACGCCTCGGTGCGCCTCGACATCCGCCGCGTCTCGACCCTGAAGGATCGCGACGAAGCCATCGGCAACCAGGTCCGCGTCAAGGTCGTGAAGAACAAGGTCGCGCCGCCCTTCAAGCAGGTCGAGTTCGACATCATGTTCGGCGAGGGCGTCTCGAAGGTCGGCGAGCTCATCGACCTCGGGGTCAAGGCCGGCATCGTCGAGAAATCCGGCGCCTGGTTCTCCTATGCGAGCCAGCGTCTCGGCCAGGGGCGCGAGAACTCGAAGGGCTTCCTGCGCGACAACCCAGAGATCGCCGGCAAGATCGAGGCGTCGATCCGTCAGAATTCCGGCCTTGTCGCCGAGAAGATCCTCGAGAACGCCAAGCCGACCGAGGACGACCTCGACGAGGGCGAGGCCTGAGACCATCCCCTCCGCCCACGAGGCGGGAGGGGCCATCGCAGGAAAGGCCGCCGGGGCGTACCCGGCGGCCTTTCTTATTTCGAGCATCCCGTGTTCCGTGAAGCCACGGTGGACGCGGCCGGGACCTAGCCCGGCGGGAGCACATCGACCTGGATCGACGCGTAGTAGGCCGCCAGATCGGCGATCTCCCCGTCGCTCAGGGGTTTGGCCACCACGTTCATGATCTCGTTGCGGCGGCCACCGTCCCGATACTCCGTCAGCGCCTTGACCAGATAGGGCTCGACCTGTCCGGAGAGGTTCGGCGCCTCGGGCAGCTTCGAGACCCCGTCGAGGCCGTGGCAGGTCTGGCAGGCGATGGCGGACTTGCGGCCGGCCTTCGCGTCACCGGCCCCGGCCTCGGTCGACACGACGGCGACGGCGAGCCCGCAGAGCAGACCCGCAATGAGACGAGCGGGCGTCATGCTACTTGCCCTCGTAGTAGATCCGGTAGATCGCGCCGGCCGTGTCGTCGGAGACCAGGAGCGATCCGTCGAGGAGCACGGCGACGTCGGTCGGGCGGCCGAGATATTCGCCGTCGGCCGTGAGCCAGCCCTCCGCGAAGGGCTTCGGCGCGCCGGCTTTACCGTCCTTGTCGATCGCCACGAACATGATCCGCGCCCCGATCGGCTGGGTCCGGTTCCAGGAACCGTGTTCGGCGGTGAAGATGCCGCCCTTGTAGGAATCGGGGAACATGCGTCCGTTGTAGAAGGTCATGCCGAGATCGGCCGCGTGCGGCGGCAGCTCGGCCTGGGGGAACACCACGTCCTTCGGCGGCGTCTCGTCCTTGTACTCGACGGTGCGGACATGCCCGCCGCCGAACCACGGGAAGCCGAAATTCTCGCCCGCCTTGGCGATGCGATTCAGCTCGCCGGGGGGCGTGTCGTCGCCCATGCCGTCCACCTGGTTGTCGGTGAACCAGAGGGCCTTGTCGGCGGGGTTGAAGTCCATGCCCACCGAGTTGCGGATGCCGGTGGCGTAGACTTCGCGGTTCTTGCCGTCGGCATCCATTCGGATGATGCCGCCGATCCCGGTCTGCGCGTAGAGCTCGCGCTTGGCGGCCGGGGGCACGTTGTAGGGCTGACCCAGCGAGATGTAGGTCTTGCCGTCCGGGCCGACCCGGCACATCCGAGCCGTGTGGTTGTAGCTTTCCTCCGCGGCCGGGATCAGGTTGCCCTGCTTGACCAGCACGCCGGCGGCGACGTCGGGGCTCTCGTAGAAAAATTCGGCGGCCGGGAAGGACAGGACCCGGTTCTGCTCGACGATGGTCAGAACGCCGTCCTTGGAGAAGCAGACGCCGTTGGGGATCTTGAAGTCGATGCCGGGCGCGAAGGCGCGGACCTCGTCGGCGACCCGATCCTTGTCGCGGTCCGTGACCGTGAAGACCTTGCTCTTGCGGGTGCCGACGAACAGCACGCCCGCGTTGGGCCCGACCGCGATCGAGCGGGCATCCGGCACCACGGCGTAGAGGTCGATCTTGAAGCCGTCCGGGAGCTTGATCTTGGACAGCGTCTTGCGCAGGGCGTCGGCACGCCGGCCGGTCTGGGGGATTTCCGGCGCCTCGGCGGTGCCGGTGCTTTGCATGCCCGTGAGCTTCTCGAGGGCGTCGGCCTTCGCCTTTGTCTCGGCGGGGGCGGCGCCTTGCGCGAGGGCGCCGGCGGAGAACGCCAGCGCGGCGCAACCGGCCAGCAGCGTCGCGGTGAGGACCGATCGCATGAATGTCTCCCGGATTCCGCCCGCGTGGTCGGGGCGGTTGTGCCCCGACGATATGCGCCTGCCGGGCGCGCCGGCAAGGGGAGGGTGCAAGGGGAGGGTGCAAGGGGAGGGGGATCGGTCGCCGACGCCTCAGGGGGTGTAGGGCAGGAGCTTGATGAACAGGCCCCACAGGACGAAGAGGATACCGATGATCGACACGAACCAGACGAGGGAACGCACCTTCGGGACCCCGAAGCCGTAGAGCGGCAGGTAGGCGAGCCGGGCGAAGAAGTAGAGGTAGGCGCCGAGCACCACGGCGGTGTTGTGCCGGCCCGTCGCCACGCAGGCGAGAACGAGGGCAGCGAAGATCGGGAAGGTCTCGAAGAAGTTCTTCGACGCCTTCTCAAGCCGGCTCGCGGCGCCGGTCACCTGGGGCGTCGGTCCCTCACGGTTGCCGGAGGCCCAGCCGGGGCCGCCACGCTGCTGCAACCCGCTCGCGGAGGCGGCGACGATGTGGACCAGCCCGAGCAGGCAGGACCAGGCGAGGAGGCGTATTTCGACCGGCATGGCGGGATGTCCGTGGTGGATGGGAGGGACGTCTTCCTAGCTCGGCGGTGAGCAAAAGCGAAACGACCGTGACTTGCGCCGGAACGCTCCTTATGAGTGCGCCAGCGTGGGAGTCCCGGGATCGCCGGGGGTATTTCCACGCGCGGCATGCGTGCGCCCTGGACGAACCCCGGTGCGTTCGTACGCCGGCGGCACCCTACGACAGAGTTGTGATGCGATGAGCGGCGTCAACGAGATCCGGTCGACCTTCCTCGACTACTTCGCCAAGGCCGGCCACGAAGTGGTGCCGTCCTCTTCGCTCGTGCCGCGCAACGACCCGACGCTGATGTTCACCAACGCCGGCATGGTGCAGTTCAAGAACGTCTTCACCGGTGTCGAGAAGCGCCCTTATGACCGCGCGACCACCGCGCAGAAATGCGTCCGGGCCGGCGGGAAGCACAACGACCTCGACAATGTCGGCTACACCGCTCGGCACCACACCTTCTTCGAGATGCTCGGCAACTTCTCCTTCGGCGACTACTTCAAGCCGCGGGCGATCGAGCTGGCCTGGAACCTGATCACCAAGGAGTTCGGCCTTTCCAAGGACCGGCTGCTGGTGACGGTCTATGCCGACGACGACGAGGCCGCCGACCTCTGGCGCAAGATCGCGGGCTTCTCCGACGACCGCATCATCCGCATCGGCACCTCCGACAATTTCTGGCAGATGGGCGATACCGGCCCTTGCGGCCCCTGTTCGGAGATCTTCATCGACCAGGGGCCATCCCTCCAGGGCGGCCCGCCCGGCTCGCCGGACGAGGACGGCGACCGCTTCCTCGAGTTCTGGAACCTCGTCTTCATGCAGTACGAGCAGATCGAGCCGGGCAACCGCCTCGCCCTGCCGCGCCCCTCCATCGACACCGGCATGGGCCTCGAGCGCATGGCGGCGATCCTCCAGGGCGTGAAGAGCAACTACGAGACCGACCTGTTCCGGGCCCTCATCGACGCCGTCGCCCACGCGGTCGGCCGCCCGCCGGAGCCCGGCACCCAAGCCTCCTACCGAGTGATCGCCGATCACCTGCGTGCCGCCTCCTTCCTCGTGGCCGACGGCGTGCTGCCGGGTAACGAAGGCCGCGGGTACGTCCTGCGCCGCATCATGCGCCGTGCCATGCGCCACGCGGAACTCCTCGGCTCGCGTGAACCGATGATGTACCGCCTCGTCCCGACGCTGCTGCGCGAGATGGGCCAGGCCTATCCGGAACTGACCCGGGCCGAGGGGCTCATCGCCGAGACCCTGCGTTTGGAGGAGACCCGGTTCCGCCGTACCCTGGAACGCGGCCTCGCGATCCTCGACGCGGAGACCCGCGATCTTTCGTCCGGCCAGAACCTCTCGGGCGAGACCGCCTTCACCCTCTACGACACCTACGGCTTTCCCCTCGACCTGACGCAGGACGCCCTGAAGGCACGGGGGATCGGCGTCGATACGAACACGTTCGGGCAGGCGATGGAGCGCCAGCGCAAGGCGGCGCGCGCCGCCTGGACCGGCTCCGGCGAGGCCGCCACCGAGACGGTCTGGTACGGCCTGAAGGAGCGCGTCGGCGCCACCGAGTTCCTCGGCTATGAGACCGAGGGCGCCGAGGGCATCGTCACCGCGCTGCTGCGCGACGGGGCCGAGACCCAGAGCCTGAAGGCGGGTGAGACCGGCCTCGTCCTGGTCAACCAGACCCCTTTCTACGCGGAATCCGGCGGCCAGGTCGGCGACACCGGCACCCTGTCTGCCTCCGGTCTGAAGGCGCGCGTCACCGCCACCGAGAAGAAGCTCGGCGATCTCTTCGTGCACCACGTCACGGTGGAGGAGGGTACGCTGTCGCTCAACCAGGCGGTGGAACTCGCCGTCGACCATGACCGGCGCTCCGCGATCCGCGCCAATCATTCGGCGACCCACCTGCTGCACGAGGCCCTCCGCCAGGTGCTCGGCGACCACGTCGCCCAGAAGGGCTCGCTGGTTTCGCCCGAGCGCCTGCGCTTCGATTTCAGCCACCCGAAGCCCATGGACGAGGCGGAGATCCGCGCCGTCGAGGATATCGCCAACGCGGTGCTCCTGCAGAACACGCCCGTAGTCACCAAGCTGATGGCACAGGACGAGGCCGTGGCCTCCGGCGCCCGCGCGCTGTTCGGCGAGAAGTACGGCGACGAGGTTCGCGTCGTCTCCATGGGCGCCCCGGTGACCGGTGAAACCGGACGCACCAAGGCCTTCTCGGTGGAGCTCTGCGGCGGCACCCATGCGGGCCGCACCGGCGAGATCGGACAGGTCTCCGTGGTCGCCGAGAGTGCGGTTGGCGCTGGCGTGCGCCGCATCGAGGCCCTGACGGCGGATGCCGCGCGCCGCTACCGCGCTGAGGAGAGCCGCACGCTCTCGCAGATCGCCGGGCTGCTGAAGGCCTCCCCGACGGATGTGCCGGATCGTCTCGCGGCCTTGATCGAGGACCGCCGCCGCCTTGAGCGCGAACTCACCGACGCCCGCAAGAAGATCGCCATGGGCGGCGCCGGCTCCGGCGCCGATGACGGTATCGCCGAAATCGGTGGCGTGAAGGTGATGGCGCGGGTGGTGGAGGGCGTCGAGATGCGCGACCTCAAGAGCCTCGCCGACGAGGGCAAGACGCGCCTTGGTTCCGGCATCGTCGCCATCGTGGGCGTGGCACCCGACGGCAAGGCCGGGCTCGTGGTCGGAGTCACCTCCGATCTCACCGAACGCTACGACGCCGTGGCCCTGGTGCGGGCCGGCGCCGGGCATCTCGGTGGCAAGGGGGGCGGCGGCCGCCGCGACATGGCCCAGGCCGGTGGACCCGAGGGCACAGGCGCCCAGGCCGCCATCGAGGCGATCCGGGCAGCCCTGTCGGCCTGATCGCACCCCGAAGGCTTCCGCGATCGCGATCGCGGAAGCCGCTATGTCGGTCCGACAGGCTCAGTTCACGCGCTTCCAGGTCTGGCGCTTGCAGAACACGCTCATCACGCAGCCCGAGACCTCGACGACGTTCGTGCTCTTGATGGTGACGCTGCCCGAATAGGTCTTGCCGTCGTTGGGGTTGTAGAGCGTCCCCTCGAAGGCATCGCCGCTGGGGGTGCGCGCATCCATGATCTGGACGCCGACCAGATTGCGCGAGCGCAGGGACGCGTCGGGATTCTTGGCGTCGAGGCCGGGGCCGGCCGTGCTTGCCAGGGTGCCGCAATAGCCGGCGCCGCAGCGGGTGATACGCACCTTCGAGCCGGCCGTCTCCGTCTGCCAGAGGCCCGTGGCGTCGACGCCCTTCTGCGCCAGCGCCGTGCCGTTCAGGGCGAGGCCGATCAGTCCCGCGTACCCGATGCGCCGCATTGTCCGCCCGTTGAACGCCATCACTCCGATCCTTGCCCTGTCTGGTCCCTGGGGCGAGGGGCATAGCCCGTGAACCCGCCGCGTGCCAGCCCCCCGGCGACCCGACCTCAGTCGCGCGCGAGGACGGCCGCCGTGTAGGTCTCGGCCACTTCACAGAGGGGCAGCCCGTCGGCGCGCAGGAGCAGCGCCGCGACCGTGAAGAGCGGATCGTGCGGGGCGAGGCGCCCTGGCGCTTCGGCACCGGCGAGCAGGCACAGGTCGAGGTTGCGTCGCTTAGGGCCGAGGGGATGCACCACGCGGCCGAAGGGCGTGTCGCTCGTCTCCAGGAGGTGATTCATGGCGGGCGTGAGCCGGCCCGGAACGTACCAGTTCTCGGCTTCTGAGAGCACATGACGGCCGCAGGCGAGGCGGACGCGGCGGTATCGCACCACCGCCCCGCGCGGCAGCTCCAGGCGTTCGCGCTGGGCCGGGGAAACGGGCGTGCCGGGGCCGGGCAGCACCTGAGCGACGAGATCCGTCGTGGTCAATCCGCGCTCCCGGCACCACGCCTCCAGCACGGCCGTGGCGCTGGGGCCGGCCAGCAGACGGGCACAAAGATCGTGGAGGCTCTGGATGGCCGCGTCGGCCGGGATCGGATCGCCGGGGAGGGACGTCGCCATGAACACCGAACCACGTCCCATCCAACACCATCACGCAGCGTCGCGGCCGCTCGCACAAGCGGCATTGCGCACCGCAATACGAAGCGTCGGAGGAAAGGTCTACGATGATGTCAGGGGTAGAGAGAAGATTTGGTGGAGCCTAACGGGATCGAACCGATGACCTCTTCCATGCCATGGAAGCGCTCTCCCAGCTGAGCTAAGGCCCCACTTGTCACATCGCGGCGTCTGGCGCGCTCGCGATGGTCGTCCGCATCGGCGTGGGCATCAGCCCGGCCGGCGATGGCGCTGATATACTGGGGCTTGCCCGCCGCCTCAACCCCTATTTTCGGTCTTCGTCGCGTCCAGCGCTGATTTAACGGGTGGGACGCGATGGCCCGCTGAGCCATGCCCCGGAACGCAAAAAACCACGCGACGAACCTGCGTCGGGTGGCTTCGATTTCTAGAGGTTCAACGAGATGTCGAGAAGGGTGAGATTGGTGGAGCCTAACGGGATCGAACCGATGACCTCTTCCATGCCATGGAAGCGCTCTCCCAGCTGAGCTAAGGCCCCACTCTCGACGCACCGGAGACTGGAGGTCCGGGGCGGTCTTCGTCGGCGGCGGGCGCTGCCCGCCGTCGATGGCGGTGATGTACTGGGGCTTGCCCGCCGTCTCAACCCCCTTTGTGCCCCGCCGGCAAACTTTTTTGGCCGGCGGTGCTGAGGAGGGCCCGGGCGCTCAGCTCTCCTCGTCGTTCTCGATGTCGCTGTCGATCAGATCGGCCACGTCGTCGTCGCCGGTGTCCTCCTCCTCGAGGAAGGTGTCGTCGGCGTCGTCGTTGCTGTCGCCGTCCACATCCTCGGTGGTGGTGTCCGCATCGTCCTCGGCCGCTTCGACCTCGTCGAGGGAAACGATCTCCGGACCGCCCTTCTCGGCATCCGTGTCCTCGTCGTCATCGGCGGGAACGGCTGCCGCGCGTGCGGCGAGCGCCGGAGCGGCGCGGCCGGAGGCTGCGGCGACCTGATAGATCGTCCCGCATTTGGGGCAGGTCGGCGGATCATTGTCGAGGTCGTAGAACTTGGCGCCGCAGCTCATGCATTGACGCTTCAAGCCGAGTTCCGGTCTGGCCACGGGCGAACCTCTATACGTGCAATCTTTTGGGAGAGGCGCCCCGTTAGTCGCGTGGAACGCTCCTGTCAAATTCCTAGGGTCCCACGGCGCGGCGACGTCTTTCCCCGGCCCTTCGCAGCGCCGGGCGGGCGATGTGCGGGGGCTTCGGATGACGGCGGCACGCGCCCGTGTTAACCGCCCTGATCGCACCGGCGCCGGTACCGACGCGCCCGCGCCCTGAATGCCCGCGCCCCGCGCGCCCAGCCGAAAAGTCGCTGCCCGTGTCCCATGATTCCGCCCCGCAACCCCTGACCGCCCATGCGGGCCTGGCCCTGCAAGGCAGTCTGCGCCCGCCCGGTGACAAGTCGATCTCGCACCGCGCGATGATTCTCGGCCTGCTCAGCATCGGCGAAACGAACGTGACGGGCCTGCTCGAGGGCGACGACGTTCTGCGGACGGCCGCCGCCGCCAAGGCGCTGGGCGCCGACGTCGAGCGGGTGGGAGACGGGCTCTGGCGCGTTCGGGGCGTCGGCATCGGCGGCCTGACCGATCCCGAGGACGTGCTCGATTTCGGCAATGCCGGCACCGGTTCGCGCCTGATGATGGGCGTGGTCGGTGGTCAGCCGGTCACCGCGACCTTCGACGGTGACGCCTCGCTCCGGAAGCGCCCGATGCGCCGCATCCTCGACCCCCTGGTGCGGATGGGGACCGAGGTGGTGAGCGAGGAGGAGGGTGGGCGCGTGCCCCTGACCCTGCGCGGCCCCCGCGAGGCGATCCCGATCACCTACGAGACGCCGGTCGCGTCGGCGCAGATCAAGTCGGCGGTGCTGCTCGCCGCCCTGAACGCCCCCGGGACTACGACAGTGATCGAAGCGGCGGCCACCCGCGACCATACCGAGCGCATGCTGCGTCTGTTCGGCGCCGAGGTGACGGTGGTTCCGCATGGCCCCGAAGGCCACGGACGGGCGATCAGCCTGACCGGTCAGCCGACCCTGCGCGGCACCAAGGTCGTCGTGCCCGCAGACCCGTCCTCGGCCGCGTTCCCCCTGGTGGCCGCCCTGATCGTTCCGGGCTCCGAGGTGACCCTGGAGGGCGTGATGATGAACCCGCTGCGCATCGGGCTGATCACCACCCTCATCGAGATGGGCGCCGACATCGAGCGCCTGCGCGAGCGGGAGGAGGGCGGCGAGACCGTGGCGGACCTGCGCGTGCGCGCAAGCCGGCTCAGGGGCGTCGACGTGCCGCCTGAACGGGCGCCGTCGATGATCGACGAGTATCCCGTGCTCGCCGTCGCCGCCGCCTTCGCGGAGGGCACCACGCGGATGCGCGGCCTGCACGAGCTGCGGGTCAAGGAATCCGATCGCCTCGCGGCTGTCGCCGACGGGCTCAGCGCCAACGGCGTCGCCCACCTCGTCGACGGCGACGACCTCGTCGTGCACGGCACCGGCGAGCCCGCGCGCGGCGGCGGCACGGTCGCGACCCATCTCGACCATCGCATCGCCATGGCGTTCCTGGTCATGGGGCTGGCCACGCAGCAGCCTGTCACCGTGGATGACGGCGCGATGATTGCGACCAGCTTCCCGAGCTTTCTGCCGACGATGCAGGGCCTCGGCGGCCGGATCGAGGGTTGAGCGCGATGCCGATGGTGATCGCGATCGACGGGCCGGCGGCTTCCGGCAAAGGCACCCTGGCCAAGCGCCTCGCGGCGCATTACGGCCTGCCCCACCTCGATACCGGGCTCCTGTACCGGGCCGTTGCCCTCACGGTGATCGATGCGGGTCACAATCTCGACGACCATCAGGCCGCGGCGCGCGCGGCCGCCAGCCTGATCGCCGATCGCCTCGCCGACCCACGTCTGCGCGAGCGCGCGATGGGCGAGGCGGCCTCGCGCATCTCGGCGGTGCCCGCCGTGCGGGCCGCGCTCCTCGCCTGGCAGCAGCGCTTCGCGGGAGGCGCCAGCGGTGCCGTCCTCGACGGGCGCGACATCGGCACGGTGGTCTGTCCCAATGCCGGCGTTAAGCTGTTCATCACGGCCGCCCCCGAGGAGCGCGCCCGCCGCCGCCATCTCGAATTGCTGCGACGCGGCGAATCGGCGACGCTCGGCGCCATCCTGGCCGACATCGTCGCCCGGGACGCCCGCGACGCCCAGCGTTCGACCGCGCCGCTCAAGGCGGCAGCCGACGCGGTGATTCTCGACACCACTGAACTCGATGCGGAAGAGGCCTTCGCGGCCGCCCGCGCCGTCGTCGACCGCGCCCGGCCGCACTGAGCCGCCGACCATCGGTCTTCTCTTCGGATTCGAATCGTAACGCCCCGCCGGATCTCATCCGGCGGGGCGTCCGCGAGATCGTCAGCCGCGCTGGTCGATCGGGGTGTATTCGCGCTTGTCCGGGCCGATGTAGAGCTGGCGCGGACGACCGATCTTCTGCGACGGATCCTCGATCATCTCGGCCCACTGGGCGATCCAGCCCGTGGTGCGGGCGAGCGCGAACAGCACCGTGAACATTGAGGTCGGGAAGCCCATCGCCTTCAGGGTGATGCCCGAGTAGAAATCGATGTTCGGATAGAGCTTCTTCTCGATGAAGTAATCGTCCTTCAGGGCGATCTGCTCAAGCTGCACGGCGACTTCGAGGAGCGGGTCGTCCTTGATGCCGAGCTGGCCGAGCACCTCGTGGGTGGTCTTCTGCATGATCCGGGCCCGCGGATCGTAGTTCTTGTAGACGCGGTGGCCGAAGCCCATCAGGCGGAACGGATCGTTCTTGTCCTTGGCCTTCGCCACGTACTTGGCCACGTTCTCCGGATGCCCGATCTCCTCGAGCATCTTCAGCGCCGCCTCGTTGGCGCCGCCATGGGCGGGCCCCCACAGGCAGGCGATGCCGGCCGCGATGCAGGCGAAGGGGTTGGCGCCCGAGGAGCCCGCCAGACGCACCGTGGAGGTGGAGGCGTTCTGCTCGTGGTCGGCGTGCAGGATGAAGATCCGGTCCAACGCGCGTGCGAAGATCGGGTTGACCTTGAACTCCTCGCAGGGGACCGCGAAACACATCCGCAGGAAGTTCGAGGTATAGTCGAGGTCGTTCTTCGGGTACACGAACGGTTGGCCGATCGAGTACTTGTAGGCCATCGCCGCAAGGGTCGGCATCTTGGCGATCATGCGCATGGAGGCGACCATGCGCTGCTGGTCGTCCGAGATGTCGGTGGAGTCGTGGTAGAAGGCCGAAAGCGCGCCGACGCAGGCGACCATGATCGCCATGGGGTGCGCGTCGCGGCGGAAGCCTTGGAAGAAGCGGTTCATCTGGTCATGCACCATCGTGTGGCGCGTGATCCGGTAGTCGAAATCGGCCTTCTGGGCCGGGGTCGGCAGTTCGCCGAACAGCATCAGGTAGCAGGTCTCGAGGAAATCTCCGTTCTCGGCGATCTGCTCGATGGGGTAGCCGCGATAGAGGAGTATGCCAGCATCGCCGTCGATGTAGGTGATCTTCGACTCGCAGGAGGCGGTCGACGTGAAGCCGGGATCGAAGGTGAATTTGCCCGTCTTGGCGTAGAGCTTGCCGATGTCGATGACATCCGGACCGATCGTGCCGGTCTTGATCGGGAGCTCGACGTGGTTGTCGCCCACGGTGATCGTGCTGGAGGCGCTCATGGAGACCTGGACCCTTTCGTGGCAGCGGGGCGTCGCCGGCCCGCGTGGCGATGAGATCCGCCACCCGGGTCCGGGGCGCAAGCGCAGGCTATGCTGCACTTGCTCACACGAGCATGGGGGTAGCGGATCGGCGGACCGTCATCAACCGACGCTCCGCTTCACGCCGGGGGCCAAGCGAAATCCAGGCCGATTTGTCATTCTTTTGCAGGATGAAACGCGCGCCCGCCGAATGACCTTTCCCGGTCCGCGTGCCTCAACCAGGGATCTGGTCGTGGAGCCGGCCGAGGCACTCCGCCCGCCCCAGAACCGCCATCACGTCGAAGACCGGAGGTGAGGTCGCGCGGCCCGTCAGCGCGGCCCGGAGGGGCTGTGCGATCTGCCCGAGTTTCAGGCCGTTCGCCTCGGCGAAATGGCGGACCGCGCCCTCGGTGGCGGCGGCATCCCAGTCGGGCAGGGCCTCCAGGGCCGGGAGGAGGGCGGCCAGACGTGCGCGGGCCTCGTCGCCGAGCAGGCCCTTGGCCTTCTCGTCCAGAACGAGGGGCCGCATCGCGGTCAGGTAGTAGGCACTGTCCAGGAGCTCCACCAGGGTCTTGGCACGCTCCTTCAGGCCCGGCATCGCGGCGTTGAGCCGGTCGCGCAGATCCGGCGCCATCGGCACCGGGATGCCGCGCGACGGCCCGAGGGCCGGCAGCACGTCGGCGATAGCCTGGACGAGGTCCGCGTCGGCGGCGCCCCGGATATAGAGCCCGTTCAGGTTTTCGAGCTTTGCGAAGTCGAAGCGGGCCGGCGAGCGGCCGATCGCCTTGAGGTCGAAGGCGGCGACCATCTCCTCTGTGGAGAACACCTCCTGATCGCCGTGGCTCCAGCCGAGGCGCACGAGGTAGTTGCGCAGGGCCGCCGGCAGGTAGCCGAGGTCGCGGTAGGCGTCGACGCCGAGCGCTCCGTGGCGCTTCGAAAGCTTCGCCCCGTCGGCCCCGTGGATCAGCGGGATATGCGCCATGGCGGGCGCTTCCCAGCCGAGGGCATCAAAGATCTGGCGCTGGCGCGCGGCGTTGGTGAGGTGGTCGTCACCCCGGATCACCTGGGTGACACCCATGTCGTGGTCGTCCACCACCACCGCGAGCATGTAGGTCGGGTTTCCGTCCGACCGCAGCAGGACGAGGTCGTCGAGATCCTTGTTCTGCCAGACGACGCGCCCCTGAACGGCGTCCTCCACCACCGTTTCGCCCTCGGTGGGGGCGCGCAGGCGAATCACCGGCTTCACGCCGGCCGGCGCGTCTGAGGGGTCGCGGTCGCGCCAGCGCCCATCGTAGCGCAGGGGGCGGCCCTCGGCGCGGGCAGCCTCGCGCATCGCCGTGAGTTCCTCCGGCGTCGCGTAGCAGCGATAGGCGTTGCCCGAATCGAGCAGGCTCATCGCCGCCTCCCGGTGACGCTCCGCGCGGGCGTACTGGTAGATCACGTCGCCGTCCCAATCGAGGCCGAGCCAGCGCATGCCGTCCAGGATGGCGTCGATCGCGCCCTGGGTGGAGCGCTCGCGGTCGGTGTCCTCGATGCGTAGCAGCATGCGGCCGCCGAAGCGCCGGGCATAGAGCCAGTTGAACAGGGCCGTCCGGGCCCCGCCGATATGCAGATAGCCCGTGGGCGAGGGGGCAAAGCGCGTGACGACTGACGACATCAATCTTGACTTGAACTGACTGGTGGAACGGGCGGGAGGCGGATCGACCGGCCCGGAGACGCGCGTGTAGCATGCGCGGGCCGAGGCGTTAAGAAATCGTCTCGCATCGTGCCGATTTCCCCGGCCCGGTCTCACCGAGGGCGCAGTCATGGCGCGGGCGCAGGGAGTAGCGGCGGCGGCGCGGGCGTTTCGCCTGCGCGCGGCGCGTCGCCCCGTGCTCGACCTTGTCGGCAATTGGTTTCGGGCCGGGTGGACGCGGGAGGTCGATCAGCGCCGCCTGTTCCCCTGGCTCGCGGTGGCCTTCGGCCTCGGCATCCTCGTGTACTTCACAGGCACGCGTGGGGCGCCGACGCTCGCCGCGCCTCTCATTGCCGCCGCCCTGCTGGCCGCCACGACACCGTTCCTGCGCGCGCGGCCCCTCGGTCTCGGATTGACGCTTGCGGGCATCGCCGCCCTGCTGGGCTTTGCCGCCGCGATCATCCGGGTAGAGCGCCTGGCCGGCCCTATTCTGGCCCGCACCACCATCGCCAGCCTCGTCGGGACCATCGAAGCCCTCGATGAGCGCGAGGAAGGGGCGCGCCTGATCGTACGGGTGGAAAGCTTCGGTGTACTCGGCCCGGAGATGCGACCGGCGCGGGTCCGGGTCTCCTATCGGAAAGCGGTGGCGCTCAAGCCCGGAGACCGCATCGCAGCCACCGCCCGGCTGTTGCCGCCCCCGGAAGCGGCGCGGCCCGGGGGCTACGATTTCGGACGCGACGCCTATTTCCGCGGCATCGGCGCGGTGGGTTCGCTCGTCGGCAAGATCGAAGTCCGACCACCGGCCCAGGCTCCCGATCGCAGCGCCCGATTGGAGGCTGCCATCGACGACGCGCGCAACGCCCTCACCCGCCGGATCACAGATGCCAACGGCGGACAGGCGGGTGCCGTGGCAGCCGCCCTCGTCACGGGCAAGCGCGGCCTGATCGGACCGGAGACGAACGACGTGCTGCGCGCGGCCGGAATTTACCACGTGGTCTCGATCTCGGGGCTGCACATGGTGCTGGCGGCCGGGGTGGTGTTCTGGCTGGTGCGGGCGCTACTCGCCGTCGTGCCCTGGTTCGCGCTTCACTGGCCCATCAAGAAGATCGCCGCGGCCTTCGCCATGGTGGGCGTG
This sequence comes from Methylobacterium goesingense, assembly GCF_022179225.1. Lineage (GTDB taxonomy): Bacteria > Pseudomonadota > Alphaproteobacteria > Rhizobiales > Beijerinckiaceae > Methylobacterium > Methylobacterium goesingense. The sequence continues at coordinate 65,220 of NZ_BPQL01000058.1, forward strand.
ATGGCTTATTGCGTCTTCTCGGGCTGGGACATCGCGGCCGAGCGTGCCCTGATCATGACGTTGGTGATGCTGGGCGCGATCCTCGTGGATCGCCCGGCGCTGAGCATGCGCAACCTCGCGCTCGCGGCGATCATCGCCCTGGCGCGCGAGCCGGACGGCGTGCTCGGCCCGAGCTTCCAGATGTCGTTCGCCGCCGTGGCTGGACTGATCGCCTGTGCGCGCCTGATCGGTGGCAACGCCTTCCGCCGCGATGGGAGCGGGCCACTCGCGCGTGCCTTGGGATGGCTTCTGGCGGCTGTCGTGGGAACGCTCGCGACGACGCTTGTCGCCCAGATGGCGACGGCGCCCTTCGCGACCTACCACTTTCAGACGGTGCAGCCGTTCGGTCTCGTGGGCAATGCCCTCACGCTGTCCCTCGTCTCCCTCGCGGTGATGCCGGCCGCCGTCCTCGGCATCCTCGCCTACCCGTTCGCCCTCGACCAGCCCGTCTGGTGGGCGATGGGTCTGGCCGTGCGAGGCATGCTGACGATTTCAGGCTGGATCGCGGGCTTCGGCCACGCCACCTACGTCGTGCCGGCCTTCGGCGCCGGGGCCCTCACGCTCATGGCAGCGGGCCTCGTCATGCTGACCCTGCCGGCCTCGTCCCTGCGCTGGTTCGGCCTCCTGCCGGCCGTGATCGGCATCGGGCTGGCCGCCCATCCGGTGCGGCACGACATCTACGTGGATCGCGAAGGTGCGGGTGCGGCGATCCGCGACGCCAGCGGCCGCCTGGCGATCCTCGGGCGTCCGCCCCCCTTCGTGCTGGACCAATGGCTGAAGGCCGATGGCGACAGCCGCAAAGCCGGCGCGGTCGCGGCGCATTCCGCAACCCGGTGCGACCGGCTCGGCTGTACCGTATCGCTGGCGGATGGACGCAGAATTGCGCTTGCCACCGACAAGCGTGCTTTGCCCGAAGATTGCGCGCGGGCCGACATTCTGATCACCCGGCGGGACGCGCCGCCTGGCTGCGCCGCAGCCATGATCCTCGATCGCGGCTTCCTGCGCTCGCATGGCGCCAGCGCGATCCGCTTCGGGCCTGAAGGGCCCATCATCACGTCCGCACGTCGTCCCGGTGAGGCGGCGCCATGGCGTGTGCCCACAACCGAACCGGCCCCGACGCCGCAACGCGCGACTGCGATCGAAACGTCGCGCGCGGAGCCCGGGCCCGAAGACACGGACGTGCCGGAGGTCGAACCGGGCGATGCGGCTCAGTAGCGCCGGACGAGGCTCACCAACCGTCCCTGGATACGCACCCGATCGGGTCCCAGAACGCGTGTCTCATAGGCCGGATTCGCCGCCTCCAGGGCGATCGAGGATCCGCGCCGGCGCAGGCGCTTCAGCGTGGCCTCTTCGTCGTCGATCAGCGCCACGATGATGTCGCCCGTGTTCGCGGTTTCCTGCTTACGGATGACCACGAGGTCCCCGTCGAGGATGCCGGCCTCGATCATCGAGTCGCCGCGCACCTCCAGGGCATAGTGCTCGCCCCCTGCGAGGAAGTCGGGCGACATGGTCACCGAGTGACTCTGCTCCTGAATTGCCGCTATCGGCGTGCCGGCGGCGATCCGACCCATGACCGGAATGGTGACGGCGCGACCGCTCTCGTCCGTGGCCTGCGTGGTCGGCAAGCGAGAGACAGAGGCGCCGGCCGGCATGCCCTTGCCCTTGCCGCCCTCGACGACGCTCGGTGTAAACCGGCGAACCTCGGGCGCTGCGGCGGCGCGCGATGCCCCGCCCTCGCCACCGAGGCTTTCGGGCATCCGGATCACTTCGATCGCCCGGGCCCGATTGGGCAGGCGGCGCAGAAAACCGCGCTCTTCGAGCGCCGTGATCAACCGATGGATGCCCGATTTCGACTTCAAATCGAGGGCATCCTTCATCTCGTCGAACGAAGGGGGAACGCCACTCTCGCGCATCCGGTGCTGGATAAACTGGAGAAGATCCAGCTGCTTACGCGTCAACATGCGGAACACTCTTCGTTCAGGCCGGGGGTTGCGTCGCGGCGTCACAGAAACAAATCACGAACACATTAAACGTTCCGCAAGTGTTCCGCAAGAGTTCCTGGCGGTCTGTCAAGGGCGTCCGGTCCGGTCGGACATCTGCGGAGTGTCACGCGGCGCCTGAAGAAATTCCACCGGACCGGAGCTTGCCGTCGTGAAGACCCCTGCGGTCAGGGCTTGGCCGTACACGCAGGCCGTGTCCAGGTTCGTGCGAAAGCTCCGGGCGTCCGGCCGGCCGTTCCGCTGGGGCGTGTGGCCGTGAACCACATGCTTTCCGAAATCGTAATTCGAGCCGAGGAACGGCTCGCGGATCCAGAGACGCGCCGTGACGTCGGGGTCGATTCCACGACATCCAGGCCGAAATCCCGCATGCACGTAGTACCGCCCGGCGTCTTCGTGAACTGTCGGCAGGGCCGAGATCCAGGTGAGAACCTCGTCCGGAAGCTCGCCGGCATCTGCGGCTCCGAAGGAGCGCAGCGTTTCGATTCCGCCATTTGCGAGCCAGGCCGGCGCGTCGCAAACATCGCGCTGGGCGTCGAGCATCATCTGCTCGTGATTGCCCCGAAGGCAGATCATCGTTCCGTGCGATGCCGCTTGGCGCGTGCGGAGTATGCGGATCACACCAGCGCTGTCTGGCCCGCGATCGACATAATCGCCGAGACAGACGATGACGGCGGCACGTCCCCGGGCGTGATCGTCGATCCGCTCCAGGAGGCGGATCAGCGCATCCGCGCAGCCATGGATGTCGCCGATCGCATAGGTCAGGTCGGACATGCTGTCTCCGGGCGTCCGTCACCCGTCCGACATAGGATGGCCCGGCCGCTCCGGCGAGCCGTGGCCGTTCGCGCGCCCTACCGGAAGACCTGGACGAGCGCCGGTGTGAGAATCACGACGAAGAGGACGGGCAGGAAGAACAGGATCATCGGCACCGTGAGCTTGGGCGGCAGGGCGGCTGCCTTCTTCTCCGCCTCGTTCATGCGGGTATCGCGGCTTTCCTGCGAGAGCACGCGCAGTGCCTGGCCGACCGGTGTTCCGTAGCGCTCGGCCTGGATCAGGGCCGTGGTCACCGCCTTGATCTGGTCGAGACCGATGCGGTTGGCGAGATTCTCGAAGGCGATGCGCCGGTCGGGCAGATAGGAGAGTTCGGCCGTGAGCACCGCGAGTTCCTCGGCGAGCACGACGGATTGGCTGACGATCTCCGTGCTCACGCGGCGGAAGGCGTGCTCCACCGACATGCCGGATTCCACGCAGATCAGCGCGAGGTCGAGGGCGTCCGGCCAGGCGGCCCGGATCTCGGTCTGGCGCTTCTTCGACGCGTTGAGGAGGTAGAGCTCCGGAGCCTTGATGCCGAGGAGCAGCACCGCGATGACGACCACCAACCGGATGGTGAAGGGTTGATTGATCACGCCGAGGACGAAGACATAGAAGGCGGCCACGATGCCGAGGACGATCGGCGTCACGAGGCGGAAGAACAGGAAGCCGGTCTCCGCGCCCGGCGAGCGGAAGCCGGCCATCACCAGTTGCTTCTTGGCGGTCTCGGTGCCGAGCCAGCGGCCGAGGTTGAACTGCTCGACCACCCGCTTCATGTAGGCCTTCGGGGTTGTCCGCAGGGTCGCCTTGGCGGCCAGCCGCTCCCGCTCGCGCCGGCGGATCTCGTCGCGTTCCTCGCCCACCAGCTTCATGCGCTTGCCGAGCCGGTCCGGCTCGAACATGGGCTGCAGCAGCGCGAACGCCGTCGCGGCGGCGGCAATTCCCGTCAACACCATGCCGAGAAAGCGCGGATCGGTGACCTTCAGGGCGATGGCGTCCAGCAAGGGGGCTCTCCTAGCGATTGGACCGGACGAGAAGCCTCCGGACTACCCGCGCGCGCGGATCGGGGGCGCGATGACGCTCAGACGTCGAAATTGATCATTTTCTTCATGGTGAAGACCCCGATCGACATCCAGATCGCGGACCCCAGGAGGGCGAGCTTACCGATATCAGTCCGCCAGAGCAGGGAGATGTAATCGGGGCTTGTCAGGTAGGTGAGGGTCGCCACCACGAAGGGCAGGGCCGCAATGATGCCGCCCGATGCCTTGGCTTCCATGCTCATCGCCTGGATCTTGCCGGCCATCTTCTTGCGTTCACGCAGAACCCGCGAGAGGTTCGAGAGCGCTTCGGAGAGATTGCCGCCGGATTTCGCCTGAATACTGATGACGATTCCGAAGAAGTTGACGTCCGAAACCGGGACGCGCTCGTACATCTTGACCAGCGCCTCACCGAGGGACAGGCCCAAGGTCTGCGCTTCCACCACCAGGCGGAATTCGGTCCGGATCGGCTCCTCCGCTTCGCGCGAGATGATGCGGAAGCAATCGCCAACCGGGATGCCCGCGCGCACGCCGCGGGTGATGATGTCGATGGCGGTTGGCAGTTCCTTGATGAAGGCAGCGATGCGGCGCTTGCGGAGAAAGGTCAGAATCCAGAGCGGCAAGCCCAAGCCGCCCGCGAAGACCGCACCCGCTGCGACGAGCGGACCGCCCGTCATGACGAACGCGCCCGCTCCCACCACCAGCGCAAGCACCGCGGAGATCATGTAAAATTGGGATCGCGTCCAGGACAGTCCTGCCCGCGCGATCTTCAGTTCGAGGGTAACCTTCGTCCCGTTGCGCTTCGCCTCGACTTCCTTGAGGCTCTTGGCGACTTGTTCGCGACGGCTGACGATCGCCGCTCGGGTGCCCGGAGCGGCCACGACGCTGACCGCCTTCCTGCGCTCGGCCGAGCGGCGCTCGCCCGTCAGGTAGGGCATCAGGAACACATAGGCGACCGCGCCGGTAGCGACGGCGGCGAGTCCAGCCGAGAGGGGCAGGTTGAGGCCGCTCACGGTTCACCCCCGCCGAAATCGGCCGCCGCATCGAGCGCGTCGGCCAGGGCTTTCTCCTCGCCGTAGTAGCGCGCGCGCTCCCAGAAGCGCGGGCGCCCGACGCCGGTCGAGCGGTGACGGCCGATCAGCTTGCCGTTCGCGTCCTCGCCGAGCACGTCGTAGAGGAAAAGGTCCTGGGTGATGATGACATCGCCCTCGAGACCCAGCACCTCCGTGATGTGGGTGATTCGGCGCGAGCCGTCACGCAGGCGCGTCGCCTGGACGATCACGTCGATGGAGCCAACGATCATCTCGCGCAGCGTCCGCGACGGCAGGCTGAAGCCGCCCATGGTGATCATGGACTCGATGCGCGCCAGGGCTTCGCGGGGCGAGTTGGCGTGCAGCGTTCCCATGGAGCCGTCGTGGCCGGTGTTCATCGCCTGAAGGAGGTCGAAGGCCTCCGGGCCACGGACCTCGCCGACGATGATCCGTTCGGGACGCATACGCAGGCAGTTCTTGACGAGGTCGCGCATGGTGACCTGTCCGGAACCCTCCATGTTGGGCGGGCGCGTCTCCAGGCGGACGACGTGGGCCTGCTGCAGTTGCAGCTCGGCCGCATCTTCGCAGGTGATGATGCGCTCGTCCGCGTCGATGTAGCGGGTAAGGCAGTTCAGGAGTGTGGTCTTGCCCGAGCCGGTGCCGCCCGAGATGACGACGTTGCAGCGGACCCGGCCGATGATCTGCAGGATCTTGGCGCCCTCCGGCGAGATCGCCCCGAAGGTGACGAGCTGATCCAGGGTCAGCTTGTCCTTCTTAAACTTACGGATGGTCAGGACCGGCCCGTCGATCGCCAGGGGCGGCGCGATGATGTTCACGCGGGATCCGTCCGGCAAACGCGCGTCGCAGATCGGCGAGGCTTCGTCGACCCGGCGACCGACCTGGCTCACGATCCGCTGGCAGATGTTCATCAGCTGCTGATTGTCGCGAAAACGCACGTTGGTGAGCTGGATCTTGCCGCCCACTTCGATGAAGGCGCGGTTCGCACCGTTGACCATGATGTCTGCGATGTCGTCCCGGGCGAGCAGCGGCTCCAGGGGGCCATACCCGAGGACATCGTTGCAGATATCGTCGAGGAGTTCCTCCTGCTCGGCGATCGACAGCACGATGTTCTTGAGGCCGATGATCTCCGAGACGATGTCACGGATTTCCTCACGCGCCGCCTCGGCATCGAGCCGGGCCAACTGAGAGAGGTCGATCGCCTCGATCAGCGCACCGAAGATCATGCTCTTGGTGCGGAAGTAGTCTTCCGACTTCGTCGGCGCGGGCGGCGGCACGACCTCGGCCCGCCGCGACGCCTCGGCCTTGGGGCGCAGAGCGGAATCATCGTGTACCGGCAGGATCGCCTGCGGCTTGGCCACGATCGCAACCGGCCGATCCTCGGCCGCCGCGTTGCCAGAGCGCCTACCGAACATGGCGCGTTCTCCCATCGGAAAATTCAGGCAACGCGGTCGGCATCACGAGGCCTTCCGACGCGCGAGCTTGGACAGCAGCGGCTCGAACAGGTTCTGGCGCGCGCGCCGCTGCTCCGTCCGGCCGGTGATCAAGGCCGCCAGGCTCGACAGGACCTCGGCCGCCTTGGACCCGCTCTGCACCTCGGCCAGCATCTGCCCGTTGTTGGCGGCCGTGCCGAACAGCGCCGCATCGAACGGCACGCTGGCGCTGATCGTCGCGTCCAGCGATTTGGCGAATTCGGCCGCGGCGATCTCGGGCCGTTTGGGGACGCCGGTTCCGTTCAGGATCACCCGAGGCCTGCGATCGTTCGGGCGATTCTGCTGGAGGAGGGTGAGCAAGTTTTTCGTGTTGCGCAGGGAGGCGAGTTCGGGGCTCGCCACGATGAGGATCTCGTCCGCTCCGATGAGCATGCGTCGCGACCACGCGGTCCACTGGTGCGGCACGTCGAGGACGATGCAGGGCACGGCCGCGCGCAGGAGGTCGAGAAGATTGTCGAAGGCCGGCTCGGTAAGGTCCGTCGTGCGGTCGAGGGTGGCGGGCGCCGCCAGCAGCGAGAGATTGTCGCTGCACTTCGACAGCAGCCTGTCGAGGAGGTTCGAATCGAGGCGGTCCGGGGCGAACACCGCCTCGGCGATGCCCTGCGGCGGGTCCTGGTTGAAGTTCAGGCTTGCCGTTCCGAAAGCGATATCGAGGTCGGCGATAACGGTCGCCGTATCCTGCTCGCGGGCGATGGTCCACGCGAGGTTGTGGGCGATGGTGGATGCGCCGACGCCCCCCTTGGCACCGACCACCGCCACGGTCCGTCCGACCGGCTTGGCGCCCGGAATGGTGAAGAGGTCGGAGATCGCCTGGATCAGGTCGATCGCCTGCACGGGCGCCATCAGGTACTCGCTCACCCCGCGCTGGATGAACTGTCGGTACAGCTGCACATCGTTGACATGCCCGATGACGACGACCTTCGTGCCCTCGTCGCAGACCTCGGCCAGCTGATCGAGGCACTCCAGGGGGCGGGACCTGGCACTCTGCGTCTCGATGACGATGACGTTCGGTGTCGGCGCATGCCTGTAGGCCTCGACGGCGGCCGGGCCGCCGCCCATCTGAACTTTGATGTGCGCCTTCTGCATCCGCCGGTCGGTCCCCACGGACTCGATCAGTGACGCGGTCTCCGACGTATCGCAGAAGGCCTGGATCGTGATCCGAGGTACCGGGGCGATGATGCGCTCAGACGACGCGTTCAGGTCCGGCATGAGGTGGATTCCGGTTCAGGTTGCCGCCGATGCGGGAGGAAGATTGGCAGTTCGTCGCGATGGCCGGGCTCCGGCCCGGTCACTCGCCGACAGCTGCCTTCACGGACGTCTTCCCATCCTGCCGCCATTGGGTTGACGGATCCTTGCCTTCGCGCATCTTCGTGATGTCACCCGTGCGCCGGATCGTGTCGATCCGACCCTCGGGACGCCCGCGCACGAGATCGACGGGGTCGGCGATCTGGGCAGCGAAGTTGTTCTGGCTGGCACAGCCGAGGTTCCAGTGAGACTCGTTGCGGCCGCTGAAGGCCGGGTCGCCGACGCCGAGATCCTGAGGCCAGGTTCCGCACTGGCTGGCGACCTTCGCCTCCATGCGCTGGAAGCTAAGCCGCAAGGGGGCGGCGAGGCCCGGATTAGCGACCGCGTAGCTCGTGACGGCGATGCGGCCCGGCGGGATACCACCTTCGGCACCGATCCGCCGGATCGCCGCGGCCGTCCGCTCCACGCCCGCCCCCATTCCGGGTGCGACACCGCGCGGGATGTCGAGCACGAGGGTGCCTCGCCCATAACGGCGGAACTCGAGGATGAAGGCATCGATATCCGCGGCCTGACGCGGGTCGACATGGCCGGTGCCGGTCACGAAGACATCCAGGCTGCGCGCGCCGTCCGCGAGGACGATCGGGTGGCGGGCGCGATAATCGTGCGGGTAGAGCGAGCCGGTCGTCGCCACGCGATCGGCGCGGCAGGCGCCCAGGAGCGCGGCGACGCTCGCGACCGCCGCCAGGGCCAGTGCGTTTCGGGGGGACGGAAGGGACATCGTGATCGGGTCCTGTAGAGGCGGCGCGCGAAGATGAGGCGGTCGATCTAGTCGGTGATGAAGCCGACGCGGCCGCGGTAGCCGTTGCCGAGGGGGTTGGCGCCCGCGACCCCGTAGAGTTTGTTCAGGCGGCCGAGGAGGATGGCCTGTGCATCCTGGGCGTCGACGAAGCCGTCATCCGGTCGCGCGATCTGGCGCGGTTCCATGGCTTTCGCGATGTACGGGGTGACCATGATCATCAGCTCCGTCTCCTGGCGCTGATAATCGCGGGAGCGGAACAGGGCGCCGATGATCGGCAGGTTGATCAGCCCCGGCAACCCCGAGATCGCCGCCTTGTTGCGCTGCTGGATCAGGCCGGCCGTCATCATCGTGGCGCCGGAGGCGAGCTCCACCGTGGTTTCGGATTTGCGGAGCGTAAAGCCCGGGACGGAGGTGTTCTGAGCGCCGGTGGCGGTGGTGCCCGCCGACACGAAATTGAATGAGTTCTGCTGGTCGATCTCGGAAACCTCGGTCCCGACGCGCACCGAGATGCGGTTCTGCGCGAGGACCACGGGCGTGAAGCTGAGACTGACGCCATACTGCTTGAAGCTGATGCCGATGGTGCAGACGCCACCGGTGCAGTTCTGGGAGGCCGGAACGGGAATTTCGCCACCGGCCGTGAACTTGGCGGATTCGCCCGAGATCGCCGTCAGGGTCGGTTCGGCGAGGATGCGTGAAACACCCGCTTGCTCGAAGGCCCTCAGGGTCGCGGTCAGGCTGGCGCCGCCGGACCCGGTGACGGTCCCGGACAGGAGGTTTCCCGACGGGAACTGGCCGCCGTTCAGGGCGAGCGGCGTGGTGTTGGCGAGGTTCAGGCCCGACCAGCTGCCGTTGAGGTTGACGCCGAACTGCTTGAGAACCGTACGCGAGACCTCGACCACGGTGACGCGTAGCATCACCTGATCCTTGTCCCGGATGGTGAGGTTGTTGATCACCGCGCCCCGGCTCGCCGAAGCATTGGCGGTAGCACCCGTAGTCTGGCCCACAGCTCCGGCCACACCGTTCACGCCGACGAACCCGTTGGTGATGTCGACGGCCTGCGCGGCCTCGGAGGCCGAGGCCACCGAACCGGAGAGAATGATCGAGTTCCCGGCCGAGCGAAGGTCGAACCGCCCGCCCGGGATGCTGCGCATGAGGATCTGGCTGAGTTCGCCGAGATTCAGGTTCGTCGCGACCGTGACGTCGAGGGCCGTGATCTGCCGTCCCTCTGCGTCCATGATGAAGATCGAGGTGGCCCCGTTCTCCATGCCGATGACGAAGACCTTGCGGGTGGACCGTACGACGGCGTTGGCGACCTTCGGATTGGCGACGAAGACCTCCTTGGCGTCCCGCGGCAGGTCGATCACCAGGGACCTGCCCATGGTGAGGTCGACACGCCGGGCCGTGCTGCCCTCGTTTCCGCCGACCGCGAGGACCGGCGCCGGGATCGTGTTGCGGGTGGGTTGGGCCCGGACAGGGCCGGCGGACGCCGCGACGACGAGCGCCGCTCCGACCGAGCCGAGGCGAAGGAATGTGCGGGAGTAGGTCATCGGCGCGTCCTCTGTCGTCAGGTGTGCGTTTCGTCTCAGCGCCGCGATTGCTGCTTCGCGACGCCGAACCGCACGACGGTGAGCGCTGTTTCGGGACGTGCTTCGAGGGTCGGGTCGCTGATGCGACCGCTATCGACGAGGCTTCGAAGGGAGAGAGAGAGTTGGCCCGCCTTCTGGGCCATGGTCACGAGTTCGGCCTGGGCCGGGGTCAGGGCGAGGGTGGCGGTTTCGCCCGTCACGACGTTGTTGCCGTTCTTCTCCTGCACGATCTGTCCGATCGCCAGGACGCGAATGTCCTGAAGCAGGGTCTCGGAGGCCTGCGCGTCGCCGTTGCCGCGCCCCACATCCTCGTCGCGGTAGGTGCGGATGATGTCGACATGATCGTTCGGCAGGATGAAGCCGCCCGCCGTGTTCGATCCGCGTGTGTCGATGGTGATCGCGACCGCACGCATGCCCGCGGGAAGGACCGCGGCAAGGAAACCGCCATCGGACCGGGCGAGCTTCTGTGGGCGGATCGGCTCGCCGGCAAGGAAGTTCGAGCGGGTTATGGACCCGACGATCTCCTCCATACCCTTCGGTGAGCTGGTGCGGGTGATGTAGCCCGCCGAGAGCGCGTCGTTCGGCCAAGGCTGCCAGCGCAGGTCAGGCGCCTGGATGTTCTGCCCCATGGGCAACTCGGCGGCTGCCACCAGCACGTCCGTCACCGGGACGGCGGGGGGCGGAGCGACGGCGATCGGCTGAACCGTCGGCTTGTCTTCGCCGCTCATGAGGAAAGCCGCCGCTCCGCCCGCAACGAGCGCAATCGCGAGAACGGCAAGTCTGGCTGGTTTCATCACCGGGCTCGAACCTAAGGACGGCGGATCGCCGTACGGTTCGGATCTGAGGCCGGATTCCTCAAATTACGGTTAACAAGCGGTAATCAATGCGATCGAAATTGCTATTTGGTACAGATGGCCAGTCAGATCCCGAGGCTACGGGTCCAGATGACGGTCTCGGGCAGGACCAGAAGAGCGGCGAGCGCCAGCGCGATTCCGTACGGGACGCCGGTCTTCGCATCGTGAAGATGCAACGCGAAGGGCAGCCGTGCGACCGGGCCGGGGAGCGGAAGCGCCCGCATCGCCAGGAGACCGAGCGTCAGAGCACCGCCCGACACGGAGGCGAGGAGAAGGTATTCGGGCAGGTGGTCGAAGCCGATCCAGAGGGCGGTCGCGGCAGCGAGCTTGGCATCGCCGCCCCCGATCAGCCCGAAGGCGAACAGACTGAAGGTGACCAGCAGGGTCACGGCTCCCGCACCGAGGTGGTTGGCGATCTCGCTCAAACCAAACCCGCTCGCGATCGCGAAGGCCGCGAAGGCGACCGCCAAGGCAATCGACACGGTGTTGGGGATGAGCATGGTCAGGAGGTCCCGGGAGGCCGCGTAGGCCATCAGGAACGGGAAGACCACGAGAAGGCTGAGGCTGGCCATATCGGTTCAACAGTCTCGCGCGACGCGATCGGCGTACGGACCACGCTCGGGCCCGGGCCTCTCTGGGGTGATCCGGGATGTGTCCATGGTGCCCAGCGACCCTCCGGCGAGATCCGCCACTCGGGTGGGTCGGTCGCGTTGCGGTCGAACAGCGGAGAGGGCAGCCACGCGAACGTGGCATGCCCGAGAATTCCGTGAACTGCCGATCGAGTACGGGCGACAGTGCTCGTTGTTGGAGAGCCGAGCCTGGTGCCCGCTCCATGTGTAACCGTGAGAGGTGCGCCGACCGTCTCCGGCGAGGCCCCTCAGACAAGGTCGGCCCGCCAGGATCCGGGCCGCGCTCTCCCGCTGCGTTGCACCGGCCAATTGCCGGAACGCAACGCTCCCGGGATTACTTCGCAGCGGGCGCCGTCGCGAGGTTGGTGGCGACTGCACCGAGCTTGGTGTTCAGGTTGGTGCCGATCGTGGAGAGGGTACCGATGATCACGACGGCGATGAGGGCGGCGATCAGGCCGTACTCGATGGCGGTGGCACCGGACTCGTCGGCGGCGAAACGCTTGAAAATGGAGGTCATGGCAAAGTACCCCTGAAGTGGATGTGCCGCACACGCCCTCGGCGTCTCTCCGGCGACCCAGTCAGAATGTCAGGGGCCTCTTGCGATTGGGTTAAATCGATCCGCGAAACCGGGTCCAGGCTCAGGGCCTCGGATCATCATCAAGAAATCCTTAACGCCACCGGCGGCTATGGCCGACTCCGTGGGACGCGACTGAAGAGCGGCGCGTTCTCGAGGTCGGCGACGAACGCGGACGCGTTGGACCTTCAGCGCCACGCTCCGAGATAGCGCAGTTATCGGTTCGTTTACCCTGCGCGTGCTTCTTCGGCGGACCACTCTCGGCGCGCCGGCTCGTTCGGATGTGCCGGCATCAAGCGTGATGGGCGTCGTGCCGTACGGTTTCAGTGAGCCTCCGATGCAACAGCGCGCGAACCCGTCCCGCATAGCCGCCCGGACCCTCGCCGCCGTCTTGTTGTCCGTCTGGTCCGCCTTCGGCTGCCCCACCGTGAAAGCCCAGCCGACGACGGGCGCACCGACCATCGTCACGGTGACGGTCGACAATGCCAAGGTGATCCGGTTGCCCGACCGGACCCAAACGGTGATCGTCGGCAATCCCATCATCGCGGACGTCGCCCTCCAGAAGAACGGCGTGCTGATCCTCACCGGGAAGAGCTTCGGCAGTACCAACCTGATCGCCCTCGACGCATCGGGAAGCATGCTGGCGGAATCGACCATCAGCGTTCAGGCGCCGCAGGCCGCCGTGATAACCGTTCAGCGCGGGCTCGACCGCGAGTCGTATTCCTGCACGCCGAACTGTCAGCCGTCGATCCAACTCGGCGACGCGACGAAATACTACGGGGACGTCAGCGGCCAAGCCGAAGCACGCCGTGCCATGGCGACGGGTACCGGAGCAGCCGCCCGCTGAGACTCGCCGACAGGCGGCTGCGGACGGCTCACCCCTCGGACAGGTAGCGCGGCTCCACACAGTCCCGAGTCGCGAGCCGAAAACCGTCGAGTCCTTCGATCGTCGCCGCGCGCCCCGCGCGCAGATCCGCCACATAGCGCAGGGCGCCGGCGACCACCCGCTCCGAATACGGCTTGGCGATCACCCCCATCGCTCCGGCGAAGTCATCGGGAATGCGCTTGGCGTTCGCCGTCATGAACACCACCGTGGTGTGCGGGTCGGCGCTGAGCGCTCGGGCCACCTCGACACCGGTGGGGCCGTCCACCAAGTGGATGTCGACGAACGCCACGTCGGGGGCCGTCGAGATGCCGAGGGCGATCGCCTCGGCGGAGCTTCCGGCGACGCCCACGACATCGTGGCCGAGTTCATCGAGCAGGCATTCGAGTTCGAGGGCAATGAGGACCTCGTCCTCGACCACGAGGACGCGCAGGGCCGGACTGGTCATCGTGTCGTCCATTCCGCTTCCGGGGCCCGCTCCGTACCGGTCCGCAGGGAGACCGCATCGAGCGGCACCGTAATTTCGACGCGTGTACCGGGGGCGACATCGCTCCAGACGATCACGCCGCGAAGCTGGCGGACGACCATCTCGACGAGGGAGCGTCCGAAGCCCGCCGGATTCGGCTTGCCACCGGCAAGGCCGATCCCGTCGTCCTGGATCAGCATGCGCAGCCCTTCGTCGCTGCGCTGCGCCGTGATGGTGATCCGCCCGGCCCGGCTGTCCGGAAAGGCGTGACGGACGGCGTTGGTCGCCAACTCATGGAGCATCAGCGCAAGGGGCGCCGCCATCGCGGCGGAAACCGCGATCGAATCGATCTCAGCGCTGACGGCCGTCCGTTCGTTGTCGATGCCGGCGACGAGTTCGGAGACAAAGTCCTCGGCGAATTCACGCAGATCGAACCGCGTTACGTCGCCAGTGGAGTAGAGCATCCGATGGACGGTGGAGAGGGCACCAACACGCTCCGCCATGCCCTGCAGCGCGTCGCGGACCTCGCCGCGCGGTGTGCGCCGGGCCTTCAACAGCATCAGGGACGAGATGACCTGGAGGTTGTTCTTGACCCGGTGATCGACCTCGTGGAGCAGCGCGGTCTTCTGCTCGAGCGCGGCCCGCAGGTCCGCGGTCTGCTCGGCGACCCGTCGTTCGAGTTCGTCGTTGGCGTCGCGCATCGCGACTTCGTGGCGATATTTGCCCGTCATGTCGGCCTGAGCCGAATAGAAATGAACGATCCGCCCTGTGGCGTCGCGCACGGGCGCCACTGTCATGCCGTTCCAGAACGACGTGCCGTCCTTGCGGTAATTGACCAGCTCGATCTCGATCGGCCGGCCCACCCGCACGGCTTCGCGGAGGCGGCGCACAGCGCGCGGATCCGTGTCGGCACCCTGAAGCATCCGGCAGTTTCTGCCGTCGAGATCCTCCCAGGAATAACCCGTCAGGGCGAGGAATGCGTCGTTGGCCCAGACGATCGGGTTGTCGGCCAGGCGCGGATCGGTGAGCACCATCGGCGTCGGGCTGGCCGTGAAGGCGGCCACGAACGCGCCGGCGTCGATCCCGAGCTTGCGCGGTCCAGCGGCGGGGGGATCCCTATGCGTCATGATCGGCGTCGGCCAAAGCTGTCCACCCGGTCTGCAAGTTCAGATGTTCAGCCGTCACTGCCCCACCGGATGAAGCGAGCGAGTTGACCCCTCGGAGCACCCGCCCGTCAACGGAAAATTCGCCCATGGTCGATCGCCCGGGCCGGTCTGCCAACAGGAAAAATGCGAGACGTCGCATTAAGGTTTTGGAAGGCATGCTGCGTCCGGTGAGCGCCGCGCAACGGCCTGCGGGTCCTGGGACAACTCCGGGCGTGGGATCGGAGCCGTGGGCTGATATGGTTTGCGGGCATCAAGCCCGTTCGACCCCTAGGAGTTCCATGCCATGGCCCGAAGCGACGCAACGGCCCGAAGCGACCTGGGCGACGCCCCGACCCGGCGCCTCCGCCTAAAGGACATCGTCGAGGACCGGCGCATCCTGCTGATGCTGGCGCTGGGCTTCTCGTCGGGACTGCCCCTGTTGTTGGTGCTTGGCACCTTCTCGACGCGGCTCGCCTATTCGGACGTCGATATCAAGTCGATCGGCCTGTTCAGCTACCTTGCGCTTCCCTACACCCTGAAGTTCCTCTGGGCGCCGCTGATCGACCGGTTCGACGTACCCGTCCTCAGCCGCGCCCTCGGGCGACGCCGGGCCTGGATGATCGCGACCCAGTGCGCGGTGGCCATCGCGCTGACGCTAATGGCCTTCGCCGATCCGGGCACCAGCCTGGCGCTGCTCGGGCTCGGCGCCTTCCTCGTCGCCATCTGCGCAGCGACCCAGGACGTGGTCATCGACGGCTGGCGCATCGACGCCGCCGGCACGGACCTCCAGGGCGTGATGGCGGCGACCTCGAACCTCGGCTACCGGCTCGCCCTGATGTCGGCCGGCGCAGGTGCGCTCTTCATCGCCAGCGCCTACGGTTGGAGCGTGGCCTACCTGTCGATGGCAGCCCTGATGGGCGTCGGCATGTTCGCGGCGCTGTTCGCCCCGGCCTACGATCGCGCCTCCAGCGAGCGGGCGCCGGCGGCACCCAAGCCGGCCTGGACGCTCCGTAGCGCGATCCTCGAGCCCCTGGCCGAGCTTCACGCGCGGCTCGGGCACAGCCTCTGGGCCATCCTCGTCCTCGTCGCTTTTTACCGCATGCCCGACTTCATCTCCGGCGTAATGGCGAGCCCGCTCTACAAGACCGTGGGGTTCAGCCTCGTGGATATCGGCTTCGTTTCGAAGCTCTATGGCATCTGGGTGGGTATTGCCGGGGCCTTCGTCGGCGGCTGGGCGATGACCCGCTTCGGCCTGTTCCCGACCCTGGTGGTCGGCGCCTTCCTGGGCGCCGCCTCGAATCTTTCCTTCTCCTGGCTGTCCTTCGGCGGCCCGGAGGTGTGGCGCCTCACGGCGGCGATCTCCATCGACAATTTCTGCGGCTCCTTCGCCGGCATGGCGCTGATCGCCTACATGTCGAGCCTGACCGCACCAGGATTGGCCGCCACCCAGTACGCTTTGTTTTCATCGCTCTACGCGCTGCCGGGCAAGTTCGTGGCGGGCACCTCCGGCTACATCGTGGCGGCCTTCGGATATCCGGTGTTCTTCGCCCTCACCGCAGCCGTCGGCATCCCGGTGGTGATCCTCTGCATCTTCGTGGGGCGAGCCGGAGAGCGCGACGCGGCCGCCGCCAGCGCCGCGGCATCCGATCCGGTCCGCCCCGAGGCCGCCGCTGGAGACGAGATTGCCGGGAACCATCCGCGAGGCCCCGGGCTTGCTTCCACCGGCAGCAGCCCCTCGGGGAAGACCCAGCCGGATATGGCTACTTCGGAAACGAGCCGCGCCGGCCGCACCCACCCCGCACACGGATGAGACCGCAGACGTGAGCAACATCAAACTCGTGGACGACACCCTGACCGCCCCGGCCCCCATCGCCGACTCGCTTGGCCTGAGCGACGCGGACCGCGCCGCCCTGCGCCGAGCCGTCGAGGCCCTGGAGAAGCCCGGGCTCGCCGCCCGCCTCTCGGCAGTCGCCGGCGCCCCCCTCGATCTGATCGGGCGGGCACTGCCGGCCCCCGTGACCGACGCGGTGGCGCAGGCCACCGAGAGCGCCATGCGCGCTTCCCTCAAGCTCGCCTTGGCGACCCTGCCGGCGGGCCGTGAGATCCCCGTCGTCCCCGCCACCGAACCGCTGCTCACCGGGCCGACCGAACCCGAATCGGCCACGATGCGCACCGCCGCACGCCTGGCGAAGTATTTCCCGTCGAGCGCCTTCGGCCATAAGGCCTTGGCCGCCGTCTCCGGCGCGGTCGGCGGCGCCTTCGGACTCGCGACCCTCGCGGTGGAACTGCCGCTCTCGACGACCCTGATGCTGCGCTCCATCGCGCAGATCGCGCAGGAAGAGGGCGAGGATCTCCAGGATCCCGAGAACGCCCTGGCCTGCGTCCAAGTCTTCGCCCTCGGCGGACGCGAGGCGGCCGGCAGCGCCCTTACGGAGAGCGGCTATTTCGCGGTGCGCGCTGCCCTGGCCAAGACAATGGTGGAGGCCGCCCGCTACGCCGGCAATCGGGCCCTCCTCGACGAGGCCGCCCCTGCGCTGATCCGCTTCTCGGCGCAGATCGCGTCGCGCTTCGGCCTCGTGGTCTCGCAGAAGGTTGCGGCGCAGGCCGTGCCGATCCTCGGTGCAGTCGGCGGCGCGGCGGTCAACGCGGCCTTCATGGACCACTTCCAGTCGACGGCCCGCGCGCATTTCACCGTGCGGCGTCTGGAGCGGACCTACGGCGCGGCCCCGGTCCGCGCCGCCTACGAGTCCGAGAAGGCGATGCTGGGGGTCTGACCCGCCTCAGGCCTTCGGGTAGCGGCGGGACAGGAGCGCGTGGACGAGCCGCGCCGTCTGCACCTCGCCGCCTTCCGGCCGCCCCGGCTTCGTCGACGGGTTCCAGCCGTAGAGGTCGAAATGCACGTGGGCCCGCGTGGCGGGGGCGAAGCGGCGCAGAAACAGCGCCGCCGTGATCGCCCCCGCGAAGGGGCCACCCGAGACGTTGTTCAGGTCCGCAACCTTCGAATCCAGCAGGCTCGCATAGGGCTTGTGCAGCGGTAGGCGCCAGACGGGATCGGCGCAGGCCGCGCCAGCCTCCGAGACCGCATCGGCGAGCGCGTCGTCCTCGGTGAAGAAGGCCGGCAGGTCCGGCCCCAGGGCCACCCGGGCGGCGCCCGTCAGGGTCGCGAAATCAATCAGAAGCTCCGGGTTCTCGGCATCCGCCAGCGCCAGGGCGTCGGCGAGGATCAGCCGGCCCTCGGCATCGGTGTTGCCGATCTCCACCGTGAGGCCGGACCGGCTGCGGATGACGTCGCCCGGTCGGAAGGCTTCGCCCGAGACCGCGTTCTCCACCGCCGGCACGATCAGGCGTAGGCGCAGGCGAAGCCCGGAGCCCATCACCATGTCGGCTGCGGCGAGGGCGGCTGCGGACCCGCCCATGTCCTTCTTCATCAGGAGCATCGCGCTCGACGGTTTGATGTCGAGGCCGCCCGTGTCGAAGGCGACACCCTTGCCGACGAGCGTTACGCGCGGCGCGTCGGTCGGCCCCCAGGTCAGGTCGATCAGGCGCGGCGCGCGTGGGGACGACGAGCCGACCGTATGCACGAGGGGGAAGTCGCGGGCGAGATCCGCGCCCGACACGACCGAGACGCTGGCGCCGTGACGCCCAGCGACGGCGCGAACCGCCGCCTCGATCTCGGCGGGTCCGAGGTCGTTGGCGGGCGTGTTGACGAGATCGCGCCCGTTGGCGACCGCAGCGGCGATCCGCACGAGGGCTTCGGCATCGACGCCCTCCGGCGCCACGAGGGCAGGGCGCTCCGGCCCGGTATCGCGGTAGCGCCCGAAGCGGTAGCTGCCGAGCAGCCAAGCCAGCGTTGCCGTGGCGGCGTCGAACCCTTCCGCTGCAGCAAAGCGATAGGTGCCTGGTGGAAGTGCCCCGGGGAGTTTGCCCGCCAGCATGGGGTCGCCGCCGTCGCCGAGTCCGAACAGGACGGCGCCGAGCCGGCCGTCCGGCGCCGGAAGGAGGGCGAGCCGGCCGGCCTTCGGGGCGAAATCCGCCGCGCGGGCGAACGTCGCCTGCGGGCCGGGGAGGGCGGACTCGACCGCGGGCCAGGCTTCGGCCGTGACGCAGGTGATCGGCACGGCATCGTCGGCGCCGAGACTGGAGACGAGGCGGGACAGGGATTGGGTCATGGGGCTCGCGGAGGGCAGGATCGAGACGGGGGTTAACGGCGGGTTAGGGTTAACGGTCTATCACCGGCCGGTCGGGAGGGCGAAGCGTGCCTCCGACGAGACACACCGATCACACACCCGGACCGATGGGGCGCTCCCTCCCGTCGGCCGTCGCGGAGCGCGTCATGGTCACGCCGCTGTTCAATCCATTACGAACCCGGACCACCGGGCTGTTGATCACCATCCTGGTGGCGGGCTTCGCCGCCGGATGCCAGTCACGCTCGCCCGAGACCACCGGCTCGATCGGGGGGGTGTCCCTGCCGAGTTTCGGCAAGCCGCAAAACCCGGCGGTGATCGGCCGGCGCGAGGTCGACAGCCTCGGCGAGAAGTATGCGGCCGATCCCGGCGACGTCACCCTCGCGCTGCGCTACGCACAGGCTCTGCGCGCGACCAACCAGAAGCCGCAGGCGGTTGCGGTGCTTCAGCAAGCGGCCCTGCGCAACCCCAAGAACAACGCCGTGCTCGCGGCTTACGGAAAAGCGCTCGCCGATGTCGGCCGCTTTCAGGAAGCCGCGGAAGTGCTCCAGAACGCCCATACGCCGGCCCGGCCCGACTGGCGCGTCCTCTCGGCACAGGGCGCGGTGGCCGACCAACTCGGCGATCATGCCCGCGCGCAGGGGTTCTACGAGGCAGCCCTGAAGATCCAGCCCGACGACCCCCTGATTCTCTCGAATCTCGGCCTGTCCTATGCGCTGGGGCGGCAGTTGCCGCAGGCGGAAGAGACCCTGCGTCGGGCGGTCGCCCAGCCCCGCGCCGATGCGCGGGTTCGGCAGAACCTGGCGCTGGTCCTCGGGCTCCAGGGCAAATTCGCGGATGCCGAGGCCGCATCGCGAACCGACCTGTCCGCGGACGAGGCCGCCGCCAACACCGCTGCCCTCCGAGCCTTCGTGGCGCAGCCCAACAGCTGGAAAGCGCTCAAGGCCTCGGAAGCCAGGGGGCCCAAGCCCGTGCGAACGGTCGCGGCGTCGGCCGGAGCCGCCGAATGAGCGCGTCCGAGCATGGACGGAGCGCCGGATTTGCGGTTAACCGCGCAATCGGATCAACGGTCTCGCTTCGAGAAGCGGCATCCGGCGTGAGGCCCGGCGGTCGGGTTCGGCGCCGGAAGGGGAGAACGCGTGCGCTGGGGAGCTGATCGCTGGCGGTTCTACCGGCTCATCGGGCGCGAGATCGCGCGGTCCGTGCGTGATACCTATGCGCGCCTGACCGGCCGGCCCGACATCCTCGCCCGCGCCCGGGTCACGGGCCTCGTGATCGCGCCGCACGACCTGCGCACCAGCGACGCCACCTTCGCGGACGACATCTATGCCGGGTTGTTCGTGTTCGCCGGGCGCTCGCTCTCGGTGAGCGGACGCTCGCCCTTCGATTATGCGCCGCCTTCGCAGGAATGGGCCGACATCCTCTACGGCTTCGGCTGGTTGCGCCACCTGCGCGCCGCCGACACGGCGCTGGCGCGCTCCAATGCCCGCGCTTTCGTCGCCGATTTCATCGCCGGACGCGGCGACACCGCACTCGCCCGGCCGACGCCGGTGGCGGCACGGCGCCTCATCTCGTTCCTGTGCCAGTCGCCCCTCGTGCTGGAGGGCGCGGACCACGTCTTCTACCAGACCTTCCTCAAGGCCCTCGGCAAGGCCGCCCGCGAACTCGAGGGCGACCTGCGCCGGGGCATCTCGCCCCAGACCCGGCTCCTTGCCGCCGTGGCCCTCTGCTACGCGGGCCTGTGCTGTGAGGGCATCCAGCCCATTCTCCGGCGCTCCACCCGCATCCTCGTGCGCGAACTCGACCGGCAGATCCTGCGGGACGGCGGCCACCGCAGCCGCGACCCGCGCTTTGCGATGGAGCTGCTCCTCGATCTGCTGCCCCTGCGCCAGAGCTTCCTCTCGCGCAGCGTCGATCCGCCGGATGCCCTTCTGCATGCCATCGACCGGATGCTGCCGCTGCTGCGGCTGCTACGGCATCCCGATGCCTCGCTCAGCCACTTCAACGGCATGGGCGCGACGGCCGCCGACCACCTGGCCACGCTGCTGGTCTATGACGGCGCCCTGGCCCAGCCGATGATGCACGCGCCGAATTCCGGCTACGAGCGCATGGAGGGCGGCCGGGTCCTCGTGGTGGCCGATGTCGGCGCGCCGCCGCCGCTCCCCGATTCGATCAATGCCGGGGCCGGCTGCCTGTCCTTCGAGATGTCGAGCGGCCCTCAGCGGATCGTCATCAATTGCGGATTGCCGGCGAGCGGCCCGGAACTGCGCCGGCTGGCCCGCAGCACCGCCGCCCATTCGACCGCGACCGTCGCCGACACCTCCTCCTGCCGGTTCCTGGTCGGCGGCGGCGCGTGGTACGAGCGCTGGGCAGTGCGCTGGCTCTCACATCGGATCGGCCCCGTGATCCTGCGCGGCCCCCGCGCGGTGAAGTCGGAGCGGACCAGCGAGGACGGCGCCAGCATTCTGGCCGCGCGCCACGACGGCTATGCCCACGATTTCGGGGTGATCCATGAGCGCCGCTGGCGCCTCGCGGCCGGTGGCCAAGTGCTCGAAGGCGAGGACGCCTTCGTGCGCAGCGTCGGCCCGAAGCGCGGCAAGGTCCGACGCCAGGAGGTCGCGGTACGCTTCCACCTGCACCCGGCCATCGCGGCGCGCGGACTGGACGACGGCCGCATCGAACTCAGCCTACCCATCGGCGAGGTCTGGCACTTCGGTGCAGAGGGCGGCGAGATCGCCCTGGAGGAGAGCGTCTATTTCGCGGGGCTCACCGGCGCACGGCGCACCGATCAGATCGTGATCTACCTCTCCGTCGCGGACGATACCCGCGTCCGGTGGGGCTTCGCCCGGTCCCAAAGCCCGGCGGGCTGACGGGCGGCTGGCCGCAGCGCAGCATTTCGTGGTAGGCGCGCACGAGTTCCCTTGTCGCAGTTCCTTCGTATTTTGCCCCGGACGAAACGCCATGTCGCATGACCAGGTGCGGGTCACCCGCGCACTCCTCTCCGTCTCCGACAAGGCCGGCCTCGTCGAGTTCGCCACTGCTCTCGACCGCCTCGGCATCGCGCTGGTCTCCACGGGTGGGACGCACAAGGCCCTGCGTGCGGCCGGGCTGACCGTCGCGGAGGTCGCCGACCTCACCGGCTTTCCCGAGATGATGGACGGTCGGGTGAAGACGCTGCACCCGGGCATCCATGGCGGATTGCTCGCCGTGCGCGGCAACCCTGAGCATCAGGCGGCGCTGGCTGCCCACGGCATCCGCGCGATCGACCTGCTGTTGGTCAACCTCTATCCCTTCGAGGAGACGGTGGCGAAGGGAGCCGGCTACGACGATTGCGTCGAGAACATCGATATCGGCGGTCCGGCAATGATCCGCGCCGCCTCGAAAAATCACGCCGACGTGGCGGTCGTGGTCGATGTGGGCGACTACGCCGCCGTGCTCGCCGAACTCGAAGCCCAGGGCGGGTCGCTGAGCGAGCGCACCCGGCGCCGCCTCGCCCAGAAGGCCTATGCGCGAACGGCCGCCTACGATGCCGCCATCGCGAATTGGCTCGCGGGCCAGATCGAGCCGGACCCGGCGCCAGCCTTCCGGGCCTTCGGCGGCAGCCTCGCCCAGTCGCTCCGCTACGGAGAGAACCCCCACCAGGGCGCGGCCTTCTACCGCTCGCCCGGCCCGACCCGGCCCGGCGTCGCCACCGCCCGCCAGCTCCAGGGCAAGGAACTCTCCTACAACAACCTCAACGACACCGACGCCGCCTACGAGTGCGTCGCCGAGTTCGACCCGGCCCGCTCGGCCGCTGTGGCGATCATCAAGCATGCCAACCCGTGCGGCGTCGCCGAGGGGACGAGCCTCGCCGAGGCCTACGAGCGTGCCCTGAGTTGCGATCCGACTTCCGCCTTCGGCGGCATCGTGGCCCTGAACCGGACGCTCGACGCGGAAGCCGCGCGCCGGATCGTCGAGATCTTCACCGAGGTCATCATCGCGCCCGACGCCACCGAGGAGGCCATCGCGATCGTGGCCGCCAAGAAGAACCTGCGTCTGCTGCTGGCCGATGGCCTGCCCGATCCGCGCGGGCCCGGCGAGACCGTGAAAACCCTGTCGGGGGGGCTGCTGGTGCAGGCGCGCGACGCCGCGGTGGTCGACGACATGCCGCTGCGTGTGGTGACGCGGCGTGCGCCGAGCCCGCAGGAATACGCCGACCTGCGCTTTGCCTATCGGGTAGCCAAGCACGTCAAGTCGAACGCCATCGTGTATGCCCGCGACGGGGCCACGGTGGGCATCGGCGCCGGCCAGATGTCGCGGGTGGATTCTTCCCGCATCGCCGCCTGGAAGGCTGCGGAGGGCGCTCGGCGCCTCGGCGTCGCCGAGAGCCTTGCGAAAGGCTCGGTGGTCGCCTCGGACGCGTTCTTTCCCTTCGCCGACGGGCTGATCGCGGCGGCCGAGGCCGGGGCCACGGCGGTGATCCAGCCCGGCGGGTCCATGCG
>NZ_BPQL01000059.1 GCF_022179225.1 Methylobacterium goesingense
GGTGCTGACGTCGGACACCAGCAGGTCATCAAGGGCGTCGTCCTGCTCGCCGCCGTGGCCCTCGACATGCACAACAAAAACAATCGGTAGGGAATGGCCTCTGTCTGCACGTCCAAACCTTCGCGTGGTCGAGGTGAACCGCGCCGGGTTTTCCGGAGGCTGTTGGGTTCGAGTCAGGATCTGGATCGGCGTTGAGCGATGACGCGTCTCATAGGTCATCTCACGTCAATGGGGCGTTCGCTGAACTGCCCGGAGAGTGGGGTCGCGATCGGTACCGATCCACTCTTGGACGGTACTTCACGAAAGC
Organism: Methylobacterium goesingense; assembly: GCF_022179225.1. Classification (GTDB taxonomy): domain Bacteria; phylum Pseudomonadota; class Alphaproteobacteria; order Rhizobiales; family Beijerinckiaceae; genus Methylobacterium; species Methylobacterium goesingense. The sequence continues at coordinate 308 of NZ_BPQL01000059.1, forward strand.
AGACGCTCGCGCTGTATTCCCGGAAAGCTGTTTGATCGACACATGCGTAACCTGTCGACCCAACGAACCGAGCACGCCGAGGATCGCTATCGGGGGTTCGCAAGCGCAATCATGGCAGCGGCTTCTTGCACCACCCTCATGATCGGCTGCCCGGAAGTAACTTGCGTTGATGCAGGAGAACGACGGTCCTGAGCGCGGTCCAGCCAATGAAAAGGTTGGCGATGATGAACAGCGGAATGGCGAGGTTGCCGTTCGGCCCCTCCAGCCCCCGCTCCGTCAGGCGCAACGCGGCGAGCGGGAGGGCCGAGACACCGAAGGTATAGGCCCAGGCTGCCGGCGAGAACGGCTGCATCCGCAGCCAGGGAACGAGCCGCACCATGACGAGGGCCTGAAACAGGGCATATCCGAAGAGGATCTGCGCGAGCCGATCCGGCGGCCCATCGGTGACGGACAGGTAGGCCACGCAGGCAACCGCCGGCGGGGCGAAGTGCAGCCCGAGCGAGGCACGCAACGGCACCGGCAGGGTCCTCAGGATCATGCGATGCACGACGATGGATTCCAGCGTCAGCCACGACAGGAGCCCGGCCCCGAAGTAGAGCAGTCCGAGATCCTTCATCCCGAACGACGCACACGTGATGGCCGCCACGAAGCCCCCGCCGACCGTCGGCATGTAGAGGATCGGCGTCGTTGCCTCGAAAGCGCGGCCGCCCATCCAAAGGGTCCCTGCACCCCATGCGGCAAACAGGGTCACGCCGACGAGACCTGCCAGAGCCATCAACCAAGCGGCGGCTGGCCAGTGAGGGGCGAGGCCGACACCGGCGATCATGGTGGCGACGGGTGCCAGTGACGTGAAGAACGAGGATGTCGGGTCCCGTGCCTCTTGAAGAACGGCGTGTCGGTCGTTTCGCCAACGCGCGGCGTATAGGCATAGCCACGTGAACCAGACCGCGACGCCGAGAATGGAGATCGCCTCACCGATCCAGTTCGGTGCCAGGCCGAGCCGCGCGGCCGCGCGCCAGCCATTTCCGAGGCCGCAGAGTCCGAGGACCATCCCGAAGAAAGCTGCCGGTACCCGCATCCGCGCGAGCCGGGCCGCGGGTTCCCCAAGCCTTGTCGGACGGTTTCGGCTGCCGGATGGACCCGCCACCTCAGACCACCGTCGAGATCGCGCCGGGTGGATGCGACAACAGCGTGGCGAGCAAGCTGAGGCCGTATCGCAGCGTTTCGGCATCCGGGGCCGCGCCCAAGGAGACACGGATCGCCTCCGGGGCGGGCCCGACCGCGAAGGCGTCACTCAGGACGACGCACAGCCCGAGTTGCCGTGCGTGGGCCCCGAACTCGCCGCGGCGCCACTGTTGGGGAAGGTGGAGCCAGAGGTGATGCCCACACGGATGCGCCTGGATATCGAGGCCCCGCAGCATCTCGCGCGCGACCGCCTGCCGAAGGCCGTTCTCGTGTCGGATCGCCGAGACGATGGCGTCGAGCTCCCCGTCGGCGATCCATTGCGACGCGAGCCCGGCCGTCAGTGGGGACGCCATCATGTTAATGGCACGCAGCTCGGCGCCCAGCCGCACCGCCTCGTTCGTTCCAGGCACGGCGACATAGGCGATGCGCAGGCCCGGGGAGACGCATTTGGACAGCGTCGCGATATGCCACGTGATGTCTCCCGCAATGGCCGCGATGGGGGAGGGACCTTCGTGCGACAGGGCGCCGTAGGCATCGTCCTCGATGATCGAGACCCCGTGCGAGCGTGCAATCTCGGCGATTCGCTCGCGCCGGGTGGTCGGCAGCGTCGCGGTCGTCGGATTGTCGAGCGTCGGCACGAGGTAGAGGGCCCGTGGCCGCTCGGACCTGCAGCTTTCGAGGAACGCTTCCGGGTCGAGTCCCTCCGCGTCGCAGGCCACCGGAATCAAACGAGCGCCCCGCCGCTCCGCCGCCATGCGCAGGCCGGGGTAGGTCAGGGCGGGGACGCAGAGGGCGTCGCCAGGCTTGAGGAGTGCGGACAGGACAGCGAACAGGACCACCTGGGCGCCTCCCCCAACCAGGACGCGCTGGATCGGAAGCGGCCCGAGCCGGCGGCCGAGCCATTGCCCCGCCGCAACCCGGTCGGCCATGTTCCCGGCACTGTCCTGGTACTGCATTCGGTCGCGGAAGCCCGCTGAACCGGCCAAGCGCGCGAGACCTGCCTCCATACGCTCGGCCAGACGCGCAGCGACCGGCTGGGGCGGCATGTTCATGCTGAAGTCGACGCTCCCGGACGGGTCCGTCTGACGCGCATCGACGGTCGATGGCGCGGAACCGCGAACGAAGCTGCCCCTGCCGGTGGTCGCATCGATCAAGCCGGTCCTGCGTGCCTCGTTGAAGGCGCGCGTGACCGTGGTGAGGTCGACGTTGAGATGCTTGGCCAAGGCACGTTGCGGCGGCAGGCGGACGCCGGGCGTGAGCCGCCCGGCGCGAATGTCCTCCGCCAAAGCCTTGACGATGGCCAGGTACTTGGGACCTGCGTCACCTGCGATTGTAGGGCTCCAAGATTCCATCATTGACCCCTGTTCACGCAATAGTGTACGCATACATTAGACATACTGACAAGGCGAGACGCGCTCTTGTCGGGGGGAGTCGCCTTCGGAGCAATCGGCTTCCAAGGTGAGCGTATGGATTTCTAAGCCATACATTGAGAGCGTGCAAGGCGTACCTCCATACAGCCGGATACAACGAGCAAGTCAGGGACCTGGACGATGCAAGGGACGACCGATCTATCCCTCCTGTCAGTAGGCCTGCGGTGCCGTTGCCCGCGCTGCGGCGAGGGGCGTCTGTTCGACGGCTTCATCACCCTGAGGCCCCGCTGCGAGGCCTGTGGCCTTGACTACGGGTTCGCCGATCCTGCCGACGGACCCGCCTTCTTCATCATGATGACGATGGCCTTCCCGGTAACCGCGTTCGGCATCTGGCTGGAGCTCACCTATGACCCGCCGGTCTGGATCCATGCGATCTCGACGCTTCCGCTGCTGCTGCTGGCCTGCGTGCCGATCATCCGGCCGCTGAAAGGGTTCTTCATCGCCAGCCAGTACATCCACAAGGCCGAGGAAGGGCGTTTCGAGGTCCGGAAGGCGCCCGATGGCGATCCCGCGCCCAAGGATTGACGCCACTGCTTTCCCGCGCGGGCTCGGACGGACGCGCGCCGGCGGCATGGCCCGTCCCTGGGCCTGCCTTGACCCGATACGACCTGACGAGGACTGGGACGATGCTCCCCTATTCCGACCTTTTCGATGCCTCGCTCCTGAAGCTGCGCGAGGACGGCCGCTACCGGACATTCATCGAGCTTGAGCGCAACGTCGGTACGTTTCCGACAGCCGTCTGGAGGCACCCCGACGGCAGCTGCCGCCCGGTCACGGTCTGGTGCAGCAATGACTACCTCGGGATGGGACACAGCCCCGAGGTCCTCGGCGCCATGCACGCCGCCCTCGACCGCTACGGCGCCGGTGCGGGCGGCACCCGCAACATCTCCGGGACGGCTCACGAGCACGTGCTTCTGGAGCGGGAGCTGGCCGAACTGCACGGGAAGGAGGCCGCCCTTCTGTTCACCTCGGGCTACGTCTCGAACCTCGCGGCGCTGAGCGTCCTCGGACAGGTGCTGCCCGGCAGCCTGATCCTGTCCGACGCCGGCAACCACAACTCGATGATCGAGGGCATCCGCCGCGCGGGGACCGAGAAGGTGATCTTCCCGCACAACGACGTCGCCGCGCTCGACGCGCTGCTGTCCCGGTGCGATCCCGCCCGACCGAAGATCGTCGCCTTCGAGAGCATCTACAGCATGGACGGCGACGTGGCGCCCATCGCCGAGATCTGCGACGTCGCGGAGCGTCACGGGGCGCTCACCTACCTCGACGAGGTGCATGCGGTCGGGATGTACGGCCCGCACGGCGCGGGCATCGCGGAACGCGAGGGCGTCGCCCATCGCGTCACCCTCATCGAGGCGACGCTCGGCAAGGCCCTGGGCGTCATGGGCGGCTACGTCGCCGGGCCGTCGACGGTCGTCGACGTCATCCGCAGCCACGCGGCGGGCTTCATCTTCACGACCTCCCTGTGCCCGCACATCGCCGCCGGCGCCCGGGCGGCGGTGCGCCACCTCAAGCACAGCCAGGCGGAGCGGGCGGTGCAAGAGCGCAACGTGGCGATCCTGATGGCGATGCTGCGCGAGGCCGGCCTGCCGGTCCTGCCGAGCCAGAGCCACATCCTGCCGGTGATGGTCGGCGACGCCCATCTCTGCCGGCGGATCAGCGAGGCGTTGCTGGAGCGCCACGGAATCTACGTGCAGCCGATCAACTACCCGACCGTCCCGCGCGGGCGCGAGCGCTTGCGCATCACCCCGACGCCGCTCCATACCGAGGATCACATGCGAGCGCTCGTTGGAGCGCTCGTCGAAGTTCGCTCACGACTGGGATGGGGCGATGTCCCATCGGCCGCCTGACGGCGCCTGCCCTCCACCTCATCGGGATACGAATAGATGACCGACATGCTGGTGAACCTGGACGCCCTGCTGCTCGCGCGATGGCAATTCGGGTTCACGGTGGCGTTCCACATCGTGTTCCCGGCCTTCTCCATCGGCTTGGCCAGCTACCTGGCGGTGCTGGAGGGGCTGTGGCTTGCCACCGGCCGCCAGGTGTTCATCGACCTGTTCCGGTACTGGATCAAGATCTTCGCCATCGCCTTCGCCATGGGCGTGGTGTCCGGCTTGGTGATGTCCTACCAGTTCGGCACCAACTGGTCGGTCTACGCCGACAAGACGGGCCCCGTGCTCGGCCCACTGATGGCCTACGAGGTGCTTTCGGCCTTCTTCCTGGAGGCCGGATTCCTTGGTGTCATGCTGTTCGGCATGACGAAGGTCGGCCCGCGACTGCACTTCCTCGCGACCCTGATGGTCGCGGTCGGGACGTTCTTCTCGGCGTTCTGGATCCTGTCCGTGAATTCCTGGATGCAGACGCCGCAGGGGTACGCCACAAATGCCGCCGGCCAGTTCGTACCGGTCGATTGGTGGGCCATCGTCTTCAACCCGTCCTTCCCCTATCGCCTCGTCCACATGGTCCTGGCCGCCTACCTCACCACCGCCCTCGTGGTCGGCGCGGTTGGTGCCTGGCACCTGCTGCGCGACCGGGCGAACGAGGGCGCGAGGACGATGTTCTCGATGGCCATGTGGATGCTCGCCGGCGTTGCGCCCCTCCAGATCCTGGCCGGCGACGCCCACGGCCTGAACACGCTGGAGCACCAGCCCGCCAAGGTCATGGCCATGGAGGGCCACTTCGAGAGCCATCCGGACGGGGCACCCCTCATCCTGTTCGGCCTGCCCGACCAGGATGCCGGCGTGGTCCGCTACGCGGTCTCGGTCCCGAAGCTTTCATCCCTGATCCTGAAGCACGGCCTTAACGAGCCCCTGAACGGGTTGGACACCGTGCCGCGGCAGAACTGGCCTCCGGTCCCCGTCGTGTTCTGGTCCTTCCGGGTGATGGTCGGCCTCGGCATGCTGATGCTCCTGCTCGGCGTGGCAAGCCTCGTCGCACGCTTCAAGGGGAAGCTTCACGAATGGACGGCCCTTCACCGCTTCGCCCTCGCGATGGGGCCTGCGGGCTTCGTCGCCGTGGTGGCGGGGTGGATCACCACCGAGGTCGGGCGCCAGCCCTTCACCGTCTACGGGCTCCTGCGCACGGCCGAGTCGGCGTCGCCGCTCTCCACCCCGGCCGTCGCGACATCGCTCGTCGCCTTCGTGGTGATCTATTTCGCCGTGTTCGGCATGGGCATTTTCTACATCCTGCACCTGATGGCGAAGTCGCCGCACCGCGGTGAGCACGGGATTGAGCCTGGAGCTCCGATCCGGACCGCCGGCATCACGCCCGCGTCCTCCGTCGACCCCGACAAACACATGCAGCCGGCCGCGTAGGAAAACCGACATGTTCGACACCATCGACCTGACGGTGGTCTGGGCCCTCATCATCGCCTTCGCGGTCTTCGCCTACATCGTGATGGACGGCTTCGACCTCGGCATCGGCATCCTGTTCCCGGCCCTTCGGCCGGGCCACGAGCGCGACACGGCGATGAACTCCATCGCGCCGGTCTGGGACGGCAACGAGACGTGGCTGGTGCTCGGCGGCGGCGGCCTGTTCGCGGTGTTCCCCCTGGCCTACGCGGTGATCCTGCCGGCGCTGTACGCCCCGATCATCGCCATGCTGCTCGGCCTGATCTTCCGTGGCGTCGCCTTCGAGTTCCGGTGGCGCGACCCGCGCCACCGGGCCCTCTGGGACGTCGCCTTCACCGGAGGCTCGGTCGTCGCGGCGTTCGCTCAAGGCATCACGCTCGGCGCACTCCTGCAGGGCATCAAGGTCGAGGGCCGTGCGTATGCCGGCGGCTGGTGGGACTGGCTGACCCCGTTCAGCCTCCTCGTCGGTCTCGGCATCGTCTGCGGCTACGCCCTGCTCGGTGCCACCTGGCTCGTGATGCGGACGGAAGGCCGTCTTCAAAACAGGGCGCGCACCTTCTCGCTCGGGCTCGGCGCAGCCACGGTCGCGGTCATCGCGGCGGTCAGCGCCGCGACGCCCTTCCTGGAGGGCAAGTACTGGGAGCGCTGGTTCGCGATGCCGAACCTGCTCCTCACCGCCCAGGTGCCGCTCCTGGTCGCGGTGGCCTCGATCCTGTTCTTCCGTGCGCTGCGCGCCGGTGCGGAGAGAACCCCGTTCCTGCTGGCGCTCGGCCTGTTCCTGCTGTCCTTCGTTGGGCTGGGGATCAGCATCTTCCCCGACGTCGTGCCGGGGCGGATCACGATCTGGGAGGCCGCGGCACCGCATTCGAGCCAGGTTTTCCTGCTCGTGGGCGCATCGGTCCTGATCCCGATCATCCTGGTCTACACCGCCTATTCGTACTGGGTCTTCCGAGGGAAGGTCGACGCCGCAGGATATCACTGATGGACGAGGTATCCGAATACCAACGCCAACCTGTTCCTTTGTGGCGTCGCCTCCTTTGGTTCGCCCTCCTGTGGGTCGGCAGCGTCCTGACGCTCGGTCTCGTCGCCGGGGTCCTGCGGACGTGGCTCAGGGCGGGCTGATGCACTGAGGGGGATCGGCTCGGCGCCATGGTCGGCACCGGCGAGCCGGGACGACGTTCCTGGCTGCCCGCAAGCGGGGGAATCGGCCGCTGGGGCCGGGGCGCCGCAGGAACCTGATCCCGCTTCGCAACGCAGCCGGCGCACGCACAGGAGCAGAATGCCCAGTCAGATGTAGGACGACGCGAGGGCCGGCGAACCTTCCAGCGCGTGGGCGAGCACTTCCAAGCCCTGTGTAATCTGCTGCCGGGTGGAGGGGCCGCCGAGGCAGAGGCGCACCGCTTCGGGCGGTGTTCCAGCGACGCAGAACGGGTCGCTGGCAACGACGCCGAGCCCGGCGGAACGTCCCTGGCTGGCGAAGGAAGAGCGGGTCCAGCCCTCCGGTAACGTGATCCAGACGTGGAAGCCGTGCGGATCCGCGGTGTAGGTCCCGGCCGGAAGCAGTGCGGTGGCGATGCGCTGGCGCGCGGCCGATTCCTCGCGCACGAACTGCACGATGGCATCCGCCGTGCCGTCCAGGATCCAGCGCGTCGCCAGCGTGGCCGAGATCGGCGAGGCCATGACGGTGGCGGCACGCAGGGCGCTGGCGAGGGGAAGGGCGGACCGGGCACTCGGGGCCACCAGGAAGGCAAGGCGCAACCCGGCGCCGAGGCACTTGGAGAGGCCGGCCACGTAGTAGGTGATCTCGGGGGCGAGTTCCGCGAAGCTCGGGGGCGGCGCCGGGCAGATGCGCGCGTAGGCATCATCCTCGATGATGGTGACGGCATACCGGCGGGCGACCGCGATGATCGCCTCCCGCCG
>NZ_BPQL01000060.1 GCF_022179225.1 Methylobacterium goesingense
CAAGGCGGAGGCGACGCGGCTGTCCGGGCGTCGAGCTCCGCCCTGTAGATCGCCGGATCGATCTGGAAGAGCACGTCGCCCTTACCCACGAGGCTGCCCTCCTCGAAGGTGCGCTGCTGGATGATGCCGGAGACCTGCGCCCGGACCTCGGCCACGCGGGTCGAGGCCAGCCGTCCCGGCAGGTCGAGTATGCGTGGTATGGTGGTCGCCACGACGGTCACGGTCGAGACGTCCATGGGCGGCGTCTCCGCCCCGGGCGTCGTCGGGTCGGTGGCGCTCGGCTTGCAGCCGCACAGGGCCAGGATCACGACCCACGGCGCGATCACCGGTACGATGGGCAGGCGTCTGCGTTCACGCTCTCGCATGGGTCTGTGGGTCCTTGGTCCGGGATGGTGGGAAGGACGGTCCGGCGGGACCGCTCAGTCGGGAAGGGTCATCGCAACCAGTCGCCGACGGAGGGCGGGGAGGTCCGGCATCGGGCCGCCGTCGTCGCGCAGGAGACCGGCGAGCCAGACCCCGTCGGCGGCGAGCCGCACGATCTCCAGCGTCGGATGATCGTCGGTCGCGTGGTGCCGCCGGACGAACCTGGCGAACCACGCCGCCGTGACCCGTCGCAGGCTCGGTTCGGTCAGCGACGAGATGTAGAGGGCCGTCCACTGGCTGCCCTGGTTCAGCAACAGGTCGTCCAGGGTCACCGTCACATAGGCCCGGGTGAAGCGGCCGTACGGCTGCGGATCGGTCGCCATCGCCGCCTTGATGTCGGCATCGAGCTTCTCCAGGAGTTCGGCGACCACGGCGTCGATGAGTGCCTGCTTGCTCGCGAAGTGGTGGAACATCGCGCCCTTGGTGACGCCTGCCGCCGCGCAGACCGCCTGAACGGTCACGGCGGAGAGCCCTTGCTCGATGGCCAGATTGGCCGCGCAATCGAGGAGCGTGCGCCGAACGAGCTCTGGCTGCTTCCTGCGGCGGTAGGCGTTCTCCATGGTCAGTGCCCCGTCGAAGTCGAGAACACCTGCATCACCATCACGCCGCCGACGATCATGGCGATCCCGACGAGCGCGGGCAGATCAAGGGATTGTTTGAACACTGTGGCGCCGATCACGGCGGTGAGGACGACGCCGACCCCGCTCCAGATGGCGTAGGTGATCCCGAGCGGCATCACCTTCAGGGCATGCGTCATCAGGTAGAACGCGCCGGCATAGAATGCTGCCATCGCCAGCGTCGGCACGAGCCGTGTGAACTGCTCAGACTTCTGCAGGAAGGTCGTGCCCGCAACCTCGCAGAGGATGGCGACGGTCAAGGCGGCATAGGCGAAGGCTTGGCTCGGCATGGTCTCACCGGTGGATCGATGAGCACATACATACAGACCGTTCGGTATCTTTCAAGTCACATTCCGCTTTCCGGCACAGGCATCGGTTATCGAAGGTCGGCAAAGGGCGGATGCCCGAGGCGATATGTGCGGGGCGACGGAATGGCGATCCACGCGTCCGAAAGGGGACAGGTGGGTCCCCACCCAACCCGATTGCAGGGCGGACGGACAGTTCCCGACCCAACCCAGCCGCTCATCGCATTTCAGCGCCGGCCTGTAAGCGGACGTTGTTCTGCAGCCCGCTGTCTGGGTAGGACCAACTGAGCACCACCCAACCGCTTTTCGATCACTGCAACAAAGGAAAAGCCGTTCCTCCGCTGAGTAAAGATCCCCGGGAGGACTTCCGACCTGAAGACCTAATTTGGGCCAAGAGCAAGGAGCATGTCTCGCTCCGGACCGTGTGGGCACGGGTCAAGCTGAACGCGGGGGTGGCCGCATGGCTACGGCAGCGGATCGGGCGTATCCGACGCGAGCGAATCGAGGTGGCGACCCTGCGGCTCCTGGAGATCCGCTCGAACGTCCGTGTGGAAAGCGACCGATACAAGCGAGAGGCGATGGCGGGTGAGACCGACGACCTCGCGGCCGGTGTCGCCCGCCAAGCGCTGAGGAGGGCCGCCGAACCCCACACCCTGGCGGCGGCGGCGCTTGCCGTGGATGCCGCGCGCTCAACCGTCGCCCGACGCCTCGGCCCAGACGTCGGAACGGGCCCCGCCTCGGCCTGACGGACCTAGAGGATCAACGAAGGCGGTTGGATTTAGCCGCCAAGCCCACGCATCGACGCCGCACCACCGATGCCTAGACGGACGTCCTACGGCGTCAGGAATGAATTGCGATAGGCATAGAGGAATACCCGGCCGTGGCGCATACTCGACGGCTCAGTGGAATTCCGATGCCAGTCCTGCAACTCCGACGTCTGAAGCGGTCCTCGGCGGCGCAGGCGGCCGTCGTCGGTGCGACCCGCGCCCTGGAGGCGGCTTTTCCGATCATTCAGGACGAGGCGATGCTGGACCGGCTTCGCAACGCGGTCGCAGCCCTCATCCAGGCCGACGCCGCCGCCGAGCTTCAAGGATTGCCTGGGTCGGCCTAACGCTTGGCGGCGAGACCGCAGGCCACCATCATGGTCGTCGAAATGCTGCGTATGGCCCCGGCTCAGGCATCCGCCCCGACAATGGGCAAACGGAGGGAAAAACCCTCTCGACGGGATTTTTCCCTCCGACCTAAGGAATTTTAAACCCTTACCCGGGGCTGGAACCGTGCCAGGTTCGCCTCACGGGCCGCCAATCGAAGCGTCGGCCAGAACCAAGCCATCGAGCGGTCCCGCGACCCCTTCGATGACGCGCAGACCGAGATCGGCGAGTAGGCAACCGGGGTCGCGAGGCGCCGTAATCGCCGCCCGCAGCCCCTCCCGGCCCGTTCCATCCCCCTTCACGGCCATGGCCGATCCCCAAGGGTCAACCATCGGCCCGGCGCCGGTCCCGGCGCGACGCTCAACCGGGCGCGAGCGATGGCTCGCAGCCAGCCGCACCCTCATGCCCCCTGGAGACCGCCATGTCCGTCACGTTCACGGTCGACACCAACGACCTTCGCAACATCCTCTCGCAGATCCGCATCGCGGAGGAGTTCGCGGCACCGGGCAACACGCGCACACTGCAAGAGATCATCGGGCCCGACGCAGCCCTGCTTCCGGCCGGCCTCCGGGCGGTCGACGGCAGCAACAACAACCTCCTCCCGGGGCAGAGCCTGCTCGGCGCGGCCGACCAGCCGTTCCCGCGTCTGCTCGCGACCCAATACACCACGGGAACGGGCTCGTTCGACCCTGACGGACCCGGTCCCTCACCGCTAACCACGAACAACGACTACAGTCTCAACGGCACGGTCATCGACACCAGCATCCGGACGGCGAGCAACCTCATCGTCGACATGAGCCCGCATAACCCCGCCGCCATCGCAGCCTGGTTCGCGAACCCCATCGCCCAGGCGGCCTACGCCGCGGCCCACGGGGGCGAGGCGCCCCCCGCCGACTACGCCCCCACCGCCACCGACATCGCCTTCATCCCGAACCAGTCGCCCGACATCGGGCTGTCGCCGCCCTTCAATGGATGGATGACCCTGTTCGGGCAGTTCTTCGACCACGGCCTCGATCTGGCGACCAAGGGCGGCAACGGCTCCGTCATCGTCCCCCTGATGCCCGATGACCCGCTGATCGCCGGGGCCGACCACATCCTTGGGAACGCGGACGACCTGCCGGCTTCGCAGCGGTTCATGTTGCTGACGCGGGCGACCCCGACGACCGGCCCCGGCGCCGACGGCGTGCTCGGCACCGCGGACGACATCCGCACGGCCGTCAACACCACCACGCCCTGGATCGACCAGAACCAGACCTACACGTCGCATCCCTCGCACCAGGTCTTCCTGCGCGAGTATGCGCGGGTCGACGTCACCCCCGGCGACGGCATCGACAACCCCATCACCCTCGCCACGGGCAACCTCCTCAACGGCGGCGCGGACGGCAAGGCCATCGCCAACTGGGCCGAGGTCAAGGCGCAGGCCAGGGTCATGCTCGGCATCGAGCTCGTCGACACCGACATCCACAACGTGCCGGTCCTGATGACCGACCCCTACGGCAAATTCATACCCGGCGCCCACGGCTACGCGCAGATGCTGATGCGGCCCGACGCCACCCATACCACGACCTGGTTCCAGGAAGGCACGGCGGCCGGCATCCGCACGCTCGGCGCCGTCCAGACCGGCCACGCCTTCCTCGACGACATCGCCCACACCGCCGATCCCGTCGTTCAGGGACAGGCCGTGGCCGCAGACGCAGACGCTCTGACCGGCAACGCGGTGGCGTTCAACCCGCAGACGGGTGCCAACCTCGCCTACGACAACGAGTTGCTCGACAGGCACTTCATCACCGGCGACGGGCGCGGCAACGAGAACATCGGCCTCACCGCGGTCCACACCATCTTCCACTCGGAGCACAACCGTCTGGTTGAGGCCAACAAGCAGACCATCCTCGATTCCGGCGACCTGGCCTTCGTCAACGACTGGCTGCGGGTCGACATCACCGCCTTGCCGACGAGCCCCGCCCAGGTCGCGGCCCTGCAATGGGACGGCGAGCGCCTGTTCCAGGCAGCCAAGTTCGTGACTGAGATGGAGTACCAGCACCTCGTCTTCGAGGAGTTCGCCCGCACGGTGCAGCCGAACGTCGACCCGTTCGTGTTCAGCGCCAGCGCCGACATCAATCCGGCCATCACCGCCGAGTTCGCCCACGTCGTCTACCGGTTCGGGCACTCGATGCTCGCCGAGACGGTGGACCGCATCGGCTTCGACATGCAGCCGGTCGACGCGGACCTCACCGTCGCCGGCACCCAGGAGCTCGGTCTGATCGAGGCGTTCCTGAACCCGCTCGCCTTCACGGCCAGCGGCGCCGACACGGAGGCGGCCGCCGGCGCCATCATCCGCGGGATGACCCGCCAGGTCGGCAACGAGATCGACGAGTTCATCGTCGACGCCCTGCGCAACAACCTGCTCGGGCTGCCGCTCGACCTCGCGACCCTCAACATCGCCCGCTCGCGCGAACAGGGCGTGCCGACGCTCAACGAGGCCCGCGCCGAGTTCTACGCGTCGACCTCCGACGCCAAGCTGAAGCCATACACCAGCTGGATCGACTTCGCGCAGAACATCAAGAACCCGGCTTCGGTGATCAACTTCATCGCGGCCTATGGCGAGCATGACCTCGTCACCCAGGAGACGACCCTGGCCGGCAAGCGGGCGGCGGCGACGGCCTTGGTGTTCGGGGTCGCCGTCGACGTTCCGGACGATCCGTCGACCCTCGCCGACGACGCCCACACCATCAATCCGGCCGACGACCGGCTGTCGTTCCTCAACGGCACCGGTGCCTGGAGCGCCGCCAATTCCGGCCTGAACGACGTCGATTTCTGGATCGGGGGCCTCGCCGAGGAGAAGATGGAGTTCGGCGGGATGCTGGGCAACACCTTCAACTTCGTCTTCGAGACGCAGATGGAGAACCTGCAGAACGGCGACCGCTTCTACTATCTCAGCCGCACCCAGGGCATGAACCTCCTCAACGAACTGGAGGCCAACACCTTCTCGGCCCTTGTCCAGCGCAACACCGATCTCGGCGACGAGGGCGCCTCGCACCTCAACGGATCTCTGTTCGGCCGCGCCGACCACATCCTGGAACTCAACCAGGTCAGGCAGGTCGGGGAGGACCCGACCCAGGACGACCTGCTGCACCAGATCCTCGATCCAAAGGTGGTGCGGGCGGCGCCAGGCGCCGACGTCGACGGGGACGGGCATGCCGACGGCGGCTATCTCAAGTTCAGCGGCGGCGAGCACGTCGTCCTCGGCGGGACCGAGGGCAACGACAGCCTCATCGGCGACAAGGGCATCGACACCCTCTGGGGCGACGGCGGCGACGATTACCTCAACGGCGGCATGGAATCCGACCAGATATTCGGGGGCGACGGCGACGACGTGATCGAGGACCCGTTCGGCGACGAGTTCATCCGCGGCGGCGAGGGCAACGACGCCATCTCGGGCGGCCCGGGCCTCGACATCCTGTTCGGCGGCGGCGGCAAGGACTTCATCACGCACTCGACGGACCCGGGCGAGGTCTTCGCCGGGCGCGGGGACGACTTCGTCCTGGGCGGCAGCGCGGCCGACAACCTGATGGGCAACGAGGGCGACGACTGGATCGAGGGCGGCGAGGGCTTCGATTCGCTCTCCGGCGAGAACTCGCAGCTGTTCTTCAACAGCATCGTCATCGGCCACGACGTCCTCAACGGGCAAGGCAACGACACCGACTACGACGGTGAGTCCGGCGACGACATCATGGTCCAGGGACCCGGCATCCAGCGCAACAACGGCATGCTCGGCTTCGACTGGTCGATCCAGAAGGGCGACCCGAACGACGGGGTCATCGACCTCGGCATCTCTCGGTTCGTAAACCAGCAGGCCCTGACGCTCCGCGACCGCAACGACGCCGTCGAGGCGGCCTCCGGCTGGAAGCACGACGACACCCTGATCGGCACCGACAACCCGACGGGGGCGGTCGGCGACCCCGCCGGCGGCATCGTCGGCGGCCCGGCGACCGACAGCATGCTGCTCTCGCAGAACGTTTCCTTGATCAACGGCTTCGAGGCCCTCCTCAAGCTGACCCCGGGGGCGATACGTGGACAGACCGTCGGAAACGACGCCACGCCGTTCGCTAACCTGCCCACCGACACGACCGTGTTCGACCCACAGAACGGGGGCGACATCCTGCTGGGCGGCGCCGGCAGCGATATCCTCAACGGCAAGGCCGGAAACGACATCCTCGACGGCGACCGCTGGCTCAACGTGCGGATCAGCATCCGCGACGCCGCCGGCGTCGAGGTCGCGACCGCCGACAGCCTCGCGGGCCAGATGTTCACGACGCCGGCCGGCCTCGCGAGCGGAGCGGGCCCCCTCTACCTGGGCGGGATGGCCCTTCAGACGGCCCTCATGTCCAGGGCCGTCAACCCGGGCCAACTCTTCATCGTCCGAGAGATCCTCGACGCCGGGGCGGGGCCGGACGTGGATACGGCAGTGTTCTCCGACATCCGAGCTAACTACACGGTGACGAACCTCGGCGATGGCAGCTTCCAGGTCAGCCACACCGGGTTCGGGGCCACACCTGCCCTGCGGTTCTCCGACGGCATCGACACGCTTCACAACATCGAACGCGCGCGGTTCTCGGATGGGGACGTCTTCCTCACGAACGTTCCCGCCACCGGCGCACCGACCATCAACGACACCACGCCGACGGAACTGGCGGCGCTCCAGGCGGGCGTGGGCGGCATCGTCGACCTCAACAGCCTGCCGGCGGCCTTTTCGTACCAATGGCAGTCCCAGAGCCTCGTCGGGAATGTCTGGACGGATATCGTGGGCGCGACGGGCCAGAACTTCACGCCGCAGCAGGCCCAGGTCGGGCACCAGGTCCGCGTCGCAGTGAGCTTCACCGACCGGGGCGGGTACGCGGAACGGGTCGTCTCGGCCCCCACCGATGTGGTGGGCGACAACATCGTCGGGACGGGCGCCGCCAACACGATCGTCGGAACGGCGGGTGCCGACCGTATCCTCGGGAACGGTGGCAATGACATCATCAGCGCCGGGGCGGGTGACGACTTCGTCGACGGCGGGGCCGGCAACGACACCATCAACGGCGAGGCCGGCAACGATGCCCTCCAGGGCGGAACGGGCAACGACATCATCGACGCGGGCGCGGGCGACGACGTCGTGACCTGGAGCGGCGGCGTCGCGCTCGGTCCCGTCGTGCTCGTCGCGTCGGACGGGCGGGACGTCGTCAAGGGTGGCACCGAGGGCCCCGTCGGGGACACCTTCGTGGTCAACGGCACCCTCGGGCTCGCCGAGACCTTCAGGGTCTACACGACCGCCGCCTGGGGCCTGGTCGCCGGCAACAGCGTCGCGACCCTCGCCGCCGGCACCGAGATCGTCGTCACGCGCAGCACCGGCACGGGAGCCAACATCGTCACGACGATCATCGCCGAGTTGCAGGAGATCGAGGAGATCAGGGTCGGGACCACGACCGTGTCGTCGCCGAACCCGCCGACCAATACGGGCGCCGGCGACAGCGTCCTCATCATCGGAAACTTCTCGGGCACGAGCCTGAACCTGAGCACCATCACCATCGACGGCACGGTCGGGAACGACACCGTCGACATTTCAAGCCTCGCGTCGGCCCACCGCATCGTGTTCCGCTCCGGCGGCGGCGTCGACACCATCGTGGGGACGCTTCGGTCGCAGGACGTCATCGAGCTTGCCCCCGGCGCGACGCGCGCCGATTACGTCGAGACCCATGCCAACGGCATGACGACGCTGACGCACGGCTCGCACAGCATCACCTTCGCAAGCTCCGGCACGCCCACCATCGGCACGGTTCCGGCCACCGGCGGGGAGCAACCCGGCGGCGAGCCCGGGGGCGGAACCGGCACGGCGTCGCCGTTCGCGATGACGGCCGCCGATCTCGCCGGCCTCAAGGCCCTGGTGACCGGACAGCCCGTCCCCGGCGGGGACGACGACACCGCCGACATCGCGGGGGTCCGCCACCTGTCGGGCGCCGGCAACAACCAGGCGCATCCGGAGTACGGGGCGGCCGACCAGCCCTTCATCCGGCTCACCGACGCCCATTACGGCGCCTACGACCCCACAACGGGCAACAACGCCCTGAACCCGCTGTTCGCCGGCCTCGACCCGCGCGCGATCAGCAACGTGCTCGGGACGCAGGAGGCCGACCTGCCGCACCAGGCCAACGGCTCGAACATCTTCTTCATGGCCTTCGGGCAGTATTTCGACCACGGCCTCGACTTCCTGCCGAAGAGCCCGGCCAATGGCACCATCGAGATCGGCGGCCCCGGTTCGGTCCGAACGCCCACCAGCGACAATCCGGCCGACCTGACCCGAGGCGAGGTCGCGTCCATCGACGCGAACGGCGTCCCGCAACACCTCAACAAGACCTCTCCGTTCGCAGACCAGAACCAAGCCTACGGTTCCCACGAACTCGTCGGACAGTTCCTCCGCGAGAGCGACGGACACCAGGGCGTGGGCGCCCATCTCCTGGCCGGCCTGCCCGATCCGTCAAATCCCGCCTTCAACCTGCTGCCGACCCTGCGCGCCCTCATCCAGCATCACTGGGACGCGAACACGGTCTTCCACGACCCCTCGCTGGAAGGCGGCTCTGTCAGCTTCCGGGATTACTACTCGGACTTCGCCCTAGCCGGGCACGCCCCCGGGACCCTGGTGGACCCGGTCACGGGTGCCTTCGACCCAGGTGTCGTCAACGCGATGGCGGCTGACTTCATGGGAAGCGGGAACGCGCTGCTCCTCGACACCAATCCCTTCGTCAACCTGCTCGACCATTTCGTCGCTGGCGACGGGCGGGCGAACGAGAACGTCGCCCTGACGGCCATGCACACCATCTGGGCGCGCAACCACAACTTCCACGTCGACAACCTGATGGAGGCGGGCTTCCAGGGAACGCCGGAGGAGGCGTTCCAGGCCGCCAAGATGATCAACGAGGCTGAGTACCAGCGGGTGGTCTTCACCGAGTTCGCCGACCAGCTCATCGGCGGGATGAAGGGCAGCGGCTCCCATGGCCACGACGGCTACAACCCAGACGTCGACGCCCGCATCTCGGAAGAGTTCGCCTCCGCCGTGTACCGCGTCGGCCACTCGCTGATCGGCGAGACCTTGACCGTCCTGGGGACCGACGGCCAGCTGCATCAGGTCCAGCTCGTCGACGCCTTCCTGAACCCGACGAACGCGGCGGGCGCCTTCACGGCTCCCCTGCCTCCCGGCTACGTGCCGCAGCCCGGCTACGCCCAGCTCGGGGCGAACGCCATCCTCGCCGGGGTCGCCACGCAGCCGGCCGAGGAGGTCGACTTCAACATCGTCGATGCGGTCCGCAACGACCTGGTGCGCATCAATGCCGACCTTTTCGCATTCAACGTCGCCCGCGGGCGCGACGTCGGCCTCGGCACCCTGAACCAGGTTCGCGCCGACCTCCAGGCGTCGAGCGATCCGTACGTCCACGAGGCGGTGGGCTTCGCCGGCAACCTCAGCCCCTACCTGTCCTGGGCCGACTTCCAGTCCCGGAACGGCCTGAGCGATTCCGTGATCGCGCAGTTCAAGGTGGCCTATCCGGACCTCGTCCTCTCCACGGCGGCGGAACGCACGGCCTTCGCCGCGGCCAACCCGGACATCGCGCTGCACGACGGTCCCGACGGATCCAAGGTGGTGTCGGGCATCGACCGGGTCGACCTCTGGGTCGGCGGCCTCGCCGAGAGCCACATCAACGGCGGCGTCGTGGGCCAGACCTTCTGGGTGGTCCTGCACGAGCAGTTCGACCGCCTCCAGGAGGGCGACCGCTTCTACTACGCCGACCGGTTCGACAACTTCGACTTCTACGAGAACATCGTCGACGGCCAGAGCTTCTCTGACATCGTAGCCCGCAACACCGGGCTGACCGGCCTGCAGGAGGACATCTTCGCCGTCTCCGACGAGGACGGGCAGCCCGGCGACGGCTCCGGAACCGGCACGGACACCGGTGGCGGAGACGGCACCGACACGGGTACCGACGACGGCACAGGTCCGGGTGGCGGCGGCACGGGTACCGACGACGGCACCGATGACGGTGAGGATGGCGGCGACGGGCAGGACGACGGCGACGGCGACGGGGATACCGCCGGCAACGACGACGACGGCCCCGGCGATTGCGACGACGACGGCGGGACGACCGTGCCGGCTCCCGGCGGCGGGACCACGGACGGCACGACGACGCCTCCGGTCACGTCCACCGACCACCTCGTCGCGGGCACGATCTACGACGACGTCCTCGTTGGCACAGACGGCGCGGACACGATCCTCGGTCTGGCCGGGGACGACAACATCCTCGCCGGGAACGGCGACGACGTGGTCCGTGGCGGCGACGGGAACGATTTCGTCGACGCCGGTGGGGGACGCGACGTGGTCTTCGGCGGAGCGGGGGACGACGACATCCTCGCGGGCGGCGGGGCCGACATGGTCTATGGCGACGCCGGCGTGGACCGCATCCTGGCCGGGGCGGGTAACGACCTGGTCACGGCCGGAAGCGGGAACGACACAGTGATCGCCGGCGACGGCGACGACCTGATCGTGGCCGAGGTCGGCGACGGCGACGACGGCTACTGGGGCGACGAGGTGGCCGGCGGCACCGGCATCGACACGCTCGATATGTCGGCCATCACCGCCAACATCACGGCCAACCTCGGCACCGGTCTCGCCGGAAGGGGCAGTGTCACCAGCAGCCAGTCCGGGTCCGATACCCTCTGGGGCATCGAGAACGTCGTCACGGGCTCCGGGAACGACCACATCACCGCGAGCGATGCGGTGAACGTGATGGACGGCGGTCTCGGCGCCGACGTCTATCACTTCCAGAGCGCGGCGGCGGCCGACGGCGACACCATCGCGAGCTTCCAGCCCGGCGACAGGGTCGACCTGAGCGGCATCGACGCGAACCAGGGCCTCTCCGGCAACCAGGCGTTCACGCTGGCCACGGGTGCCGCCTTCACCGGGGTCGGGCAACTGATGCTCACCCAGGAAGCCCGGGCGGACGGGGACTACACGGTCGTCGCCGGGAATACGGGAGGCGATGCGACGCCCGAGTTCAAGTTCAGCATCAAGGGAACGCCCGCCGCGACCGCCGCGGACTTCGCGCTCTGACCTCGGTCGGGCCCCGCCTAGGGGCCCGACCCGTTCACCCGGCCGTAGGGGGACCCCGACATGCGATCCAACGACAAGAAGCTCCTCGCGAGGAAGCGCAGCACCGAACGGTTGACCCGGCATTTCGCCGTGCCGTTCGTCTTCCTCTTCGGGATGTCGGGCATCATCAACATCCTCGCCCTGACCGGCTCCTTCTACATGCTGCAGGTCTACGACCGGGCCCTGCCAAGCGGCAGCTTGCCCACCCTGATCGGCCTCTCCACCATCGCCATCGGCCTGTACCTGGCACAGGGCATGTTCGACGTGCTCAGGCTGCAGATCCTGGTCAGGATCGGGGCGCAGCTCGACCGTCGGGTCGCCCCCCTCGCGCAACGCGTCTCCATCGACATGCCGCGCTTCGGCTTCTCGGCGGCGGAGTCGATGGAACGCAGCCGCGACGTCGACACCGTGCGCGGGTTTCTCGGCAGCCCGGGGCTGGTCGCGCTGTTCGACCTGCCCTGGACCCCCGTCTTCCTCGTCTTCGTCTACATGCTCCATCCCTACCTCGGCGCGCTGACCATCGCCGGGGCGGTCCTGCTCACCCTCCTCACCATCCTGACCGAGCTGCTGACCAGGCGCTGGACCGGGGCGACGCAGCAATCCGTGGTCGCCCGGAACGCCATCGCAGACTCGAACGCCCGCAACGCCGACGTGCTCAAGGCGATGGGCTTCGCGGACCGTGCCGTGGACCGGTACCGCATCGCCAACGACGAGCATCTCGAACTCCAGACCCGGACCACGGACATCACCGGCACGTTCGCAGCCATCTCGCGCGTGCTGCGCATGATTCTCCAATCCGCGGTGCTGGGTCTCGGCGCCTACCTGGTCATCGGCGGCGAGCTCTCTGCCGGAGCCATCATCGCGGCCTCCATCACCTCGGCCCGTGCCCTGGCGCCCATCGATCAGACCGTGGGCAACTGGAAGGCCATCTCCGTGGCCCGCACGGCCTTCAAGCGTCTGCGTGAGACGCTGGTGGCCCTTGCCGGTGCCGAGCGTCCCATGCCGCTGCCGGCGCCGCAGGTCTCGCTTCGGATCAACTCCGTCACCGTGGCGGCGCCCGGTTCCGGGCGGGTCCTGCTCTCGGATGTGACCTTCGAACTCGGCGCGGGCCAGGCGCTCGGCGTCATCGGGCCCAGCGGCGGTGGCAAGACCACCCTCAGCCGGGCACTGACGGGCATCTGGCCTGTCCTGCGCGGGGGCGTACGGCTCGATGGGGCCGATCTCCCGCAGTGGGACGAGGAGAACCTGGGGCACATGATCGGCTACCTCCCCCAGGAGGTCTGCCTCATGGACGCGACGGTCGAGGAAAACATCTCCCGCCTCGCGGAGGACGCCGATCCTGCCCTGGTGGTCGCTGCCGCCCGGGCGGCCGGGGTCCACGAGATGATCCTGCGGATGCCCGACGGCTACCGGACCGAGCTCGGGCCGTTCGGCACCGCCCTGTCGGGCGGTCAACGCCAGCGGATCGCGCTCGCCCGTGCCCTCTACGGGAACCCGTTCCTGCTCGTGCTCGACGAGCCAAACTCCAACCTCGACGGCGAGGGCGAGGCCGCGTTGGCCGCCGCCATCCTCGGGGTACGCGCGCGCGGCGGCATCGCCGTGGTCATCGCGCATCGTCCGAGCGTCCTGGCGGCCGTCGATACCATCGCGGTGATCCAGGACGGGAAACTGACCGCCTTCGGCCCCAAGGAAGCCATCCTCGGCAAGGTCGCCCGCGAGGCGTCCCAGGGCACCGTTCCGGCCAAGGTCGCAAGGGAGCGCTCCCCGGTGGAGCGGGTGACGGCATGATGATCGAGACGAAAGGCACCAAGTCCGGAGCCGGCCCGGAGGACGGGCGCGAGCGATATGCCTGGAAGGGCGCCGACGCCAAGTCCGGCGCGCCCTACTACCTGGCGCTCGCCGTGGCGGCGCTGGCCGCATACCTCAAGTCGATGTTCCTGACCCCTGCGCATGCCGAGGCGGAGGCCGAGGGAGCCTCGCCGCCGCAAGGTGGCGGCCCCAGGCTCGTCGTCGTGGCGGCCTCGGAGAAGGAGCCCGACGACGGCCAGCCCGAAGGTCGCCTGCCGGGATCGTCCGGGTCCGCCGCCCAGCTGGAGGCGCCGGCCTCAGAATACGACTCCCCGCAATACATGCGCGGCCACGCGCTGCACTTCGCCAAGCCGGACCCGCAGCCGAACCTCAACGACTTCAAGGCGTCCCCGGTCATCCCCCGGCCCACCAACGACAATGCGGGGGCGTCGTCGGGTGGCGGTCATGGCGGCGGAGGCGGAGGCGGCAGGTCCCGGGATGGCGGGGAGACGGAAACCCATCCGCGTCCCGGTCAGGACGGGACCTCGACCGGACACGACGCGGGGCATACCGACGTCGTTGGTCCCGAGCAGCCTGGAAAGGTGCAGCCGGGGGGCGGGACAGACGATCAGGACGGGCGCCGCAACCGGGCCCCCGTTTCCTCGGGCCCGGTACTCCTGGCGAACACGACAGGCTGCGCCCTGCTCGCCATCGCGATGACCGACCTCCTCAGGAACGTCCAGGACCCGGACGGCGACACGCTGTCGGTCCAGAACGTATCGGTTTCCTCGGGGTCGTTGTCCCGCGCCGGGGACGGCTGGGTCTTCGACGGTGATGGGATCGGTCCGGTCACCATCACCTACGAGGTGACGGATGGCGCGTTGTCGGTCACGCAGACCGCGAGCTTCAACGTCGTAGAGCGGAACCATCTGACCGGTACGGCCGGCGACGACGTCATTCTCGGAACGCCTTGCTCCGACGAGATCGACGCCGGGAACGGCGACGACAACGTCGATGCCCGCGGCGGTGCCGACGTGATCGACGGCGGGGCAGGAAACGACCACATCCTCGCCGGGGACGGGGACGACACCGTTCTCGGCGGTTTAGGGGACGACGTGATCTTCGCCGGTGCGGGCGCGGACGTGGTCTCGGGTGGGACAGGCGACGACCGCATCTTCGGGGAGGCGGGCGACGACACCCTTTTCGGGGATGCCGGTGACGACCTCCTCGACGGTGGCGAGGGCGACGACATCCTGGTCGGGGGAACCGGGAACGACCTGCTGTCGGGCGACGTGGGCGACGACCGCATCGACGGCGGCGAAGGGAACGACCGGCTGTTCGGCGGTCTCGGGCGCGACGTCCTGATCGGTGGCGACGGCGACGACCGGATGGAAGCCGGCGATGGCGACGATGTCCTCTCGGACGGTGCCGGCCGAGACGTGGCCATGGGCGAGGACGGGAACGACGTCCTCGTCGCCGCCCTGGATGGGGAGGCGGACCTCCTCGACGGCGGTGCGGGCGAGGATACGCTGGACCTTTCTGCCACCGTTTCCGGCGTCGACGTGGACCTGATGGCGGGTACCGCCTCGGGCGTCGAGACGGGCCACGACAGCCTCGTGTCCATCGAGGCGGTGCGTGGCGGGTCGGGTGACGACGTGATCGTCGGCGGCTCCGGGAGCGACGAACTCTCGGGTGGCGAGGGACGGGACCGGTTGTCCGGCGGAGCGGGCAACGACCATCTGGACGGAGGGGCGGGCGACGACGTCCTCCTCGACGGGGCCGGCGCGGATCACGTCGTCGGTGGCGCCGGAAACGACATGGTCACGGCCGCCTCCGATGGCGAGGCCGACAGCTTCGACGGCGGGGTGGGATGGGACACCCTCGACCTGTCCGCGACGGATGACGGCATCGTGGTGGATCTCGCAGCCGGCACCCTGGACGGTTCGGAGACCGGGCACGACCTCGTCTCGGGCATGGAGGCCGTTCTGGGCGGCACCGGCGACGACGTGCTCACCGGCGGCAATGGGGACGACACCCTCCTGGGCGGCGACGGCGACGACCACATCTCCGGCGGGGCGGGCGACGACCTGCTCGCGGGCGGCGACGGCCGGGATGCGATCATCGACGGGGCCGGGCGCGACATCGTCCGTTCGGGTGCCGGGGACGACCGCATCGCCCTGTCGCGGGACGGCCAAGACGATATCGTCGACGGCGGGGAGGGCTTCGATACCCTCGACCTGACAGGTGCCACGGGAAACCTGATCGTCGACCTCGTCAGCCACGTCGTGAGCGGCTCGGATCTCGGCACCGACCGGATCGAATCGATTGAGGGCATCGTCGGCGGTTCCGGCCATGACCGCTTCCTCGTCGGCGGCGGGGACGCCGTCCTCACGGGAGGCGGTGGTGACGATGGATACGTCTTCTCCTCCGGGCACGGTCCCTCGGAGGGGACGCGCGCCGTCGAGATCACCGACTTCTCCGTGGGCGACTACGTCGACCTGCTGAGATGGACGCTGTTCGAGGACGCCTCGGACGCCCCGGGACAGTCGCTATCGGACGCGATGGAACGCAACGACGGCACGGTGTCCGGCATCCAGTATCGGTCCGC
Source organism: Methylobacterium goesingense (assembly GCF_022179225.1). Classification (GTDB taxonomy): domain Bacteria; phylum Pseudomonadota; class Alphaproteobacteria; order Rhizobiales; family Beijerinckiaceae; genus Methylobacterium; species Methylobacterium goesingense. The sequence goes on from NZ_BPQL01000060.1 coordinate 16,068, forward strand.
TCATCTCGACGATGGCGACGTCACCGTCATCTCGGCCGATCTCAACGGCGACGACACGTTCGAGACGACCATCATCCTCGACGGGCATCACACCCTGCTCTTCGTGGAGACCCCGGCCACGACGTCTGTCGCGGCCGTCGTGCCCGTCGCCTGACACCAGACCCAGTGGGAGACCGGACCATGCGCACCCAGACCGTCGCCAGCCCCCGCAAGGGCTCGCTCATCGATTCCCGCGCTCGGAAAGCGCCGTCCTTCTCGGTCGTACCCCGCATCGTGTTCGGGGTCTCGCTCGGGATCGGCCTGGTTGGCGGGGTCGGGGGCTGGGCGGCGACGACGGACCTGAACGGCGCGATCATGGCACCGGGCTCCGTCACCGTGGAGCAGCATGCCAAGACGGTGCAGCACCGTGACGGTGGCGTCGTCGGCGCCATCCTCGTCCGCGACGGGCAGGCCGTGACGGTGGACCAGGTGCTCATCCGCATCGACGACGCCCAGACCCGGGCCGAACTCGCCATCGTGAAGGGCCAACTCGGCGAACTCTCCGCCAAGAAGGCCCGGCTCCTCGCCGAACGGGACGGACTGCGCAGCGTGGGTTTCCCGGCGACCCTGTCGAAAGGCGACCCGGAGATGGTGTCCATCGTCGACGGCGAGCTGCGCCTCTTCAAGGGCAACCTCGCCAGCCGCGACAGCCAGCGCCAGCAACTCGAACTGCAAATCGGGCAGGTGACCGAGGAAATCGCCGGCTTGGTCAAACAGAAGGATGCCAAGCGCGAGGAGCTCATCATCCTCACGAGCGAGCACGTCAAGCTGCAAGGGCTGGTCGACAAGCAGCTCTTCGAGGGGTCGAAGTTCCTGCCCATCAACCGCGACCGTCACCGGTTGACCGGGGAGCAGGGCTCGCTCGAAGCGTCCATCGCACGTGCCAAGGTTCGGTCGAGCGAGATACGGGTGCAACTCCTCGCCATATCCGACACGGCCCGGACCGAAGCGCAGCGCGAGCTCGGCGCGGTGGACGCCAAGTTGTCGGAGTTGGGCAATCGCCGCTTGGCGCTGGAGGACCGTCTCACCCGCACGGAGATCCGGGCACCCGTCACGGGCATCCTCCACGAGCTGAAGACCTACACCGTCGGAGGCGTCATCACGCCCGCGGACGTGCTGGCCACGGTGGTCCCCGAGGACGCCAAACTGAAGATCGAGATCCACATCGCCCCGTCGAGCATCGACCAGGTCAGCGTCGGCCGCCCGGCCCGGCTCCGTTTCACGGCCTTCAACCAGCGCACCACCCCGGAACTGAAGGCGGTGCTCGTCTACGTCTCGCCCTCGACGACCAAGGGGGCCAAGGACGAGACCTTCTACGTCGGATACGTCGAGCTCGACGCCGGTGAACTGGACCGGCTCGGGAAAGGGAAACGCCTGGTTCCAGGCATGCCGGTGGAGGTGCACGTCGCCACCGAGGAAAGGACGGCCCTGTCGTACCTCGTGAAACCGGTCCAGGATCAATTCACTAGAACTTTCAGGGAAAGGTGAAACCGAGTGGGTTATAGAAATTCGGTTGCGCCCAACGCAATCATCGCCGCAAAAATAATGCTTGATGACTTACGATATATTTGACGGATTGCTTGCCCTGGGTGGTTTTGGGTGTTAGCGATTTCAGGTTCAGCTTGAAGGCGGGGCTGACCCGATGGAAGCGACCACGTCCAGCGTGACAGACTTCAGCGATGCGCCGATCCCACTCGGCCTCGAACGCTTCCTCGGCTTGGTGATCCGGGCCTTGAGCACCACCCTTGAGGATACCGTCGGCGAGCGGGAGGCCAGCGGTTTCATCAACCTCGTTGGCATCGCCATCGCCGAGGAGATCCACGCCGACTACCTTCGGGCCGCGGGGGCCGAACGGCTCGGGCGTCAAGCTGTGTCGAATGCCCTGATCGACCTGAAGCGCCGGCTTGGCGGGGATTTCTACGTCATCGAGGACTCGGGAGACCGCATCGTGCTCGGCAATCGGCGCTGCCCCTTCGGGGACCTAGCGAAGACGTGCCCGTCGCTATGCACGATCACCTCACACGTGTTCGGTCACATGGTTGCGGAGAGCCAGGGCTATGGACGGGTCACGCTCGCAGACACCATCGCCCGTGGCTCCCCGACTTGCAGGATCGTCATCGACCTCGATCCCGATGCGCCGGGCGAGGGAGGGCAGTCCTACTTCGGGACCGGCGCCGCCTAGGTCGGATTTCAGGACGCTGTTCGAGCTCGTTCCCGCCCCGATGCTCGTCGTCGACCAAGGCGGGCTGGTGGTGGCCGCTAACGCCGCGGCCCGCGGGACCGTGGGTGGCGTCCGGCCGGACGACGTGCTGCCCATCCACGGGACGAGGCGGGTGGGGTTCCTACGCTACCTGAAACGCTGCGCATCGACCGACGCCATCGTACCCGGCACGCTTTTCCTCGAAGCCGATGACGGGACCGTGGAGCGTCGACGCTGTCACGGTGCGCGGACGCGGTTCGATGCGTTCGGCGGCCGCGTGCTGACCCTGCTCCATCTCGACGGACCCATGCTGGACCGCAGGTTCGCGATCCTCTCGGCGAAGCTTGAAGCCGCCCGCGGCGTCATGCAGGAACGCAGGCTTCGTAGCCGCCGCATGCAATCGTTGTTGGAGGAGCGCGGCCGGTTGCTCGTCCGCCTCAAGGAGGATGCGGCCGCGAGGGTGGCGGCGGAACGAGAGCGGGACCAAGTCCTGACCCGATTGTATCGGGCCGGACAGGACGAGCGGCGTCGGCTTGCCCGCGACCTTCACGACCACGCGGGACAGCATTTGGTTGCCATGACTTTCGGGTTGCGGCGGCTGACGCCCCATCTGGCGGCCCCCGGGGCATTGGCCGAGCTCGACCTCCTCCTCCGTCAGGCTCAGGACATCGGGCAGGCACTCAGGCGCGTGTCGCTGGAACTCCGCCCGGCGGCCCTCGACGAGTTCGGCTTCGTCACCGCCTTGCGCTACCTCGCAAAGGAGTGGAGCCGGTTGACGGGAATCGCCACGGAGTTCCAGATGGTCGGACAGGATGTCCCGCTGTCCACCGAGCTCGCCGTCACGCTCTATCGCCTGTCCCAGGAAGCCCTCACGAACGTGGCGAAGCACGCCGGGCAACCGAGTGCCGTCTCCGTGGTGCTGCTCTTCGGCGTGTCCCACTTGACCCTCACCGTCGACGACGACGGCGTCGGCTTCGATGCCGATGCGGCCTCCGCCCTCGCCCTCGTCGCGGAGGGCAAGCTCGGGTTGATCGGGATGCGCGAGCGCATGTCGCTGGTGGGCGGCAGCCTCGAACTCGAATCTATGCCCGGACATGGCACGACCGTCATGGCCCGCGTCCACCTCAGAGGGGATGTGTCGTCCGATGGTTGAGCGTGCCAGGATCCGCGCCGTGCTCGCGGACGACCACCCCGTGTTCCGCCACGGCGTCGCGGACCTCCTGTCCGGCACCGGCGAGGTCGAGATCGTCGCCTCGGTGGAGAACGGTTCCGCCGCGGTGCAGGCCGTGATGGAGCTGATGCCCGACGTCGCCATCCTCGACCTCGCCATGCCGGAGTTGAACGGCGTCGCGGTGATACGCAGGCTGGTCGAGCGCCACAGCCCGGCCCGGACGATGATCCTGAGCGTCTACGAGAGCCGGGTGTATGTCGATCAGGCGTTCGAGGCCGGAGCGAGCGGCTATGTCCTGAAGCGCTCGGCCTTTCTCAATATCGCCCAGGCCGTGCGGGCCGTCTTCGCGGGCGGGACTTACACGGATCCGTCCTTGCCAGCGCGCAGCCTCGGTCCGCATCGCCCCGTCGCCGGCCCCGTCCACGATGACGACCAGGCGATCCTCACCGAACGCGAGAGGGACATCCTCCGCTTCGTCGCGTTCGGCTTCACCAGTAAGGAGGTCGCGATTCGCCTCGGGGCCACGCCCAAGGCGGTGGAGACCCAGAAGGCCCGGGCCTGCTGCCGCCTCGGCATCACCAGCCGCGCGCACATCGTCCAGTACGCGATCTTTCAAGGCTGGCTACAGGGTGAGATACCGGTTCGATGACGTTCGACCGAGTTGCCAACCGCAATGGCGACTAGGCCCCGAAGACCGAATGGAACGACCATGTAAACGAAAGCTACGCCGCATCTGTCGAGATGCAACCTAGCTAAATTTCAGGTTATAAAATGCCTGAAATTTGGGTCCGAGGACACAACACTGAGGCTGGGATCAATCAGCAGCATGCAGCCTGAGCTTTTGCGGCATCATTAGCTCAGATCAGAAATTTGATTTTGATCTTGGGCTCCAACGGTCGCTGAAATTTTGCATCTCGTCAATCTTCAAAAAATGACAGCTTTACGTATTTTCTGACCGAAAGCAGACAGGCAGGAATCCACCCATCTAGGTCATACGTCCCGTTTTGCAGACAGCCCGCAAGCGGACCTTCCCAGCTTCCGCAAAGGGTCAGCAGTTAGCATGCCGACTGGTCGGCTACGCGCCACTTCCGGACTTTCTGCCACAATTGCTGAGATGGCGGCTCTTCGCCCGCAAGCCGCCTCTGCACGGAAGGGGCGGGCTGGGCGTTTACAAGATTTTAGGCTGGGCACGCCGCGCTCGTTGCCCTGGCCAAAACCGCTGAAGTAGAAGCCGCCCGCGTCCAGGCCCGCCTCGCCATGGTCGAGAACCAGCTCGACCGCTTGCATGCCCAGGAGTCGGCACCCTCGATCGCGCCGCGCCGCGCCGCGCCGCGCAGCGTGGCCTGTGCCTGCGCCTGACCCCCGCGGCTACCAGCGTTGACGGCAGGAATTATCTTTGAATCAATGCTCTCGCGACTATCAGGCACGAGCCATAAGGCCGCGAGAGACACGCTTCTTAGTAAATCAGGACAGACTACCCGACTGCAGGGGTAATCTTTTCTGAAAAATCACACCGATCAAGCGGTCTGGAATTTTCTCAGAAACTCTTGGACATTTCTCAAGATCTACTGGAATGCCCAACATCGGTGCGATCAGACATCGAGGTTGGCGACGCTGAGCGCGTTGTCCTGGATGAACTCGCGGCGGGGTTCCACCACGTCGCCCATCAGCTTCACGAACAGATCGTCGGCGTCCTGGGTGTCCTTCACCCTCACCTGCAGGAGTGAGCGCACGTCGCGGTCGAGGGTGGTCTCCCAGAGTTGCTGGGCGGTCATCTCGCCCAGGCCCTTGTAGCGCTGGAGCTGCAGGCCCTTGCGGCCGAAGGCCATCACCGCCTCGAACAGGCCGACCGGGCCGTGCAGGACCGTCTCGTCGCCCTTGCGCGCGTAAGCGACGGGCTCGTCGTAGATCTCGCGCAGGGCCTCGGCCCGATCGGCGAGGCGGCGGGCCTCCTGAGAGGCCAGCAGCGCGGCGTCGAGGGTCGCCACCTGCCGCACGCCGCGCAGGGTCCGGCTGAGGACGTAGCCGCCCTCCGCGGCCGAGCCCTCCCAGCCGCGCTCGATGTCGTCCGCGATCCGGTCCATGCGCCGGGCGGTCTCCTCGGCCAGCACCTCGGCCTCGGCCTGATTCTCGTCGACATTGATCCGGAAGGCGCCGGCGATCAGTGCCTGCTCCACCACGGCGCGGTCGTAGCGGGTGTGGAGCGCCTGCATCAGCCCGCGGAACTGGCGGGCCTCCTCGACCAGGGATTTGAGCTGCGCGCCGCCGAACTCGGTGCCGGAGGCCAGCCGCAGCACGGCTCCGTCCACGCCCGCGTCGATGAGGTAGTCCTCGAGCGCCCGCTCGTCCTTGAGGTAGATCGCCGACTTGCCCTTGGCGGCTTTGTAGAGGGGCGGCTGGGCGATGTAGAGGTGCCCGCGCTCGATCACCTCCGGCATCTGCCGGAAGAAGAACGTCAGCAGCAGGGTGCGGATGTGCGAGCCGTCGACGTCGGCATCCGTCATGATGATGATGCGGTGGTAGCGCAGCTTATCGGGGTTGAAGCCCTCGCGGTCCGTAGAGGAGCGGCCGATGCCGGCGCCCAGCGCCGTGATCAGCGTGCCGATCTCGGCCGAGGACAGCATCCGGTCGGCGCGCACGCGCTCGACGTTGAGGATCTTGCCGCGCAAGGGGAGCACCGCCTGGAAGGTGCGGTCGCGGCCCTGCTTGGCCGAACCGCCGGCGGAATCGCCCTCAACCAGCAGGATCTCGCATTTCGAGGGGTCGCGCTCCTGGCAGTCGGCGAGCTTCCCGGGCAGGGACGCGATGTCGAGCACGCCCTTGCGGGTCACGGTCTCGCGGGCCTTGCGGGCTGCCTCGCGGGCCGAGGCCGCCATGATGACCTTGGCCATCACCGAGCGGGCCAGCGCCGGGTTCTCCTCGAGCCAGTTCGAGAGCCCCTCGTTGAGGACGTTCTCCACGGCCGGGCGCACCTCAGAGGAGACGAGCTTGTCCTTGGTCTGGGAGGAGAATTTCGGGTCCGGCACCTGCACCGAGATGACGGCGGTGAGACCCTCGCGGCAATCCTCGCCGGTCAGCGAGATTTTTTCGCGCTTGGCGATGCCCGACGACTCGGAATACCCGGTGATCTGGCGGGTGAGCGCCGCGCGGAACCCCGCCATGTGGGTGCCGCCGTCGCGCTGCGGGATGTTGTTGGTGAAGGGCAGCACGGTCTCGTTGAACGAGTCGTTCCACCAGAGCGCCACCTCGACGCGGATGTTGTCGCGCTCGGCCCGCACCATCACGGGCTTCTGCATGCCGTCGATCGGTTTGCGCGAGCGGTCGAGGTAGCGCACGAAGGCCTCGATGCCGCCCTCGTAGAACAATTCCTCGCGCTTGTGCTCGGCGTGGCGCGCGTCGGTGAGGACGATGCGCACGCCGGAATTGAGGAAGGCGAGTTCGCGCAGTCGCTTCTCCAGCGTCGCGTAGTCGAACTCGATCATCGTGAAAGTTTCGGTGGAGGGCAGGAACGACACCTCCGTGCCGCGCCGGCCGTTGCCGTCGCCGACGATGATCAGCGGCGAGACCGCGTCACCGTGGCGGAACTCCATCGCGTGCTCCTTGCCGTTGCGCCAGATGCGCAGGCGGAGCCATTGCGAGAGGGCGTTGACCACCGAGACGCCGACGCCGTGCAGGCCGCCGGAGACCTTGTAGGAGTTCTGGTCGAACTTACCGCCCGCGTGCAGCTGGGTCATGATGACCTCGGCCGCCGAGACCCCCTCCTCCTTGTGGATGTCGGTGGGAATGCCGCGGCCGTTGTCCGACACCGTGACCGAGCCGTCGGCGTTCAGGGTGACGGTGACGAGGTCCGCGTGGCCCGCGAGCGCCTCGTCGATGGCGTTGTCGACCACCTCGTAGACCATGTGGTGGAGGCCCGAGCCGTCGTCGGTGTCGCCGATATACATGCCGGGGCGCTTGCGCACGGCGTCGAGCCCCTTGAGGACCCGGATGGATTCCGCGCCGTAGGCATCGGCCGCGAGTTTATGGGAGCTGTCGGACATGAACTTCCTCGGGCAGGCGGGCGCTCGGGCTGGGCTCGTCGGCCCAGGCCGGACCCCCGCGCGCCTGCGTTTCTTCTTGATTCACGCAATATAGGCGTTTCGCATTGGGAATGCATCGTTTCCGGGCCCGCCGGGGCCCCGAAACGCCGTCATGATGCGCGCGCCGCTTTAACCAAAGGTCAAGGGCGCGCGGTCGGCCCGCCGGGGGCGGCCCGACGCGCCTCAATCCTGCAGGAACGGGTTGGTCAGGCGCTCCTCGCCGAGCGTGCTGGTCGGGCCGTGGCCGGGGATGAAGGCCACGTCGTCGCCGAGCGGCAGCACCCGGTCCTTGATCGCCCGGATCAGCTGCTCGTGGCTGCCGCCGGGCAGGTCCGTGCGGCCGACCGAGCCCTTGAACACCACGTCGCCCACCAGGGCGAAGCGCGCGTCGCGGCTCATGAACACCACGCTGCCGGGGGAGTGGCCGGGGGCGTGCAGGATGTCGAAGGCCAGGCCCCCCACCTCGACCACGTCGCCGTCCGCGAGCCAGCGGTCCGGCGTCACCGCGCGCGCGCCGTCGAGGCCGTAATTGGCGCCCGTTTCCGGCAGGCTGTCGAGGAGGTAGCGGTCGGCCTCGTGCGGACCCTCGATCGGCACACCGAGCCGGTCCCGCAGCTCCGCCGCGCCGCCCGCATGGTCGATGTGGCCGTGGGTGAGCAGGATCTTCTCGATGGTGATGCCCTGACCGGCGATCGCCGCCTCGATACGCTCCAGGTCGCCGCCCGGGTCGACCACGGCGCCGACCTTGGTCTCGTCCGACCAGATCAGGGTGCAGTTCTGCTGGAAGGGGGTCACCGGAACTATTCCGGCGCGGGGCGTGCCTGGCATCGGGGGTCTCGCGGGGATGGCGCCGCGACGGCGCGGGATGCCGCCTGTCTAGCCCGAGATCGGTGCGGGCGCGAATCGGTCGCGTCCCCGGCGGCCCCACGGTCAAACTTCGGCCTCGCCAGGGGCCTAGCGGAGCCTTAACCACCATTCGGCCGTCCGTCGCGGACGGCCTCCCCTCCCCGCCCCGGGTCTCGCGTACACATGCTGAAAACCGCCTTCGTCGCCGCACGGGATCGGCAGCGCCTCGGGGAGATCGCGTCCGTCCTCATCGGCTTCGGCGTGACCAAGGTCGTCGAGCGCCTCGGCCTCGCCCAGGTGGCGCGGCTGGCCAAGCGCCGGACGCCGCAGGTGGACATCGCCCGTCTGTCGCAGCCCCAGCGGGTGCGGCGCGCCATCGAGACCCTCGGGCCGACCTTCGTCAAGCTCGGCCAGATCCTGGCGAGCCGGCCCGACCTCCTCACCCCGGAATGGACCGAGGAGCTGGAGAAGCTCCACAGCCAGGTCTCGCCGATCCCCTGGGAGCGCATCCGGCCCCAGCTTGAGGAGGATCTCGGCGGCCCGGCCTCGGAGATCTTCGCCGAGTTCGACACCACGCCGTTGGCGGCCGCCTCCATCGCGCAGGTCTACCGCGCCCGCCTCCTCACCGGCGAGGAGGTGGTGGTGAAGGTGCTGCGGCCGGGCTTGCGCAAGACCATCGAGGCGGACCTGCGCCTGATGGGCCACGCCACCCGCATCGTCGTGGACGAGTGGCCGGAATTTGGGCGCTACCAGCCCCAGGAACAGATGCGCCACCTCGCCAGCGGCCTCTACGGCGAGCTCGACCTCATCAACGAGGCGCGCAACTGCGAGACCATCGCGGCGATCTTCGCCGACCGCGACGACATCGTGGTGCCCAAGATCCACTGGGAATGGACCTCCGAGCGCGTGCTCGTGCAGGAATTCGTGCACGGCATCCCGCCCAACGACCATGCCCGCCTGGATGCGGCCGGTTACGACAAGGTGCTGCTCGCCCAGAAGGGCACCGACGCCTTCCTGCAAATGGCCCTGATCGAGGGCGTGTTCCACGCCGATCCGCATCCGGGCAACATGCTGATCATGCCGGGCAACCGGATCGGCTTCATCGATTTCGGCATCATCGGGCGGCTGTCGCAGCGCCGGCGCACGCAGTTGCTGATGCTGATCGGCGCCATGCTCAAGGAGGATTCCGACGGCCTGATGGCGGTGCTACTCGACTGGAGCGGATCGAGCAACCCGGACCTGACCAAGCTCGAGGCCTCCTCGCAGGCCTTCGTGGCGCGCCACACCGGCGCATCGCTGGATTTCGGCGCGCTGCTGACCGACTTCATGACTATGGCGCGCGAGAACGATCTGGCCATGCCCACCGATCTCGCCATCCTGTTCAAGGGGCTGGTGACGGCCGACGGCGTGATGCGCCAGCTCGATCCCGGCTTCGACCTGTTCTCCGCCGCCGGCCCGACCGTGAGGCGCAAGCTCGCCTCGCAATTCTCGATCAAGGGGCTGACCCGCAAGGTCGAGGCGGTGGGCGCGGGCCTGTTCGGCGCGGCCTCCGAGCTGCCGACCCTGATCCACCTCATGCTGGTGCGCCTGAAGCAGGGCCGGGTCACCGTCGAGATCGAGCTCAAGGGCATCGAGAAGCTTACCCGCGGCATCGAGCGCGCCGCCGCCCGCATTGCCGTGGCGCTCATCGTCGCCGCCTTCGCGACGCAGCTCGCCCCGCGCTTCATGGACCTCGGCACCCCCGCCTTCATCACCGTCGGCGCCATGGTCTGCGTGATCGGGATCGGCTGGCTGGTGCTGCTCGGGCGCAACAAGTAGCGGGGCCTACCCCACCCGCCGCTTCAGCGGGGCGTCGAGGCCGCCGACGCGGAACCAGTGGTAGCCGTAGCGCTCCATCATAAGGCAGTGGCGGCCGTCGGCATCGGCCTCGCAGCGGCGGCCGGTGAGGAGGTCGATGAGGACGCGGCCCTCCGGCCCTTCGAGTCCGGTCGCGAGTTCGATCTCCATCGGCGTGCCCGCGAGGTTGTGCACACAGAGCACGGAATTGCCCTCCCAGTCATAGCGGATCGCCAGGATCGCCGGCGAGGCCGTCTCGATCACGGAAAAGTCGCCCCAGCCGATCTCCGGCACCTCCTTGCGGGTGCGGATGATGCTCTCCATCCAGTTGAGCAGCGAGCCGCGGTCGTGGCGCTGGGCCGCAACGTTGACGTGGTCGAAGCCGTAGGCGCCGCTTTCGATCACCGGCAGGGTCGGGGTCTCGCACTTGGTGAAGCCGCCCTGGGCCTCCCCGCTCCACTGCATCGTCGTGCGGGCGCATTCGCGCTCCTTCAGCGAGAGGTCGTCGCCCATGCCGATCTCGTCGCCGTAACGCAGCACCGGCGTGCCCGGCAGGGTGAACATCAGCGAATAGGCGATCTCGATGCGCTGCTGGTCGCCGCCGAGCATCGGGGCGAGGCGACGCCGGATGCCCCGGTCGTAGAGCTGCATCCCCTTCTCGGGGCCGAAGGCCGAAAACACCGCCTGGCGCTGGGTCTCGGTGAGGCGTCCGAGGTCGAGCTCGTCGTGGTTGCGCAGGAACACCGCCCACTGGGCCGAATCCGGCCGGTTCCAGGTCTTGCGCATGGCCTTGGCGAGAGGGCGTCCATCGCCCGCCGCGAGGCCGTAGAAAAGGGCTTGGTTGACCTGGAAGTTGAAGAGCATGTGGAGCCGATCGGCGTCGTCGCCGAAATAGTCGAGGTCCTTCTTGGGCAGGATGTTGGCCTCGCCCAGGATGATGGCGTCGCCCTGGCGCCACTGCAGGAACTCGCGAAAGTCCCGCAGCATGTCGAACTGCTCGTCGGGCTCGCCCGTGACCTCCGGCCCCTTTTTGGCGATGACGAAGGGCACCGCGTCCATGCGGAAGCCCGAGACGCCGAGCTGGATCCAGAAGCCCATGATCTTCTGGATCTCGGCCCGCACCGCCGGATGGGCGGTGTTCAGGTCGGGCTGGAACGGCATGAAGCGGTGGAAGTAGTAGGCCCCCGCCTTGGCGTCCCGGGTCCAGGTGGTGGTCTGCACGCCGGGGAACACCATGCCCTCGTCGGCGTGCGGCGGCTTTGTCTTCGACCAGACGTACCAGTCCCGGTAGGGCGAATCCGGGTCCGAGCGCGCGGATTGGAACCAGGGATGTTGGTCCGAGGTATGGTTGACCACGAGGTCGATCAGGACGCGCAGGCCCCGCTGCTTGGCCGCATGGGTGAAGGCGACGAAGTCGCCGAGCGATCCGTAATCCGGGTCGACCCCGTAATAGTCCGTGATGTCGTAGCCGCCGTCGCGCTTGGGCGAGGGCTGGAACGGCATCAGCCAGATCGCCGTGATGCCGATTCCCTGCAGGTAGTCGAGCCGTCGCTCCAGACCGGCGAAGTCGCCGATGCCGTCGCCGTTGCCATCGAGAAAGGTCCGGACCGACAGGCAGTAGACGACGGCGTTCTTGTACCAGAGGTCCTTGATCATGCGGGCGTCTCCGGAGGCGGCCGCCCCGGGCCATAACGCGGGCCCGCGAGAAAGCGTTGCCGCTGGCGCACGCCCCAAGCGTGGCCGCATCGTCCTTAAATCAGCCGCCTTGTGCAGCGCATCTGCCACGCTCCGGCACGCGGTCTCGGCTATGACCGTGCGGCCCCTCCGCGCCACGACCCTTCCTCCGGTATCCCGGCTCGCATGAACATCATCCTGATCAAGCTGTTCGCCACGGCGCTGACGCTCAGCCAGGTCACGACGCGGCCGGACGCGGTGAAGACGCAGTTCGATCCGGTGGCGGACCGATCCCAGGTCGTTCAGATCCTGCGCGACGGCTGCGCCCACATGCGCAAGGCCTTCGACATCGAGGACATCAACCTCGACGAGTTGATCTCGACCGCCATGGAGGATCCGAGCGCGGTGGCGGGCGCCAGCGCCCCCAAGATCCTGCACGGCCTCGACATCGGCGAGTTGAACATCAGCTACCGGCAGTTCTGCAAGGGCGAGAACCCGAAGGACTCGCCCTTCGACCCGGGCGAGGTCATCGCGTTCTACAACAAGGCGGTGGCCGACCTGCCCTCGGCCGAGGCCCTGAGGGACCGCAAGCTCCCCGGCGCCAGCCTCATCCTCGACGGCGCGGGCAAGCGCTACGCCGAGGCCTTCGAGTCCAATGGCCGGCGCCTCAGCGTGCCCATCGCCGAGGTTCCGGCGATGGTCCAGAAGGCCTTCGTGGCGGCCGAGGACAAGCGCTTCGAGACCCACAAGGGCATCGACGAGCGCGGCGTCATCCGCGCCTTCATCGGCAACCTCGCCTCCCCGGGCCGGCCGGCGGGCGGCTCCACCATCACCCAGCAGGTGGTCAAGAACCTCTCGGTGGGCGACGACGTCACCTACGAGCGCAAGATCCGCGAGATGATCGTGGCCTCCCGGCTGGAGCACATCCTGCCGAAGGCCGGTATCCTCGAACTCTACCTCAACGGCATCTATCTCGGCCGCGGCGCCTACGGCATCGAGATGGCGGCGCGCAGCTACTTCGGCAAATCGGTGGGCCAGCTCACCGTGCCGGAGGCGGCGCTGCTGGCCGGCATGCCCAAGGGCCCGAACTTCTATAGCCCCGACAAGTACCCCGACCGGGCGCGCGAGCGCCGGGCCTACGTGCTGGCGCGCATGAAGGAGGAGGGCGTGATCACGGAGGCGCAACTCGGCGAGGCGGCCAACGCGCCGCTGGGCCTCAAGCCCCTCGACGCGACCCGGCGGGATGCCGGCTTCTACTTCGTCGACCACCTGGCCCGGGAGGTGCGCACCTTCGCGGGCGTCGAATCCCTCACCGCCGCCAGCCACGTGGTGCGCTCCACGATCAATGCCGGCCTGCAGACCGCCACCGAGACGGCCCTGCAGGAGGGGCTCGCCGGGTATGAGCGCGCCACCGGCCGCGCCCGCTACGAGGGGCCGGAACTCAACATCGCCGACGCGGTGCGCAAGCTCGAAGGCGCGGCTCCGGCCGTCGAGGCCTCGCCGCTGGGTGTGCCGCTCCTCGTGGGCGACGCACCGAAGCCCGTCCCGGCCCCGAAGACGAAGGCCGAGCGCAAGGCCGCGGCGGCCGCCGAGAAAGCGGCGCCCAAGGTCGAGCGCCCGAAGCCGGCGTGGCAGCGGGCGCTGGAGACCGCGCGGCCCGTGCTCTACGACGTGCATTGGCCGCTCGCGGTGGTGCTGGATGCGGGGCGCGGCGGCACCGCCAAAATCGGCCTCGCCGACGGCCGCACCGCCAGCCTGGAACCCGGGCCGGCCCGAGGCAAGCTCCAGCCCTACGACGTGGTGCGGGTGAAGCTGCGCGACCCGAACGCGCGCAATCCGCGCGCCGACCTGCGCGTGCGACCGAGCGTCCAGGGCGCCGCCCTGGTGCTGGAGAACCGCACGGGCCGCATCCTCGCCATGGCGGGCGGCTTCTCCTACCCGCTGAGCCAGCTCAACCGCGTCACCCAGACAGTGCGCCAGCCGGGCTCGACCCTGAAGCCGCTGACCTACCTCGCCGCCCTCACCGCCGGGCTCCAGCCCAATACCCTGGTGATGGATTCCGCCATCACCCTGCCGCCCATCGGCGGGGTCGGCGATTCCTGGTCGCCGAAGAACTATGACGGCGGCGGCGCCGGGGCCACGACCCTGCGCCGGGGCCTCGAATTCTCGAAGAACCTCGTCACCGCCCGCCTGCTCCAGGGCGGGATCAGCGACACGGCGCCGGCCAGCCTGCAGAAGGTCTGCGACCTCGCCCTGGAGGCCCAGATCTACGCCGAGTGCGAGCGCTACTATCCCTTCGTGCTCGGCGCGCAACCGGTGCGGATGGTGGATCTCGCGGCCTTCTATGCGGCGGTGGCCAACGAGGGCGCCCGGCCCGCGCCCTACGCCCTCGAATCGATCGAGCGCGACGGCAAGGCCCTCTACACCCGCGCGGCGCGGGCGCCGACCCGCATCGGCTCGGCCGACCGGGTGGCGTTCTACCAGTTGAAGACCATGCTGCAGGGCGTGACCAACCACGGCACGGCCGCCGCGCTCGCCCGGTTCTCGTCGTCGATCGCGGGCAAGACCGGCACCTCCGAGAACGAGAACGACGCCTGGTTCGCCGGCTTCACCAACGAGATCACCATCGTGGTCTGGGTCGGCTACGACAATGCCGACGGCACCCGCCGGACCCTCGGGCGCGGACAGACCGGCGGCCACCTCGCCGTGCCCATCGCGGGTACCATCTTGCAGGCGGCCTGGGCCAACGGGGTGCCGCGCACGCCCCTCGCGCCACCCACCCCGGAGGCGCGCCAGTTCCTTGCCGATGCGAGCATCGACCCGCGCAGCGGCGAGCGCGTCGAGGGCGGCGGCTTCCAGGAGCATTTCCGGATCAAGGACGGCCGCATGGCCGACACCCAGTACAAGCTGCTGCCCCGCGAGACCCGGACCGCCATGCGGCCCGATCCCGAGGACGGCGACCTCGGCGCCGACCCGGATTCGCCCGACGTCGCGGGCGGGGCCTACGGGGGACTGTCCGGGGATCGCCGCGCCGGGCCCGATTCCGACCTCCTCGACCCGTTCGGCGAGCGCCGCAGCCGCCGGGCGCAGGGCGAGACCTACCAGCCCTGGCCCGGCACCCAGCGCTCGCCCTTCGGCGACGAGGAGGAGGTTCGCCCCCGCCCGCGCCGCCGCGATCCCGACTACCTGTTCGGTGACGACCCGCCCTACTGAGCCGCAGCGCCGCCACCCCCTTCCCGATCTCCGAGGCCCCGACGTGCACAGCCAAGTTTCGGCAACCCTCCTCCTTGCCCTGGCCCTGACGGCGCAGGGCGGGTTCCGCACCGCCCTCGCCCAGGAGGGCATGAAGCAGCAGCCGCCTACGAACCCCGCCGTCTCGGAGCGGATCAAGGACGTGCCCGCCATCGAGGCGGCGAGCGTGGCGGGCCTGAAGCCCGGCACGATCCTGTTCACCGATCACCGCGACGATCCGGCCAAGCCCGAGAGCGGCCTCGTGCCGTATCTCGACTGGGGCAAGCTCCGCCCCGGCGAGCGCGCGGCGCTGGCGCCCCACCCGGCCTACGCCGAGCCCGACTACGTGCAGACCCTGAACGGAGTCGCCAAGCGCCGGCACGAGACCCTCAAGGTCTACGTGGCGCAGGGGCGCTTCGTGGTGGCCAAGGCCCCGGAGCGCATCGATCTTGCCGCCTACGCCACCCTCGGCTTCGTGTCCAAGATGGACCCGGTGATCAAGCACAAGGCGCTCAACCCCGCCGATGCGACGCCGAACAAGGACCCGGCCGCCGCCTTCGCCAAACGGCCGGACCGGCCCTGGTGCGAGGCCGGCACCACCTGCATCGAATCGCGCTACGACCTCGAGGGCAAGCTGCCGCTCGGCGTGAAGCTCGCCAACCGTCTGGAGGACGGGGCCACCAAGAAAATCGCCGAGTTCGTCGCGTTCCAGAGCGAGTTGCGTACCCTGCCCCCGGCGGAGATCGCCGCGCTCGGCAACCTCACGAAGATCGACACCCCGGTGAGCGGCGGGCTGGAGCAGACCATCTTCTGGGTCAACCAGATCCTGCGCTTCGGCAAGTTCCTGGCGGTGTTCCAGCCCATGCCGGGCGATCCGACCAAGACCGTGGTGACCACCTACATGGCGCTCGCGATCAAGGCCGACGTCCTCGACCGCAAGCAGGAATACGCCCGCGTGCCGGTACTCAAGAACCTGCTCCCCGCCCAGGTGCTGATGGGCAACTCGTCCTTCAACACCGGCACCTCGATCAGCGCCGGCCTGCCGACCTACGCCCGCAACCGGATGATCGCCTTCGCGGACGCGCTGGCGAAGAACTGAGCGGTGCACGGGAGGCGCTTGAGTATAACCTGAAGTTGATTGATCATCGTTCCGGTTGATGCGGGGGGATGATCATGGCGATCGTACGCGAAGACACGAAGGGCAAGATTCGAGACCTGCCGATCCACGGCACCTTGCGGGCGGTCCTGATCGAGGCCGCGGATGCGGCCGGCATCGACGTGGTGCGGGTGACCTCCGGCGGCCAATGTCCGAAGGGCACGTGTCGCAAACGCACGGGATCGACACGGCACGACAACGGCTTCGCGGCCGATCTCCAACTTCTCGTGGACGGGCGCCGGGCTCTCGATTTCACGAAGACGGGCGATCGGGACATCGTCGCCGCCTTCGTGACGGCGGCGGCCGCCAATGGGGCGACCGGCATCGGTGCGGCGGTCGACTATATGGGACCGACGACGCTTCATGTGGGCTTCGGCACTTCGCCGCGGGACACGTCCCGATTGGTCTGGGGTGCCGGCGGCGCCGCCGCCACCGCCCCGGGTTGGCTCAGGAAGGCGGCCCAGAAGGGTTGGCAGACGTCTCCGAGCGCCGTGTCGCGCGTCGCCTCGACCTCCGCCGTCTCGGGGACCGAACAGTATCGCGTGATCGCGCGCGGGGGCCTCAAGCTCCGGGGAGGGCCGGGCCTCGACTTTCCGATTCTTTCCGCGATCGATACCGGAACGGTGCTGACCGTGCTGGCCTTTGAGGGGCGCCTGAACGATTGGGCACGCGTCGATATCGAGGGAGACGGCTTCGTCGATGGGCACGTCCACCGGGCCTTCATCGCGCCGCTGAGTGCCTCGTCCGCGACGAACGACGATCTGAACGACGAGGATGCCGATCCGAGCGAGGCTGCCCCGGAGCCGGACGCGGACGAGGCCTGACGGGACGGCTTCCGGCCCCCGCCACCGCAGGCGTGATGCCGCGGCGGTGCGGGCCGGGCGCCTCGGGGCGCTCGGTCCGCCTTCAGTTCCCGCGGTTCACGATCGAAGGCATCGAGGGCTGGGTGTACTGGCGGTTCACGTCGCGGCGGGTCTGGGTGCCGTTGGTGTCGTTGGAGCGGCGGTAGTTGCTGGTGTCGAAGGCGTCGGAAACGCCGCTGCGACCGCTCGGGCTGTCGCTGTTGCAGGCACAGAGGCCGCCCAGGAGGGCGGCGGCGAGGACGAGGGGGGCAAGGCGCATCGGCTGGTTTCCTGGTGTCGCGAGTGGACCCGTCGTGCTGCCGACGTCCCGCGCGCGTCAAGCGCAAGGCTAACGAATCGTCGCCGGTTCCTGGCGGAGTGATGTCACCGCGCCACGAATGCGCTCACCACCCTGGCAGGCAAGCGGCCTCCGGGGGCCGAAGATGTGGAATCCGACGGCCCGCAGGCTGGCGCTTTGGCGGCGAACACGCGACACATGGCGCCAATGAGCAACGTAGTCCCCTTCCTTCGACGCCCCGCCGCCCCGGCGGTTGTGGTCACCGACGTGGTGGCGGTCGCCGACGACCTCTTCGCGCTCCTGGAGCAGCTCGAGGCGGTAAGCGCCCGGGCCGCCGCGATGGGGCGTCCGGCCCGCGAGGTCGAGCGCACGGTCCAGAACCTCCTCGACGCGGTCACCGCCGTGGAGCGCGCCCTGGACTGCATCGGCGAGGGCGACGAGGCCGGGCAGGCGTGAACCTGGCCGGCGCGGGCCACGCGCGGCGCCGATGAAATCACCCGACGGATGACCTCCCCGAACGCCGGCATCCCATCAAAAGAACAGAATTGTCTCATGAATGTCTACTTGTAGACAGACGGCTACGCGGGCGATGCGCTAGAGGCCGGAGAGACAGACGGTGAACACGGCGCGCTCCATGGCTTCGGCCCAAGATTCCACGGAAGAGTCCACGGAAGACGCGACGCAAAATCCGGCTCGCGATTCGATGTCCTCTCAAGATCGGGATGTGGTCCCGGTCTCGATGTCGACCCGAAACACCGCCTCATCGCGAATCATTCCCGTTCCGGGCAACCTCCTCCTCGACGGCCTGCAGCCCGAGGACCGGGCGCTGCTCGATCCCCACCTCGACTATGTCATCTGCGAGCGCGGCGAGACCCTGTTCGAGGTCGGCGCCTCCGTTCGGACGATCGCCTTTCCGTGCGATCAGACGGTGGTCAGCCTGATGGTGGTCATGCGCGACGGGCGCGGCGCCGAGACCGCCACCGTCGGGCGGGAGGGCGCCGTCGGGGGCATCGTCAGCAGCGGTTTCCTGCCGGCCTCGACCCAGGCGTCGGTGCAGCTCGGCGGTCCCCTCCTGCGCCTGGACGCACACCGCCTGCAGGAGGCCAAG